>JAAYYA010000410.1 GCA_012515595.1 Actinomycetales bacterium
CCCTCGGTGACGGCGTGCTGGAGCGTGGACGTCGGAGAACAGAACCTCGGTGCCTTCATCACCTGTGACGGGCTCGGGATGGAGCTGGTGATGGAGCAGCGGGAGGAGGGCGGCAACAACAGCTTCGTGTGGCAGCTGCCGACCCGGATCAAGTACTCCAACATCAAGCTGTCCCGGCCGATCTGCCAAGACACCGACAAGGTCGTCGCCTGGATCAACAGCATCCTCCAGCAGACCCGGCCGGTGACCGCCACCATCCGCGCCCTCACCGCCGAGAAAACGCCGGTCGCCGTGTGGACCCTGCAGGGGGTCATCCCCATCCGGTGGACCGGACCGAGCCTGTCCACGGACTCGCCCAAGGTGGCCACCGAGACCATCGAGCTGGCCCACCACGGGTTCACCGTCGGGAGGACGTGAGCACCATGTCCTCATCGATGGCCCTGGCGGTCACCAAGTCCGCGAAGGCACCACCACTCCCGCCCGTGCCTGCGGACGCCAAGGGAGCGGTCACGGAGGGAACCCGGGCCCAGCTGGAACGCGCCAACCTGGTCATCTACGAGTTGCAGCCCTCCCCCGACGGGACCACCGCCAAGGTCGGCTCCGAGCAGGCCCGGATCACCTTCCAGTTCAACCCCAAGGAGCTGACCGTCCAGAAGGCCGCCAAGTGGGAGCGCAAGCCGAGCACCGGCGCGGAGAAGGCCGGGCCCCCGCAGTTCACCGGTGCCGACCCCTGCAAGATGACCCTGGAGATGTTCCTGGACGCGACCGCGACCCACGACACCAGCGTGGTCACCACGGTCGAGACCCTCTTCGCCTGCTGCACCCCGACCGAGACGAGCGCCAAGAAGGAGAAGCCGTCTCCACCGCTGGTCGCCCTGCAGTGGGGGAAGGTCACCAGCTTCGCCGCGTTCATCGTCTCGGTGAACGCGAAGTACACCCTGTTCAGCGCCGACGGCACCCCCATCCGGGCGCTGTGCCAGGTCTCCCTGGAGGAGATGCCGGTCGCGCCGTGGCGGCAGAACCCCACCTCCGGCGGCCGGTCGGTCCGCCGGGCCCACCAGCTCATCGACGGTGACAGCCTCGCGTCGGTGGCGTACGCCGAGTACGGCGACCCGGCGATGTGGCGGTCGATCGCGGCCTTCAACGGGATCGACGACCCGCTGCGGGTGCCCCGCGGCACCCGGCTGCTGCTGCCCACCCCCGCCGAGCTGGGGGTGGGCTGATGCCGATCAGCAGCACCTGCCAGATCACGGTCGACGGCAGCCCCCTGCCCCTGGACATCGCCGGGCTGCTCACCGACGCCTGCGTCGAGGACAGCCAGCGACTGCCCGACCTGTTCACCCTCCGCTTCCGCGACGTGGGTCGCACCGTCGTGAAGAAGAGCGGCGCCAAGATCGGGGCCAAGGTCGAGATCTCGGTGCAGACGGTCGACGCCGCCTCCCCCGTGCTGCTCATGGCCGGCGAGGTGACCGCGATCGAGGCGGAGTTCGACTCGGCCGGCACGTTCACCGTCATTCGCGGCTACGACCCGGCCCACCGGCTGTTCCACGGCCGGCGCACCGCCGCCTACACCCAGGTCACCGCCTCCGACATCGTCAGCAAGGTGGTCAAGGAAGCCGGGCTCCGCGTCGGGAAGATCCAGTCCACCACGACCGTGTACGAGCAGGTCTCGCAGTGCGCACAGACCGACTGGGAGTTCCTGGAGGCGCTGGCCCGGGAGGAGGGCATGGACTTGTGGGTCCGGGAGGGCAAGGTGAACCTGGGGCCGCCCGAGGGCGCCTCGTCGGCGCCTGCGGCGGGAGGTCCTGGCCAGCGGGTGCCGCTCGCGCTGCGGCTGGGCATTGACCTGCTGCGCGTCCGGACCGTCGTCACCTCGGCCCAGCAGGTCAAGGAGGTCGAGGTCCGCGGCTGGGACGTGAAGAGCAAGAAGGCCCTCACCGCCACCGAACCTGCCAAGACCGAGACGGTGGACCTGCCGGAGGTGAGTGCCCAGAAGCTCGCCGGGATCTTCGGCAACAAGAAGTACGTCTCCACGGACGTGCCCTTCGGGGTGCAGGCCGAGGTGGCCAGCGCGGCCAAGTCGCTCGCCCGCGAGGTCGCCGGCAGCTTCGCCGCGGTCGAGGGCGTGGTCCGCGGCAACCCGGAGCTGAGCGCCAACAGCGCCATCACCCTCACGGGCCTGGGCGAACCCTTCGACGGCAAGTACACCGTCACCTCGTCCCGGCACCGGTTCGACGCCCACTCCGGCTACCTGACGACCTTCACCGTGTCCGGACGCAACGACCGCACGATGCTCGGGCTCGCGGCCAACGGCGCCGGTCCGGGCGGCCCCCGTGGCCCGGTCATCGGGCAGGTCACCGACGTCAAGGACCCCGAGAAGATGGGGCGCGTCAAGGTGAAGCTGCCGTGGCTCGACGACGCCTACGTCTCACCGTGGGCACGCACCGTCCATGCCGGTGCGGGCAACGAGCGGGGATGGCTGGTCATGCCCGAGGTGGGCGACGAGGTGCTGGTCGACTTCGAGCTGGGCGACGTGCGCAGACCCTACGTCCTCGGCGGTCTCTACAACGGCGTCGACAAGCTGGCCAAGGGCCCGGAACTGGTCGACGGGGGCAGCGGCGCCATCAACCGGCGCTCCATGGTCTCGCGGCTGGGGCACCACATCGACCTGCTCGACCAGAAGGGGAAGTCCGACGGCGTCACCGTCGCGACCAGCGACGACAAGCTGATGCTCACGCTCGACGCCGCCGGCACGAAGATCACCCTGCACAGCGACGGCACCGTGCTGATCGAAGGCAGCAAGGGGATCGTGGTCGACGCGGCCACCAGCGACCTGGAGCTCAAGGGCGGCAAGGTCACCATCGCCGGCCAGAACGGGGTCGACCTCAGCAGCAGCGGGGGCAGCGTCTCCGTCAAGGCCCAGACCCAGCTCAACCTCACCGGCCTGACCGCCAAGCTCGAGGGCAGCACCCAGACCGAGGTGAAGGGAGGCGCGGCCTGCACCATCAAGGCGGCCTTGGTCCAGATCAACTAACCCGACCCACGCACCAGCCCACCAGCCCGGGAGACCCGGCTCACGGCATACGAAGGAGATGAACGGCGATGCGCCCAGCAGCCAGGGTCGGCGATCCCACCGGACACCCCGGCACGATCGCCCCGCCCGGTGTGCCCACCGTCCTGATCGGCGGGATGCCCGCGGCCACCGTCGGCGCGCAGCACATCTGCTCCTTCCCCGGGGTGCCCCCGCACCCGCCCTCCGTGATCATCCCGCCCGGCAGCCTGACCGTGCTGATCGGCGGGAAGCCGGCCGCCCGCATGGGTGACATGTCCGCCTGCGGGGCGCCGATCGTCATGGGCTGCCCGACGGTGCTGATCGGAGGATGACGACGATGACCAGCCACCTCGACAACGGGCTCGACTTCGTCGGCGCCGGGTGGGCCTTCCCGCTGGGCGTGGACGCCACCGGCCGGGTCGCCCTGGTCTCCCGCGAGCGCGAGATCCAGGAGTCGCTGCGGCTGATCCTGGGCACCGCCCCGGGCGAGCGGCCGATGCGCCCGGAGTTCGGCTGCCGGATCCACGAGCACGTCTTCGGGCCGGCCAACTCCACCACGGCGGGGCGGGTGGCGCACGACGTGCGGGAGGCGATCGAGCGGTGGGAGCCCCGCGTGGACCTGCTCGACGTCGGGGTCAGCTTCGACGCCCACGCCGAGGGCACCCTCTATGTCGACATCCGCTACACGCTGCGCGGTGACAACGACCCGCGCAACCTGGTCTTCCCGTTCTACGTGATCCCCGACGAGCAGGAATAGGTGGTGACCCGTGGCACTCCCCGCTCCCGACCTGGACGACCGCCGCTTCCAGCAGCTGGTCGACGACGCCAAGCGCCTGGTCCAGCAACGCTGCCCCGACTGGACCGACCACAACGTGTCCGACCCCGGCGTGACGCTCATCGAGGCGTTCGCGCAGATGGTCGACCAGTTGATCTACCGGCTCAACCGGGTGCCGGACCGCAACTACGTCAAGTTCCTGGAGATGATCGGCGTCGAGCTGCGCTCCTCGGCCGCCGCGCGGGGGGCGGTGACCTTCTGGCTGTCGGCGCCCCAACCCCAGACGGTGCTGGTGCGGGCCGGGTCCGAGGTGGCCACGCCCCGGACCGACCTGCAGGACCCGCTCGTCTTCACCACGCTGAAGGACCTGCACGTCGTGCCGTGCTCCTTCGCGCATGCCGCCGTGCGGCCGCTGGACAAGCAGCCGGCCGAGACCACCCGGTCGCTGGACACCGAGCAGGGCTTCGCCTGTTTCTCCCGCACCCCGCAGGTCGGTGACGAGCTGCTCGTCGGACTCTCCGACCCCGTCCCCTCGTGCGCCGTCCTGCTCCGCCTGGACTGCACCGTCGCGGGTGTGGGCGTCGACCCCCGGCGCCCCCCGCTGGTGTGGGAGGCCTGGCAGGGCACCGACTGGGTGCCCTGCCAGGTGGACAGCGACGGCACCGGCGGGCTGAACCGGCCGGGCGACATCGTCCTGCACGTCCCCGACACCCACCAGGCCTCCGTGATCGCCCGGCACCGGGCGGGGTGGCTGCGCTGCCGCCTCGTGGAGGCGGAGCCCGAGCAGCCCACCTACACCGCCTCGCCGCGGATCATGGGGATCGAGGCGATGACCGTCGGCGGGACCACGGGCTACGTGCACGCCGAGATCATCGGCCGGGAGGATGTCGGGCGCTCCGACGGCACCCCCGGGCAGCGGATGCGGCTGAGCCGCCACCCGGTGCTGCCGGCCGACGACCCCGTGGTCCTGGAGGTGGTCACCGACGCCGGGAGCGAGGCGTGGGAGCAGGTCGCCCACTTCGCCGCCTCGGGCCCGGAGGACCGGCACTTCCGGCTGGACGCGTATGCCGGGGAGGTCCAGTTCGGACCGGCGGTCCGGCAGGCCGACGGCGGGCTGCGCTACTACGGCGCGGTCCCGCCCCGCGGGGCGAGCGTGCAGATCCAGGGCTACCGGTGCGGCGGTGGCCGCCGGGGCAACGTGGCGGCCGGCCAGATCCGGGTGCTGAAGTCGAGCGTGCCCTATGTCGGCAGCGTCGAGAACCGGACCGCCGCCGTGGGCGGCGCGGACCCGGAGACCCTCGAGGACGCCAAGGTCCGCGGGCCGATGCTGCTGCGCTCCCGCGGCCGCGCGGTGACCGCGGAGGACTTCGTCGAGCTGACCCTGGAGGTCGCGCCCGACGTCGCGCGGGTCGAGTGCGTCACCAGCCACACCCCGGAGGACGCCGGCGGCGTCCGGCTGCTCGTCGTCCCGCACGTGGCCAGCGACGACCTCGGCCGGGTCGAGCGGACCGAGCTCGACCCGCCGGAGGCGACGCTCGAGCGGATCAGCGAGAGCCTGGACCAGCGTCGGCTCATCGGCACCCGGATCCTGGTCACCCCGCCGGACTACGTCTGGGTGACCGCGGTCGTCAGCGTCACGGCCCTGCCGCAGCACGACCCGCAGGAGGTGCGCGACGCGGTCCTGCGGGCGCTCTACCGGCACTTCCACCCGCTGCAGGGCGGACCCGACGGCACCGGCTGGCCCTTCGGCCGGCACGTCCAGGCCCACGAGCTGCACGCCACCCTGGCCCATGTGCCCGGCGTGGACATGTCCGAGGAGATCAGCGTGTCGCTGTTCCCGGCGGAGGCGGGCAGCGGCCGACGGGACAAGGCGGTGCAACGGGTCGACCTCGGCCCCACCTCGCTGGTCTACTCCTACGAGCACCAGGTCCGGGTGCGCTGATGCGGGGCACCATCGCCGGACTGGCCACGCCGCACCCCCTGGGCGCGACGCTGCCCGGGCTGTATGCCGACGACGAGTTCGCGCAGGCGCTCTGCTCGGGGCTCGACGAGGTCCTCGCCCCCGTGATCGGCACGCTCGACAACCTCCCGGCCTATCTCGACCTGGCGACCGCCCCGGACGACCTGGTGCCGTGGCTGGCCCGCTGGGTCGGCATGGCGGTCCAGGCGAACCTGCCGGTGGAGCGGCAGCGCGAGCTCCTGCAGTCCGCGGTGGACCTGCAGGGCTGGCTCGGCACCCCCCTGGGCGTGCACCTGACCCTGGAGGCGCTCTTCGGCGCCACCGCCGAGCTCGAGGAGTCGGGGGGATCGTCGTGGTCCACGGACCCGCACGCCCCCCTGCCCGGCGACCCGGTGCCGTCGGTCCGGGTGCGGGTGTCCGGCGGAGGGCCCGCGCTGGACGGCGACCAGGTCGAGGCCGTGGTCGCCGCGGTCACGCCCGCGCACGTGCTGCGGCAGGTGGATCTGAGCTAGCCGGGTCCGGCACCCGCCCGTTGACCAGGTCGCGGACCCGGCTGTGCTCGGCGAGGGTCACCTGCGCCGCACTGTGGTCACCGAGCTCCTGCTGGATCCGGGCCAGGACGAGCCAAGCGGTGTCCCGCAGCGGGTCGAGCTGCACCACCCGCCTGGCCTGCCACAGCCCGAGGTCGGGCCGTCCCAGGTCCAGGCAGGCCGCGGCCGAGGACGCCAGGGCGGTGGCCACGCCGAGCCGCAGCCGGTCCCGCTCGTCCAGCACCCACTCGGCGGACCCGACCTCCGGCAGCAGGTCCCCCTGGTAGAGCTCCAGCACCTCGGCCGCCCGGTCCGCCAGCAGCACCGGGTCAGCGTCCCGCACCGCCCGGCCGACGGCGGTGATCGCCCGGTCGAGCAGGTGCACGTCGACGCTGGCACCGGGCAGCGCCAGCCGGTAGGCGTCCCCGTGCCGCTGGACGACCCCCGCGGGGACGCCGTGGTCCTCCAGGAGCCGGCGGACGCTGGACACCGCGACCTGCAGCCGGTGGGTGCCCACGTCGAGCCGGGCGCCCGGCCAGAGGCTGTCGATGAGCCGCTCCCGGTGCACGTCGACGCCGTGCTGCATGGCCAGGAGCATGAGCAGCAGCCGCGCCCTGGGCCGCAGCGGCATCACGTCGATGTCCGTCCCGTGGTGCAGCCGGAACCCTCCCAGGCACTGCACCCAGGCGCCCCCGCCGGCCGCGGCCGCTGGCGCACCGTGACCCGGGCCGCGCTGCACCACGGCCCGGCACGTGGCCAGGACCGCGGCGACGTCCTCCAGGCCCACCTGGCGGGCCAGCCCGGTCAGCTCCCGGTCGGCCAGCGGGCCCGGTGCGGCCCCGGTCGCCGCCATGACGGCGAGGATCAGCGAGCGCACCCACAGCTCCAGCACCGGCGCCCCGAGGGTCGCGGCGGTCGCCGCCGCATGGTCCAGGTGGACCCGCGCCTCGGCATACTCCCCCTGGCGCGACAGCGCCACGCTGGTGAGGGCCCGCACCACGAGCTCGCCCCAGGCGTCCCCGTCCCGCTGGCAGGCGGCGACGGCGCTGCGGCAGGCGTCGATCCGCCAGGACTGGCCCGCGGTCTCCAGGACCAGGCAGGCCTGCAGCCCCTGGGCGACCCGCGCCAGCCAGGGATAACCCTCGACGTCCGCGGTCAGGCTCAGGTTCTCCAGGGTCGCGACGCACTGGTCCCGCTGGCCCGGCGCGCCCACGTCGAGGAGGGCCCCGAGCATCCCGGCCGCGAGCCAGGGCCAGGTCGCGCCCACGAGCGCCGGATAGGCGCGGTCCAGCTCGGCGCGGGCCTCGGCCAGCCGGCCCGCGAACAGGTGGGCGACGGCGGACACCAGGCCCCACTCCGGACCGGTGTCGGCCGGGAGGCGGGGCGGCTGGACCGTGCGGGTCAGCGAGCGCACCGCGCTCAGCGGCGTGTGGGCGACCTCGACGCCGGTGGCGCGGCTGCCCAACCAGGCCGAGGCGTGCCGTCGCTCGGAGGCGCAGTGGGCGGCCAGGTCGGGGTCGTCGACCGCGGCCTCGACCAGGCGCAGGGAGAGCAGGGCGTCGTCGATCGACCCCTGGCGCAGCAGCCGACGGATCCGGGCCACGGCCAGCCACGGGTCGTTCTGCTCCGCCGGGTGCAGGTCGCCGGTGGTCAGGGCCCCGACGTCGGGGTCCGCGACCCCGGCCCGCTCGCGGACCAGCCGGGCCGCCGCGCCCCAGTCACCAGCCCGTTTGTAGGCCCGCAGCGCCTCGGTGTGGTGCCCCGCCTGCTCCAGGAGCCGCGCGGCCCGGACGTGCAGGGCCGTCACCTCCCCCACCGGCAGCTCGTCCTCGAGGGTGACCTCGAGGTGGTCCCGGAGCACCTGGTGGTAGCGGTAGGAGCGGCCCTCGTCCGGGGTGGTGGTGAACAGCTGCTCGGCCTCCAGTCCGCGCAGCACGGACCCGCTGTCGACCCGGTCCAGCAGCGCGTCGCACAGGGGTCCGTCCAGGATGCCCAGCGGGGAGGTCCGCAGCAGGAACTGGCGCCGCTCGGCGCTCAGCCCGTCGAGGACGGTGCGGGTCAGGTAGGACCGGATCAGCCGGGACCGGCCGTTCAGGCGGACGACCTCGGCCTCCCGCTCCACGTGGGTGAGGTTGCGCACGGACAGGTGGAAGAGCTGTAGCGCCGCCGCCAGGCCGCCGACGCGACGGCACAGCAGCGCCGCGGTCTCGGGGCTGAGCGGTGCGCCGTAGACGCTGCGGAAGAGGTCCTCGACCTCCCAGGACCGGAACCGCAGGTCGTCCCCGGACAGCTCGACGAGGTCGCCGGAGGCCAGCATGCGGGTGGTGTTGAACGAGGGTGACCGCCGGGCCCCGAGCAGCACCCGGACCGTGGCGGGACGCAGCAGCAGGAAACGCTCCAGGGCGTCCTCGGCCGCCGAGCCGGCGATCTCGTGCACGTCGTCGAGGACCAGCAGCTGGGGACCTCCGGCCGTCCCGTCTCCGAGCGCCGCGAGCAGACCGTCGACGCCGGAGTCCGGGGCGAGGGCCGGGGCGCCCGGGGGCAGGAGCGCCAGGGCGAGGTACCGGACCAGGGCCGCCTCGTCGTGGTCCTCGACGCCGGCGGTGTACCAGGCAGCCAGGGTCCCCGACCTGGCCGCCACCCGGCCCAGCAGGGTGGTCTTGCCGGCGCCGGGCGGGGCGACGACCAGCCCCGTCGCAGGGGTGTCGGGGCCGAGCAGGGCGTCCTCGAGCCGCGCTCTGGCGAGACCGACCGGCTTGGGGCACTGGGTCTTGAAGGGCACGGTCAGCCAGGCGTCCGCCCCCGCGGACGCCTGGCTCATGGCGCCCAGTCCGGATCGGTGATCTCGGCGGTCTGCTCGAACCCGTCGGTGAGACCGTCCCCGTCCGAGTCCGCGAGCAGCGGGTTGCTGCCGGTCGCGACCTCCCAGGCGTCGGAGAGCCCGTCGCCGTCGGTGTCGGCCGAGGTGGGGTCCAGCCCGGTGCGGATCTCGAAGCTGTCGGAGAGCCCGTCGCCGTCGGTGTCGACGAACCCGTCGCGGATGTTCTCGGCGAACTCGCCCCGGCCCACGACCCCGGCGACCCCCGGCAGGGCGCCCGGGTCGGTCCCGTCCATCAGCTCCTGGGCGTCGGAGACGCCGTCGCCGTCGGTGTCCGCGCTGAGCGGGTCGGTCCGGGAGACCATCGCCTCGTAGCCGTCGCTCAGGCCGTCACCGTCGGTGTCCGCCGACATCGGGTCGGTCCCGGCCAGCGCCTCGAAGGCGTCGGTCAGGCCGTCGCCGTCAGAGTCGCGGGACTGGTCGGGAGGCAGCCCCGCGTCGATGAGGTCGTAGCCCGTGCCTACCGGCTCCACCGGCTGCGGGACGGGTGGGGGGAAGGTCGGTGCGGTCGGGAGCCCGGCCGTGCCGGCGAGTCCGGGCACGACCCCGGCGTGGGTGAAGCGGTCCCCGGCGTCCATGACCGCCACGCCCGTGCCCGGCGTGGTCTCCACCGTGCGCCCGTCACCCAGGCTGATGGCCACGTGGGCGCCGGGGGGCCGCGGTCCGCCGGTGGGCTCGTAGGGGAAGTAGAACAGCAGGGCGCCCTTGGTGTGCAGCGCCTCCTCGACCGAGATCGTCGCGGACTGCGCCTTCAGGTCGAGGTACTGCCCCTGGGAGGTCCGCGGGATGTCCACGCCCACCTGCTCGGCGGCCCACTGGGTGAGCTTGGAGCAGTCGAACTGCTCCGGGTCCGGCCCCTCCGCGTCGGTCCCGAAGACGTACGGGTCGCCATACTGGTCCATCGCGGCGTCCACGAACCCGTCCACGGCACTGGTCGGAGCCGCACTGATCGGGGCTGCGCCGGCCGGAGCCCCGCCGGCCGGAGCCGCCCAGGCCGCCCCGCCGTTGCCGGACGGGGCTGCGGCCCCTGCGGGCGCGCCGCCCGGGTAGTAGGTCACGTGGACCACGTCCGGGCCGGTGCCCGTCTGCGTGGGCGGGGACGGCAGGATGACGCCGCCGGGCGGAACCCCCGGGGTCGGTATGCCGGGGGTCGGTATGCCGGGGGTCGGGAACCCGGGTGGCTGGGACCCGGGTGGCTGGAAGCCGGGGGCCGGTATGCCGGGCGCTCCCGTTGCGGGCGTCGGCGGCGCCGGTGCGTGGATGCCCTCACCGGCGTCCTGCTGCAGGGGGTCGGTGCCGTAGCGGAGCTCGGCCGCGTCGGTGAGCCCGTCGCCGTCGGTGTCCGCGCGGGTCGGGTCGGTGCCGTGGAGGTACTCCATCGAGTCCGAGAGCCCGTCACCGTCGGTGTCCACCGAGGTCGGGTCGCTGCGCAGCACGCCGACCTCGACGGCGTCGCTCAGGCCGTCGCCGTCGGTGTCCGCGACGGTTGGGTCCGAGCCGGCCGCCAGCTCCAGGGCGTCGATGAGGCCGTCACCGTCGGTGTCGGTCTGCCGGGCACCGGTCATCCAGGCCGTCGCCGCGTCCTGCTGAGCGTGCTGCACAGGCTGGCCGCGCTGGGCGAAGTACCCCGAGGTCATCACCGGCTCCGGCGCGGGGCCGGTGGGCGCCGGGGCGTCGTAGCCGGACACCCCGGACCAGTCGCCGGGCACCCCGACAGCCGCCTCCACGTCGTCCAGGTAGGTGCGGTAGTCGCGGGCGGTCCCCCGGTTGATGTCGTGGGTGGTGGTCCACGGACGCAGGTCGATCCCGCCACGGGAGATGTCATAGGCCGCCTGCGCGTTCACCCTGGGATCGGCGAGGTTGCCCCACTGGTTGGTGCGGACGTTGGGGTCGATGTTGACCTGCCACAGGCCCCGGGAGTCCTCACCCTGGTCGTTGACCGCGTCAACGCGACCCCCCGACTCGGCAAGCGCTATCGCCGTCCACGTCGCAGCCTGACTCGGTGTGAACCCTGCTTCCAACGCAACTTGGTAGATCTGTTCAATTGAATAGGTCGCCATGGCATGCTCCTTGCCGCCCTTGGCCCCGGCGCTTACCTCCATCTTAGGGATTCCGCCTCCCCGCGGCTAGGGGGTCACGGCTCGCCCGCGCCTGACCGAGCTTGCGCGAGAACACGGCCCGTCACTGACGGCCGACGAAGCCGGACTCGTAGGCCAGGACCACGACCTGCACGCGATCCCGGAGGGCGAGCTTGCCCAGGATGTGGCTGACGTGCGCCTTGACCGTGGTCTCCCCGAGGAACAGCTCGGCCCCGATCTCCGCGTTCGACAGACCCCGGGCGATGCCGGACACGACGTCCAGCTCGCGCTCGGTGAGGGACTCCAGCGCGGGTGGCACACCGTCGCTGGGGGGCGGGGTGCGCACATACGCCTCGACCAGCCGCCGCGTCACGGTCGGGGAGAACAGCAGCTCCCCCTCGTGGACGTCGCGGACGGCGCGGACGATCTCCTCGGGCTGGGCCGACTTGAGCAGGAAGCCGGAGGCACCCGCCCGGAGCGCGCTGTAGAGGTACTCGTCGAGGTCGAACATCGTCAGCATCAGGGCCTTGGCCCGGACTCCCCCGGAGGCGATGCGGCGCACCCCCTCGATGCCGTCGACGGAGGGCATCTGGATGTCCATCAGCACGATGTCGGCATCCAGCACCTGCGCCATACGGGCCGCCTCCGCCCCGTCGGACGCCTCCCCGACGACGGTGAGGTCCTCCTCGGCCGACAGGACCGATCGCAGCCCGGCCCGCAACAGCGCCTGGTCGTCGGCGAGCACGATGCGGATCACGGCAGGACCACCGGTCGGGCCGTGGAGGAGGTGGGGTAGTCCGCCCGCAGCTCGTGGTGGTCGCCGTCCGAGCTGGTCGCGAGCTCCCCGCCGCGCTCGGTGATCAGCTCGCGCAGTCCGCGCAGCCCCAGGCCCAGTCCGACAGAGGTGGTCACGGGGACATCCTGCCCTGGGACACGACCGGCTGGCCCGTTGCCGACCGCCACCGTGACCCGTGTCGCGTCCACCACCACCTCCAGCGTCACCTCGCTCCCGGGTGCATGACGCATGGCATTGGCCAGGCCCTCCCGGACCACGCGCAGCAGCAGCGCGACGTCCTGCGGCGACGGGTCGGTGCGCACGTCGAGCATCGTGCTGACCTGCGCCCCTCCGCGGCGGGCGGTCGCCACGAGCGGCGCGACCGCCTCGGCCAGGTCGACCCGCCCGTCCGCCCCGGTCGCGGCCTCCGCGAGCATGCGGGGCGCCGGTGGCGCGGCCGACCTGATGCCCTGCAGTTCCGCGGCCGACTCACGCCCGATGTCGGCGATGGCGTCGAGGGCGGCGCGGGCCGCCCCTGGATCGCGGTCCCGGAGCACCCGGGCCGCGTTGGCCTGCATCATCATGGTGCCGACCGCGTGGCTCGCCGCGTCGTGCAGGTCGCGGGCCAGGCGCAGTCGCTCGCGGGCGACCGCGGCCTGCTCGGCTGCCTCGATCTCGGCCTGCCGGCTCAGGGCCCGGGTCCGGTGCTCGATCTCCACCGCGTGGTGACCAGCCCACACGGCCGCGGCACCGTAGGACAGGACGTGCACGCTGATCTGGATCCACAGGTAGTACTGCGTGTCGAGCCAGACGAGCGACCAGGTGGTGACGCTGAAGACGAGCCAGGCCAGCAGCGTCGACCGCGTCCCCGCCCGCCCGGCGGACCAGGACAGGGCGACCCCGACCACGTAGAGCCAGAACCCCTCCCGCCCCACGTCGGCGATGCCGGCGAGGGTGCCGACCAGCAGGATGACCGCAGCGGCCAGCAGAGCGCCCACGGTGAAGCGTGACCGCAGGAAGACGGTGACCGCCAGCGGCAGGATGACGACCAGGAGGAAGGGCATCGTGGGCAGGTCGGGCGGGTCGGCCATCCCCAGTGCCGACACCGCCCACGGGACGGTCACCACGTCGAGGAGGAGCAGTGCCACCGGCCAGCCGTCGCGGAGCACGCGGCGCCAGGACGGGACCCCGGCCTCCTCGGGCGAGCGGTCGGTCCCCGGCGTCGGGGATTCGTCCTCGTCACCGGTGTCCCGCTCCCGCAGCAGGACCAGGAGCTCACGCAGCCGCCGGGTCGCCCCCTCACCGAGGTCGTGGATCCTGGTGATGCCCTCCAGCCGCAGGGTCTCCCGGCTCACGGTCGCCGTCTCGGTCATCTCCTCGAGCGACCGACCGATCGCGCCGAACGCCGCAGCGGCCACCTCCTCGCGCTCGGTCGCCGCGGCGCGCTGCGCCCGCACCGACGGGTCCACCCGGGACAGTCGCTCGGCGTTGGCCACCGCCTGGCGACGGCGCCCGTCGCGCAGGCGCAGCTGCACCCCGAACCACCAGGGCAGGATCAGGAGCAGGCCCCCGAAGACGACGCTGTAGATCTCCCACTGAGCGGGCACCGCTGTCGTCACGAGCAGGAAGGGGATGGCCCAGACGCTCCATCGGGGCGAGCACAGGTACCCGACGACCACCAGGGTGATGAACACCGGGCCGAGGGGCACGGGGGTCTCCGGCCCGATCCCGAGCAGCCCCAGCAGGATGAGTCCGCCGGCCGTGAGCAGGACCCCGGGCAGCGGACGCTGGGTGGTGACCCAGGCGGCCAGCCCGAAGAGCAGAGCCAGCGCGAGGCAGTGCCACGGACGCGGCGGCCAGGCGACGGACAGCACGCCCCACACCCACACGTAGCTCGCGGCGGTCAACCACCACGAGGCACGGATCGGCAGGCTTTGCATACAGGGGAGCGTAGGTGAGCCACGGGGCCGGGCGGCACCATCCTGGGTCGGTCCGGTGTCATCCCTGCGATGGTGACAGGACGTGCCCAGGGCGAGTCACGGCATACGAGATGGTGGCCGTCGGGGACCCGGGGGTCCCTGCTTGACTACAGTGGCGACACCGAGCCCGGACGGGAGGGGACATGGAAGTCCAGTGGTGGAGCGTCCTGCCGTTCGTCGCCATGCTCTGCACGATCGCGCTGGCCCCGCTCATCCCGGCGACCGCGCACTGGTGGGAGAAGCAGCGGGTCCAGCTCCTGGTCGCCCTCGTCCTGGGTCTGCCGGTCGCGCTGTGGTTCATCCTCGGCGGTGACACCAGCGCCGTGGTGCACGCCCTGTTCGAGTACGCCCAGTTCATCACGCTGCTGCTCGGCCTCTTCGTCGTCTCCGGGGGCATCTTCCTCAAGGGGGACATCGAGGCGACCCCCCGCAACAACACCCTGTTCCTGGCCTTCGGTGGTCTCATCGCCTCCTTCATCGGCACCACCGGCGCCGCGATGCTGCTCATCCGGCCCCTGCTGAACACCAACGCGGAGCGCAAGTTCCGGGTCCACACGGTCGTGTTCACGATCTTCGTCGTGGCCAACTGCGGCGGCCTGCTGACCCCGCTGGGAGACCCACCGCTCTTCCTCGGGATGCTGCGGGGCGTCCCGTTCACCTGGACCTTCACGCTCTTCCCGATGTGGCTGTTCGTGAACCTGCTGCTGCTGGTCACCTACTACGCGCTGGACCACCGGTACTACGCCCGGGAGCGCCCAGAGGACCTGACCCGGGACCGGGGCACGGTCACCAGGCTGGGTGTCAAGGGCAAGGTCAACTTCCTCTTCCTGGCCGTCATCGTCGGCGCGGTCGCCCTGGCCCCGTCCCTGGACCTGCACGCCATCGAGACCGGCACCGCCGGGCTGCTGGACTGGATCCCCTGGCGTGAGGTCATCATCCTGGGGGCGGCCGCCGCCTCCTACCTCACCGGCGACAAGGTGGCCCGCTTCGAGGACAACGCCTTCACCTGGGGACCGATCCTGGAGGTGGCGGCGATCTTCATCGGCATCTTCCTGACGATGATCCCGGCGCTGAAGTACCTCTCCCAGCTGGCCCCGAGCCTCCCGCTCAACGAGGTCACCTTCTTCATCTTCACCGGCGGGCTCTCCTCGGTGCTGGACAACGCCCCGACCTACGTGACTTTCTTCGAGATGGCCGCCACCCTCGGCGGGGAGCCGTCGGTCGGGGACACCGGCATCTACGAGCCCTACCTCGTCGCGATCAGCCTGGGTGCCGTCTTCTGCGGGGCGATCACCTACATCGGCAACGGCCCCAACTTCATGGTCAAGGCCGTCGCCGACAGCGCCGGCGTGACGATGCCCAGCTTCGGCGGCTACGTCGTGCAGGCCTTCGTCTACCTGGTGCCGACCCTGGTCGCGATGGTCCTGATCTTCATCGCGACGTCCACGTGGACCACCGTCGTCGGGATCGCCCTCGCCGCGGCCCTGCTCGTCCGGGCCCTGCTCACGGCCCGGACCCACCGCGCCGCCGCCGCCACGCCGGGCTGACCGGGCGCACGGCAGGACGCCGTATGCCGTCAGTCGCCCGGCCCTGCATCTCCCCTCAGCGCTGGGTGGCGGGGTCGGCCGTGGGGGCCAGGCCCTGCCGGGCCAGGTCGAAGGCCACCGAGTCGGCGACCGGGTGCGGGACGAGCCCGAACGTCTGCTGGGCCGCGGTGGAGTCCAGGATGAACGGTCGGGTGAACTGGTGCCGGGTCTCGCGCAGCTCGCGCAGGAAGGGGACGAAGACCCCCGCGACCCAGGCCACCGACCACGGGATCTCCCGCACCGCTGGCCGGGCCCCCAACTGTTCTGCGACCACGGTCGTCAGCTCACGCAGCGTGAGCGGCTCGGCGCTGGGCACGTGCCAGGCACGGCCCCAGGCGCGCTCGTCCTGCGCACCGGTGGCCAGCAGGGCTGCCACGTCACGCACGTCGGTCCAGGTGTGCTTGACGTCCAGCGGCGCCGGCACCCACGCGGTCCGGCCCTTGGCCAGGGCCGGGGCCACCATCCCCACCAGCGAGTTGCCCCCGAGGTAGTCGCTGCCCCGCACCTCGAAGGCCCGCACCCGCTCCGCCTCGTGCGCCGCGAGGGCGTCGGCCCACATCGCGGCGCGCACCCGGCCCTTGTTCCCGGTGGCTGCCAGCGGCGTCGCCTCGGTCATCGGGGCGCTCACCTCGCCGTAGCCGTAGAGGTTGCCGGTCGTGGCCAGGACCGCGCCATGCCGCTCGGCCGCCCGCAGCAACGCGTCGGCCACCGGGGGCCAGTCAGTGGCCCAGCGGTGGTACGGCGGGTTGACGCAGTTGTAGATCGCCTCGGCGCCCACGGTGACGGCGAGCACGCGGTCGGCGTCCGACGCGTCAGCGACGACTGCCTCGGCTCCCTCGACCGCCGACCCGCTGCGGGTGACCACCCGGACGCTCTCGCCTCGGTCCAGCAGGGTCCGTGCGAGAGCGCTGCCCACCGGCCCGGCCCCGAAGATGACGTGCTTTCCCATGTCTCATTCCTCCACTCTGTGAGCACTGCTCTCTCATTGAGTATGACGAAGGGTCGCCTGAAATGCAAGAGCACCGCTCTCGCTATCAATCGACCGAGCGCGCCGGGTTGCGCCCCACAGCCCCACCGAGCGCGTCGAGTTGCGATCCTGATCAGTGCGCCCACCACGCCGTGCGCTCAGTCGCGGAAAATCCCGCAACACGGTGCGCTCGGTCGGGAGGGGAGGGCGGTCGGGTCAGGTCAGACGGGGTCGGATCAGACCGGGTCGGGCTCCGCCTCGGCGTGGAGGGCCGCCATCTCCGCCTCCATGACCGTCTCCGCGTCAGCGTCGAGACGCACGTGCGCCAGGAGGCTGTGCAGCACCCGGGTGGCGGCAGCGAGCCGCTCGCCCCAGGTCGACAGGTAGCTGAACTGCCACCACCAGAGGGCCTCCTGGCACCGGCCGGCCTCGTAGTGGTGCAGCCCGTGGGCCAGGTCAGACGCGACCTGCGTCAGGTCGTCGGAGACCAGCCCCCGCACCACCTCGCCCGAGAGGACCGGGTCCTCCACCTCGACGTACTCGTCGACGCCGGCGAGCAGGTCGTGCAGGCCGTTGCGGACGCCCTCGAGGTTGGCGTCGGGACCCGTATCGGCCTCGAACTGCTCATGGGGCACGACGTCGACCATGGCCCCCAGCCGGGCGCCGGCCGCGTGCAGCTGGGTGCTGGCCAGCAAGAGCAGCGGGAGCGCGGTGTCGGGCGCCCCGCCGGAGGCCAGCTCCCGGAGCGTGACGAGGTAGGTGCCGGCCTCGCGTGCCGTGTCCTCCGCGAGCTCGGTCAGCTGCCGGTCCATCGACTCACCCATCACGCCTCCCCTGTGCGCTGTCAGCGGGTCACGCTTCGATCAGCCTACGCCCTTCGAACGCCCTCCCCAGGGTGACTTCGTCGGCATACTCCAGATCCCCGCCCACCGGCAGACCGGATGCGAGGCGGCTGACGCGCAGCCCAAGGGTCACCAGCGTCCGGGCCAGGAAGGCCGCGGTCGCCTCCCCCTCGAGATTGGGGTCCGTGGCGATGATGACCTCGGTGACCGTGCCGTCGGTCAGGCGGGTCATCAGCTCGCGGATCCGCAGGTCGCCCGGACCGATGCCGTCCATCGGGCTCAGCGCGCCGCCGAGCACGTGGTAGAGCCCCCGGAACTCGCGGGTGCGCTCGATCGCGACCACGTCCTTGGGCTCCTCGACCACGCAGATCAGGGTCTGGTCGCGGCGGGGGTCGGCGCAGATGCGGCAGCGCTCGGACTCCGCGACGTTGCCGCACAGCTCGCAGAAGCGCACCTTCTCCTTCACCTCGGTCAGCGCCGCGACGAGCCGGGTGACGTCGTCGGGGTCGGCCGCCAGCAGGTGGAAGGCGATGCGTTGCGCGCTCTTGGGCCCGATGCCGGGCAGCCGGCCGAGCTCGTCGATCAGGTCCTGGACCACACCTTCATACACAGTGACCTGACTCTAGGCGCTTCGGCTGACAATCACGTCAGGCGCACCCATGGCCGAGCCGGTAACGTCGGGGGCGGTCGTCCGTGGAATGGGGGTTGCGATGGACCGCACGCACTCAGGCACCGGCACGAGGGTCCAGGGGACGGGAGGAGATCGGAGTCCGCCGCGCAGGCGCTCCCTGGCGGTCGCCAGTGCCGCGACCCTGGTCCTCCTGACGGCCTGCTCCGGGAGCACCCCGGCAGCCGACCCCTGCCAGGCGCTGCCTGAGGGTCAGGCCCCCGCCGTGGACACCGAACTGGTGGGACCGTTCACGAGCTTCGTCCGCCACGAGGGCACCCCGGAGGACGACGCGCGGACCGTGGACCTGTTCGCGTGCGCGGGCACAGAGCGGCCGCCGGCCGAGCTGCGGGCCCTGTATGCCGGGCTGTTCACCGACGCCGTCGCCGGTCAGGACGACGGAAGGTCGGCCGCCCTGGCCGGGCGGTACATCCTGCTCGTCGAGAGCATCGAGTCCTGGCCGGACGGACTGGACGCCACGACGGTCCTGCATGGCACGGCCGCAGATCTCCTGGCGGGGGCCGGCGGCCCCAGTGCCGCCGCCCTGGCTGCCGACTCGGGCGAACGGGCCGAGAACGACGTCGACCCGACCGTCGCCGAGGCCATCACAGACGTCGTGGCGGACGCCCGACAGCAGCAGCTCCACACCCTGTTCGCCCTGACGTCCTTTCTCGGTGCGACGGAGTCGTCCCGGGCGCGCGAGGTGGTCGCGGTCATCACGGACGACTACGACGGGGACGTCGGCCACTTCGTGGCGGACGAGTCGCGCGCGGGGGCCGACCACCAGGCCGTCGCTGTGCGTCTGCTGGAGCTGCGGCAGGTGATCAACTGGGAGGCGACGCCGTGACACGGGCGTGACGCGTGCCCGGTCTAGGTGAGTATGCCGAGCAGGTCACCCGCCGCGTCGGCCACGGCCGACGGGCCGGCAGCGGTGAGGTCACCGGGCGTCCCGGCCCCCCAGGTGACTCCCACGGGACGCATCCCGGCGGCCTGCGCGGCGCGGATGTCCACGACGGCGTCCCCCACGTAGGCGCAGTCGGACGGCTCGACACCGAGCGTCTCCGCCGCATGCAACAGCGGGTCGGGGTGCGGCTTGTGCCGGGCGGTCGCCTCCAGGCCGATGACGGCCGCGAAGTCGTGGTCCAGCCGGACTGCGGCCAGCCCGCGGCGCACGGTGTCGCCGAACTTTGAGGAGACGACGGCGAGCCGGGACCCGGCGGACAGGAGGCCGTCGAGGACCTCCGGAATGCCGTCGACCGCGCGGATCAGCTCGTCGTGGTGGGCGAGGTTCCAGTCGCGGTAGGTCTCGACCATCGCATCGGCCCGACCGGGATAGCGCTCGCGGAAGGTGTCGATGAGCGTGCGGCCGATCCACGAGCGGGCCTCCTGCTCGCTGACGGATTCGCCGAGGTGGTGGCTGACGGTGTGCTGGAAGGAGGCCACGATCAGCGGGATGGTGTCTGCCAGGGTGCCGTCGAAGTCGAAGAACACCACGGGGTGCCGGGGAGCTGTCGGGGGCCGGGGCGCAGCGCGCTGTCCCGGGGTCGAGAAGGTCATGCGGTCGGCTGCTCGGGCGTGCGCTCGTTGTAGCGGCCGGCGAGCTCCTGCCCGGACATCGCGTGGATGGCCGCCATGATCTCGTCGGTGGCCTCACGTCGGGCGCGTCCGGCCGGGACGCCGTCGAACCGGCCGGTGAAGTCGATGGGGGTGCCGAACTCGACCCGGAACTTGACCACCTTGGGGATGCGCGAGCCCACGGGCTGCAGCTTGTCCGTGCCGGTCAGCGCCACCGGCACGACCGGGCACCCGGCGGTCAGCGCCAGCCAGGCCACGCCCGTGCGGCCGCGGTAGAGGAGCCCGTCCCGGGAGCGGGTGCCCTCGGGGTAGATCCCGAACGCGCCGCCCTCCCTCAGGTGCGCCAGCGCGAGGTCCAGCGACAGCTGCGCGGCGCGGGTGTCGTCACGGTCGACGGGGATGGAACCGATGGCGGTGAAGAAGTGCCGGCTGACGAACCCCTTGACACCCGTGCCGGTCCAGTAGTCGTCCTTGGCCAGGAACGACACCTGCCGCGGGGAGGTGAGCGGGATGACCAGGCTGTCGGCGAACGACAGGTGGTTGCTCGCCAGGATCACCGCGCCCTCGGCGGGCACGTTGTCGGCGCCGATCACCTCGGGTCGGTAGATCGCGAACGCGGTCGGTCGGACCACGACGCGCAGCGCGCGATACAACATGTGGCCTCCAGCAGGCGTGCGGACCGGTCAGTGGGTCGGGTCGTCCTCGACTGCAATCACGGTACCGCCGAGGACGCTCTCGATCACCGGCAGTCCCACCGCGCCGGAGCTCTCCAGGTCCTCGTCGTCGTCCCGGGGCACGTCACCGCCGGGCTGGGGTGCCGGAGGCGGGGCAGCCTGGGGCGTCGGCGTTCGGTCCGGTGCCGCTGCCTGCGGTGGCGTGGCGGTCGGTCCAGTTGACGGCGAGCCTGTATGACGAGGTGCTGGCCTGGGTGGATCCGTCGGCGTCTCTGCTGGTGCCGGAGTCGCGGCCGACCCCTGACGGGGCCCGGGTGCCGTCCGCTGCTCGTCCTCCGGGCCTGGGCCGCGGCTCGGGCCCGGCGCGGGGTTGTCTGCCGGCTGGGAGGGCTCAGGGGCATCCGGGGCCGGGTCGGTCGCCCAGGAGGGCGGTGCCTGGCGCGCCGTCTGGGACCACTCCTGCGCCGGCGGCGCACCCGCCGGCGGCGCTCCGCGACCGGACTGCGCGCCGTAACCCCGGCCACCGGCGGCGCCGAGCTGTTCCGCCGCGCTCGGCTCGTCCGGCGCCGTCGGGGATGGCGCCGTCGGGGGTGGCACCGCCCGGGCCGGGTCTGGTCCAGGACCAGGCGTGGGCGGCGGTGCACCGGCCGATCCTCCCCGCGGGCCTCCTCCCCCGGGTGCCACGCCCCCCTCGACGCGGGTGTCCAGACCGATGGCGTCGATGAGGGCCTGGCGCACGACCTCGGCGTGCGCACCCTGGTTGAAGGTCGAGGCCAGCCCCTCGCTGCTCAGCCCGAGCAGCACCCGGCGTCCGTCGAAGTCCAGGACGGTGCTGTTCACGGAGACCAGGGTCCAGGTGACCCGCCGGATCTCCTTGATCTTGTCGAGCACCTCTGGCCAGGCGCGGCGCACCGCGTCGGTGTCCAGGGAACCCGGCGCCCCGGTCGGGGGCGGAGCAGGACTCGCCTGGGGGGCGGGCCCCGACAAGGCAGGACCCGGCTCCGGGGCGGGACCCCGCTCCGGGGCGGGACCCCGTTCCGGGGCGGCTGGCGCGGAGATCGGCTCGGAGGCGGCGGGCGCGGGTCGGGCGTGCAACGGTGCGGACGCTGCCGGCTGAGCCTCAGGTGCGGGCCGCTCGACCGGCGCTGCGGACGCGGCGGGGGCAGGGGCTGGGGGCCGGACCTCCCCGCCGGGCGCAGACTCCGGAACCTCCCGACGGGTCGCGGGCTGCGGCACCTCCCGACGGGCCGCGGCCTCGGGCTGCTGACCCGGCCCCGCGGCCAGGCGACGCTCGATGCGGTCCAGGCGCGCGGCATACCCCTCCTCGCCCGCGGCAGCGGGCAGCAGGAGACGCGCGCAGATCAGCTCCAGGTGCAGGCGGTAGGAGACCGCCCCGGTCATCTCCGACAGCCCCCGGGAGACGACGTCGGCGCACCGGGTCAGGGTGCTCGGGCCGTAGACCGAGGCCTGCTGGCGCAGCCGCTCGACCTGGTCCTCCGGCATGCCCCGCAGCAGCCCGCCGGCGCGGTCGCCCACAGCGGAGACGACGATGAGGTCGCGGTAGCGCTCGAGGAGGTCCTCCACGAAGCGGCGCGGGTCGTGACCGGACTCCATGACGCGGTCGACCTGGCGGAAGACCGCGGCGGTGTCCTGGGCGCCGACCGCGTCGACGACCGAGTCGAGCAGCTCGACGTCGGTGAAGCCCAGCAGCGCCGCGGCACCGTCGTAGGTCAGGCCACGGTCGTCCGCACCGGAGATCAGCTGGTCCAGGACCGACAGCGAGTCGCGGACCGAGCCGCCGCCCGCCCGCGTCACGAACGAGAGCACCCCCGGCTCCAGCGTGACGCCCTCGGCCGCGCAGAGCTCCTCCAGGTAGGAGGTGAGCCGCTGCGGCGGCACCAGGTGGAAGGGGTAGTGGTGGGTCCGCGACCGGATCGTGGAGAGCACCTTGTCGGGCTCGGTCGTGGCAAAGATGAACTTCACGTGCTCCGGCGGCTCCTCGACCACCTTGAGCAGGGCGTTGAAGCCGTGCGAGGTCACCATGTGCGCCTCGTCGATGATGTAGACCTTGTAGCGCGACTGGGCCGGGCCGAAGGCGGCCCGCTCGCGCAGGTCGCGGGCGTCGTCCACGCCGCCGTGGCTGGCCGCGTCGATCTCGATCACGTCGACCGAGCCGGGACCGCCGCGCGCGAGCGCGACGCACGACTCGCACTCCCCGCACGGGTCCGGCGTGGGGCCCTGCTCGCAGTTGAGGCAGCGGGCCAGGATCCGCGCGCTGGTGGTCTTGCCGCAGCCCCGGGGGCCGCTGAACAGGTAGGCGTGGTTGACCCGGCCGGAGCGCAGCGCCTGCATCAGGGGATCGGTGACGTGCTCCTGCCCGATGACGTCGGCGAAGGTCTCGGGCCGGTAGCGGCGGTACAGCGCGGTGCTCACGGGGAAGACCCTAGCCGCCGCCCCCGACGGCCACCGACCCTCGCCCACAGCCTGTGGATCAGCCCACCTGCAGCACGGTCATCCGGTGCGCGGCCCGGGTCAGCACGACATACAGCACCCGGGGTCCGCCCGGTGACTCCTCGATGATCTCGTCCGGGTCGACCACCACCGTGGCGTCCCACTCCAGCCCCTTGGAGGACAGCGGGTCGATGAGCACCACCCGGCCGTCGTAGCGGCTCGTCACCCCGGTCAGGTCCGCCCACCAGCGCTGCGGCGCGATCACCGCGAGGGACCCGCCGATCTCGTCGGCCAGCTCCGCGACGGCCCGCTCGACCGCCGCGGACACCGCCGCACCGTCCGCGGGCACGGACAGCTCTACCGGCTCGACGCCGGTCTCCCGGACCGCCTGCGGGATGTCCGCGTCGGGGACGTGCTGGCGGATCAGGCGCTCGGCATACTCGAAGATCTCCCGGGCGTTGCGGTAGTTGGTGTCCATGTGGAACCCGCGGCGCACCGAGCTGCCGAAGGCCTCCTCGCGGGCGGTGAGCGACTCCTCCGGGTCCGGCCAGGAGCTCTGCGCGGCGTCGCCGACCACGGTCCACGAGGCGAAGCGCCCGCGGCGCCCGAGCATCCGCCACTGCATCGGGGACAGGTCCTGGGCCTCGTCGACGAGCACGTGGGCGTACTCGTCCGCGGCGGTCACCCGGCCGCTCATGAGCCGCTCACGGGGGTCGCTGGAGACCCGGGTCCCGGCCCCGCCGACCGACTCGCCCGGCGCCCCGGGGATGTCGCCGTCCACGCCGACGCGCAGGGCGGACATGCCGTATTGCGAGGCGTCGTCCAGCTCCTCGATCTCGTAGAAGCCGCGCTCCTCCGAGGGCAGGTCGACCATCGGGCCGAGGCGGGCGGCCAGCTCGTCGACCAGGGCCACGTCGGCCACCGACCACGTGCCCGTCTCGAGGGCTGTCTGCAGGGAGTCGGACAGTATGCCGGCAGCCGCCTCTCCCAGGACACCGCCGGCGAGCCGGCGGGCCAGGTCGGGGTCGGCGAGCCAGAGCAGGACCTCCCGGGGGTCGACCGGGCGCCACCACTCGCGCAGGAAGGCCTCGACGTCGCCGGAGTCCGCGAACTTGTCGAGGAACTGCTCCCGGTCGCCCTCCCGCACCTGCGCCCAGGCGGCCTCGGCGAGCTCCCGCTGCGCGACGTCGTAGGAGTTGTTGCGCTGGTGGTGCCGCAGCACCGCGCGGCGCACCCGCTCCAGAGCGGGCTTCTCCAACCGGACCGCGTGGCCGGCGACGAAGGACCGGAACAGGTTCGGCGACCCCGGGATCGGCTCCCGCACCAGGGCGTTCAGCACCTGCCGGACCCGCAGGCTGCCCTTGAGCGCGGCCGCCTCGGGCGGGTCCATCCGGGTGGCGGTGATGCCGCCGACCAGGTCCCCGACCGAGCGCAGGACGACCGAGTCCTCGCCCAGCCCGGGCAGCACCCGCTCGATATAGGCGGTGTAGGCCGCAGAGGGCCCCACGACGAGCACCCCGCCGGACTCGAACTTACGTCGGTCGGAGTAGAGCAGGTAGGCGGCACGGTGCAACGCCACCACCGTCTTGCCGGTCCCGGGTCCCCCGGTGATCTCGGTGACTCCGCGGGCGGCCGCGCGGATCGCCTCGTCCTGGTGTTGCTGGATGGTGGCCACGATGTCCCGCATCCGCTGACCGCGGGTGCGGGTCAGGGCCGCGAGGAGCGCACCGTCGCCGACCACCACGAGGTCGTCCGGCGGCTCGGCGACCATGAGGTCGTCCTCCACCCCGACGACCAACTCGCCCTGGCAGCGCAGCACCCGGCGCCGCAGCACGCCCTGGGGGTCCACCGGGGTGGCGCGGTAGAACGCGGAGGCCGCGGGCGCGCGCCAGTCGATGACCAGCGGCTCGTAGTCGTCGTCCCGCACGCCGAGCCGACCGATGTAGCGGACCTCCCGGCCCGAGGGGTGCCCGTCGTCCGCGTGGTCCAGGTCGAGCCGGCCGAAGACCAGCCCCTCGTGCTGGTTCTGCAGGGAGGCGGTGCGCCGCGAGGCCGAGAAGACCAGCGCGTCGCGCTCGAAGAGCCCGGCCAGCTCCTCCTCGCGGGGGTCGCCGGTGCCCCGGCGGTCGGTCTGTCCCCGAGCCATGCCCTCCGCGTGCACGAGCTGTGCCCGGTCCACGGCCTTGGCCAGCTCGGTGTACACCCGGTCGACGTGCGCCTGCTCGATGGCAATCTCACGTGCGACGAGGTCCTCGGCGGCTTCGCTCACCTTCGGTTCCATCCCCTCCACCCGACGGCCGGGTCACGGTCGTTGGTCCGTCAACGGGTCGGACTAGCCTACCCGCCCGGGTGCCGGATCACGGCCCCGCCACCTGCGGACCGGCGGTGGCCACCCGGACCCTGGCCCACGTCATACGGCGCCGGCGCCTCTCAGATCCACTCGCGGCGCGTCGCCTGCACACCGGCCTGGAAACGGGTGGCGGCCCCGAGGGTGTTCATCAGGACCGATACCCGACGCTCCACGGTGCGGGTCGAGACGTTCAGGCTGCGCGCGATCTGCTGGTCCGTCGCGCCGGTCGCGAGCAGTCCCAGGATCCGGCGGTCCCGTTCGACCAGGGGCGGCTGGTCGGACCCGCCGGTGAGCCGCGCGAGGGTGGGCGCCATGGGGGTGGACAGCTCGAAGGCCACCTCGAACAGCGCCTCGACCGCGGCGATCGGAGCCCGTCGTCGCACGACGAACGACCCGTCAGCCCGGGCGTCGTGACGCGACAGGTCGATCAGGGCCGCCCGGTCGTCCACGATCAGCCCGCTGAACGGGAGCCCGTCGGCCACCGCGATCCGCTGCCCTGCCGCGGCGCCCGCCTCGAGCGCAGCCAGCACACCGTCGTGCGCGAACAACCTGACGTCCACCACGAGACCGACCTCCGACGGCCGCAGGCTCGCCCGGGAGAACAGGCCTCCCTCCTCCAGCACGAGGCGCCGGGAGACGGGCGAGTCGTCCAGGAAGGCTCGGAGTCGCTGGTCCGCCGTGGCCGCCATGGAGTAGGCGGCGAGCACCACCAGATCTACCGACCGGAGCATCTCCACCCCGACGAATCCCGGCGGCTCAGGCTCGTCCCGGGCCTTGCGCCACAACGCGCCGAGCTCCGTGGCGGTGTTGCGGGTTGACCGGGCCCGGGTCTCCAGCGCGGTGGCCAGCCTGGGGAGCGCCACCTCGGGCGGGACGATGTCCCACACGCCGGGTCCGGCGTCGCTGATCAGCTGTCGCGCCGCCAGGAAGGCCGCGGCCCGGTCGACGTCCTCGGGGTGGTGCCCCGCCTCGACCAGGGCCTCCCGGGTCGGTCGACCGAGTCGCAGCATCGTGAGGTAGAGCGCCGACAGGAACTCCTCGAACTGGGGATCGGTGAGTTCGTCGAGCCGAGCCATCTGTCCGCCTGTCATCGCGATGTCGGATTGCCGCCATTGACTATAAACCGACATCTGTGGGCGTGACATCTGTCAGCGGACGTGTCACAGTGGTCGAACCGGCTTAGCCGGCGTGGGGATCGTGAGCGTCGGTTGTTATCCCCCCCGAAGCAACCAGACCCTGCCTCACAGCGTGGCCCACCTGGGAGATGACCCCCCCTGCCTCCCAGGTGGGCCCACGCATTTTCTGGCTCTGGAGCACGACGCCCCGCCCACCTGGCTCGACCCCAGTGGCTCGCGGGTCAATGGGGCGCACTCTGACCACCCCCAGCCTCCCCACGAGAAGGCTGCCCGACTCACCTAAGTCGGCCCCGGTGGCTCGCGGGTCAACCCAGCGCACTCTGACCACCCCCAGCCTCCCCACGAGAAGGCTGCCCGCTCCACCTGCCGGCACCAGTCCCGCCTCGGGCCCGGGACCCGGCACCCCTCGGGCGCCCTTCCTGGCTTAGTGTCGTCTCGTGAGGGTTCTCGTCATAGGCTCCGGCGCGCGCGAGCACGCCATCGTCCGCGCGCTGGCCGCCGACCCGACCGTCGACGCCGTGCTCGCCGCGCCGGGCAACCCCGGCATCGACCTCATCGCGCAGTGCCTGCCCGACGCCGGCCCGGTCACCGACCCCGCCGCCATGTCGGCGCTGGCCGAGGAGGTAGGGGCCGACCTCGTCGTCGTCGGGCCCGAGGCGCCCCTGGTTGCCGGCGTCGCGGACGCGATCCGGGCCCGGGGCATCGCCTGCTTCGGCCCCAGCGGGGCCGCCGCCGCGCTGGAGGGCAGCAAGGCCTTCGCCAAGGAGGTCATGGCCGCCGCCGGTGTGCCAACCGCCCTCGCCCACGTCTGCGAGACGGAGGACGAGCTCGTCACGGCGCTCGACGCCACGGGCGCCCCGTATGTCGTCAAGGACGACGGCCTGGCCGCGGGCAAGGGTGTCGTGGTCACCGACGACCGCGACGAGGCGCTGGCCCACGGACTGGCCTGCCTGGCCAAGGGGGACGGACGGGTGGTGGTCGAGGAGTTCCTCGACGGCCCCGAGATCTCGGTGTTCTGCCTCAGCGACGGCACCGAGGTGCGGGCGCTGGTCCCGGCCCAGGACTTCAAGCGCATCGGGGACGGCGACACCGGCCCGAACACCGGCGGGATGGGGGCCTACAGCCCTCTGCCGTGGGCGCCGGACGACCTCGTGGAGCAGGTCCTCGACCGGGTCGCGCGCCCCACGATCGCCGAGATGCACCGCCGGGGCACCCCGTTCACCGGCGTCCTCTACGTCGGGCTCGCCCTCACCTCCCGCGGGCTGCGGGTGGTGGAGTTCAACGCCCGCTTCGGCGACCCCGAGACGCAGGTCGTGCTGGCCCGGCTGCGCACCCCGCTGGGGCAGCTGCTGGACGCCGCCGCCCACGGGCGACTGGCCGAGCAGCCCGAGCTGAGCTGGCACGACGACGCGGCCGTGGCCGTCGTCCTCGCCTGCCAGGGCTATCCGGCGGCGCCAGTGATCGGCGCCGCGATCGCCGGGCTCGAGGAGTGTGGCGCCCTGGAGCACGTGCAGGTCCTGCACGCCGGCACCAGGGACACCCCGGAGGGAGTGATCGCCTCCGGCGGTCGCGTCCTGTCGGTGGTCGGCACCGGCGACGACCTGGCCCAGGCCCGGGCCCGGGCCTACGCCGGGGTGCACGCGATCCACTGCGAGGGCTCCCAGTTCCGCGGTGACATCGCCCGCGCCGCCGAGCAGGGCGACATCCGCATCCCCGTGCCCATCGAGCTCGGGCCGACCGAGCTCGGTCCCGACGGGAAGGTCCTGGCGTGACCGAGACCGCGGGGCTCCCGGGCGAGCTGCCCGGCTACATGCCGGTCTACTCCGGCAAGGTCCGCGAGCTGTTCGCACCGATCGACCCCGAGACCGGCCTGGTCGACGAGTCCCGCCTGCTGCTCGTCGCCTCCGACCGCATCTCGGCCTTCGACCACGTCATCGACAGCCCGATCCCCGACAAGGGTGCGGTGCTGACCCAGCTGTCGCTGTGGTGGTTCGACCAGCTGGCCGACCTGATCCCCCACCACGTCCTCGACACCGCCGTGCCCCGTCGGGTCGCCGGGCGCGCCCTCACCGTGCGCCGCCTGCGGATGCTGCCCGTCGAGTGCATCGCCCGGGCCTACCTCACCGGCGGTGGCCTCACCGAGTACCGCGCCACCGGCGCCGTCTCCGGGGTCGCCCTCCCCGCGGGCCTGGAGGACGGGTCGCTCCTGCCCGAGCCGATCTTCACGCCCACCACGAAGGCTCCCGCCGGCCAGCACGACGAGCCGATGACCTTCGAGGATGTCGAGGACGAGCTGGGCACCGCCCTGGCGACGCGCGTGCGGGACCTGACCCTCGGCATACTGGCCCGCGGCAACGAGATCGCCGCGGACCGGGGCATCCTGATCGCCGACACCAAGGTGGAGTATGGCGTGGACCCGGTCTCCCTCGGCCTCACCTCCGTGGACGAGGAGATCGACTGGACGACGGTGGATCCCGACCGCGTGCAGGTCGTCCTCGCCGACGAGGTGCTCACCCCCGACAGCAGCCGGTTCTGGCGGGCCTCGGAGTGGGCTCCCGGCCGGGCGCAGACCTCCTACGACAAGCAGGTGCTGCGCGACTGGCTGCTCTCCGAGGCGAGCGGCTGGGACCGCGCCTCCGGGCAGGCGCCGCCGCCGCTGCCGCAGGACGTGATCGAGCTGACCCGGGCCCGCTACGTCGAGGCCTACGAGACCCTGACCGGGCAGGAGTTCGTGCCGACCTCCCCGCCCGACACCCCCGCCTGACACCACCTGCCCCGCCCCGAGGAGACCGACGTCCATGGCCCCGCACGACTACGTGTTGACCTCCGTGCCCGGGGGCTCGGCCCTCTCCGACTTCCGCGCCGCGGCCCTGCTGCGCCGGCTCCAGGCGGTCGCGCCGAAGGTCACCGGGGTCGGCGCCCGGTTCGAGCACTGGGTGGCGACCGACGCGCCCCTCGACGAGGCGGCCCACGGCCGGCTCGTGGCGCTGCTGACCTATGGCGAACCGGCGGTGGACGAGCCCGGTGACGACGAGGTCGGGGACGCGATGACCATCGTCATCGGGCCGCGCCTAGGGACCATCTCGCCGTGGGCCAGCAAGGCCACCGACATCCTGCGCAACTGCGGGCTGGACGTGCACCGGGTCGAGCGGGTCGTCGCCTACACCCTGCAGCTGGACGGGCCGGGTGGCCTGAGCCCCGAGGAGCGGGACGCCTGCGCCGCGCTGCTGCACGACCGGATGACCGAGTCGGTGCTGCCGGCCGGCGAGCGCCTCGACGTCCTGTTCGCCGAGCGGGACGCCGAGCCGATGGAACACGTCGACGTGCTCGGCCGGGGCCGCGAGGCCCTGGTCGAGGCCGACGCGACCTGGGGGCTTGCGCTGGCCGAGGACGAGATCGACTACCTGGTGGAGGCGTTCACCGGCCTCGGCCGCAACCCCACCGACGTCGAGCTGACGATGTTCGCCCAGGCCAACTCCGAGCACTGCCGGCACAAGATCTTCAACGCCGACTTCGTGATCGACGGCGACGCCCAGCCGCGGAGCCTGTTCGGGATGATCCGGCACACCGAGGAGGTCGCCGGTCACGGGACGGTCGTGGCCTACAAGGACAACGCCTCGGTGATGGCGGGCGGCCCCGTGACCCGGTGGCTGCCCGAGAGCGGGGCCAACGGACCCAGCCGCTACGTGGCCCGCGAGGAGGACACGCACGTCCTCATGAAGGTCGAGACGCACAACCACCCGACCGCCATCTCCCCCTTCGCCGGTGCCGCGACCGGCGCCGGCGGCGAGATCCGGGACGAGGGCGCCACCGGGCGCGGGTCGGCCCCGAAAGCCGGGCTGACCGGCTTCGTCGTCTCCAACCTGCACCTGCCCGGGACCGACGAGCCGTGGGAGGCCGACCCCTACGGCGCCCCGGACCACCTGGCCAGCCCGCTGGACATCATGATCGAGGGCCCGATCGGGGCGGCCGCGTTCAACAACGAGTTCGGCCGGCCGGCGCTCGGCGGGTTCTTCCGCGTCTACGAGCAGACGGTCGACGGGGTGCGCCGCGGCTACCACAAGCCGATCATGAGCGCTGGCGGCCTCGGCCAGATCAGCGCCGAGCAGACCGAGAAGGTCCGCTTCCCCGGCGGCACCCTCCTCGTGCAGATCGGCGGCCCGGGCATGCGGATCGGCATGGGCGGCGGCGCGGCCAGCTCGATGGCCTCCGGCGCCAACGCCGCCGAGCTCGACTTCGACTCCGTCCAGCGCGGGAACCCCGAGATGGAGCGGCGGGCCCAGGAGGTCATCAACCACTGCGCGGCGCTCGGCGCCGACAACCCGATCCTGGCGATCCACGACGTGGGTGCCGGCGGGCTGAGCAACGCCTTCCCCGAGCTGGTCGACGACGCCGGGCTCGGCGCCCGGTTCGACCTCTCCTCGGTGCCGCTGGAGGAGTCCGGCCTGGCCCCCAAGGAGATCTGGTCCAACGAGAGCCAGGAGCGCTACGTCCTGGCGATCGCGCCCGAGTCGCTAGACGCGTTCGCCGCGCTCTGCGAGCGCGAGCGGTGCCCGTATGCCGTGGTGGGCGTCGCCGTGGACGACGGCCAGCTGACCCTGGGCGAGGAGGGCGACGGCGGCGATCCCGATCCTGCGTCCCGGGCCGTGGACATGCCCATGGAGGTGCTCCTCGGCAAGCCCCCCAGGATGACCCGCGACGCTCAGCGCGTCACCTGGTCGGCTCCTGACCTGGACCGTGCGGGACTGGACGACCCTGCGGAACTGGCGCGCACGGCATACGACGTCCTGCGGCACCCCACCGTGGCGTCCAAGCGGTTCCTGATCACCATCGGTGACCGGACCGTCGGCGGCCTGAGCCATCGGGACCAGATGGTCGGCCCGTGGCAGGTGCCGGTGGCCGACGTGGCCGTCACCCTCTCGGACCTGGTCGGGCTCGCGGGGCAGGCGATGGCCAGCGGCGAGCGGACCCCGCTGGCGGCGGTCGACGGGCCGGCGTCCGGGCGGATGGCCGTCGGTGAGGCGCTGACCAACCTGCTGGCCGCGCCGGTGACGCTCGGCGGCGTGAAGCTGTCCTGCAACTGGATGGCCTCGGCCGGCACCCGCGGCGAGGACGCCGCGCTGTATGACACGGTCCACGCCGTGGCGATGGAGCTGTGCCCGGCGCTGGGCATCTCGGTGCCGGTCGGCAAGGACTCGATGTCGATGCGCACCACCTGGACGGACGAGGAGGGCACGGCGCGGGCGGTGATCTCGCCGGTGTCGCTGGTGGTCTCGGCCTTCGCGTCGCTGCCGGACGTGACCGGGACCCTGACGCCGCAGCTGCTGCCCGACTCGGCGCTGCTGCTGGTCGACCTGGGCGCCGGGCGCAACCGGCTCGGCGGGTCGATGCTGGCCCAGGTGCGGGGCGAGTTCGGCGGGACGGTGCCCGACCTGGACGACCCGCAGCGGCTGGTGGCCCTGGCCGACGCACTGACGGAACTGCGCGCGCGGGGGCTTGTCACGGCATACCACGACCGGTCCGACGGAGGGTTGTGGGCGACGGTGTGCGAGATGGCCTTCGCGGGGGCCGTGGGCGTGGATGTCGAGGTGCCCGGCGAGGACGGTGTGGGGGCCCTCTTCGCCGAGGAGCTGGGTGCCGTCCTGGGCGTCCCGGCTGACCGGGTCGGGGAGGCCGAGGCGGTGCTCGCCGAGCACGGGCTGGGCGACCTGACCCACGTGCTGGGGCGGGCCACGGACGCGCGGCGGGTGCGCGTGCGCGGTGCGGGCGTGGAGCTGGACGAGCCGGTGCGCGACCTGGCGCAGGCGTGGGACGAGGTCTCCTGGCGGATCAGCGCGCTGCGGGACAACCCGGAGTGCGCCGACGAGGAGCACGCGGGCGTGGGCGCCGACGAGGACCCGGGGCTGCACCTGGAGACCACCTTCGACCCGGCCGAGGACGTCACCGCGCCCTACCTGAACTTGGGGGCGCGGCCGGCGGTGGCGATCCTGCGGGAGCAGGGGGTCAACTCCCACGTCGAGACCGCCTTCGCCTTCGACCGGGCCGGGTTCGACGCCTATGACGTGCACATGACCGACCTGCAGTCCGGTCGCTTCGCGCTGTCCGACGTGGTGGGTCTGGTGGCGTGCGGCGGCTTCTCCTACGGCGACACGCTGGGGGCCGGTGAGGGCTGGGCGCGGTCGGTGCTCTTCAACGAGCGGCTCACCGAGGAGTTCGGGGCCTTCTTCGCGCGGCCGGACACCTTCGGGCTGGGCATCTGCAACGGCTGCCAGATGTTCGCGGCGCTGGCCGAGCTGATCCCCGGTGCCGAGGCGTGGCCCCGGTTCACCCGCAACCGCAGCGAGCAGTATGAGGCGCGGCTGAGTCTCGTGGAGGTCCTGGAGTCGCCCTCGGTCTTCTTCACCGGGATGGCCAGCTCGCGGATCCCGATCGCGGTGGCGCACGGCGAGGGCCGTGCCAACTTCTCCGCCCAGGGGGACGAGGCGTCGGTGCTCGCCGCGGCCCGGTATGTCGACAACCACGGTCGTCCGACCGAGCTCTACCCGGCCAACCCCAACGGGTCCCGCGGCGGCCTCACCGCTGTCACCACCCCCGATGGGCGGTTCACCGCGATGATGCCGCACCCCGAGCGGGTGCAGCGCAACGCCCAGCTGTCGTGGACCCCTGGCCCGATCGGCGAGGCAAGCCCATGGCTGCGGATGTTCCGCAACGCCCGCGTCTGGGTGGAATGATTCTCGAGGACTGACCGAGCGCGCGGTGTTGCGAGATTTCACCCCACCGAGCGCGCGGGGCGTTGCTCCTACACCCCACCGAGCGCATCGTGTTGCGGCTCTGGACCTCACCGAGCGCCCGGCGTTGCGGTTGGACTGAGCCGATGTCGTTGGCCCCAGGAAGGTGCGGATCAACCCAGGAAGCGTTCTTGGGTCGACCCGCACGTTCCTGGGTCAATGCGCGCGCGATGCGCTCGGTCGGGGTTGGGGGCCGCAACACGATGCGCTCGGTCGCCCCCAGGGCCGCAACACCGTGCGCTCGGTCGAGGGGGGTGGGGGCTACGTGGCGCCAGCGTCGGCCCACTCGTCGAGTGCGGCCTGGATCTCCTCGTCGGTCTTGGTGAGCTCGGTGCCGGCGATCCACTGGTGCCCGAAGGGATCGCGGATCCGGCCCTGGCGCGCGCCGTAGGGCTGGTCGTCCACCGGGAAGACCACCTCGGCGCCACGCTCGACCGCCACTGCCACGACCGCGTCGGGGTCGTCGCACTGGATGTCCATCACCACGCCCACGCCACCGTCACCGGGGCTGCGGTCGACGTCATCGGGATCCTTGAGCTGCAGCACGTCGCCGCTCGGCAGCTCCAGCTGGGCGAAGACGACGGAGTCGCCCATCGCGTAGCGGCTGACCAGGGTCGCCCCCAGCACCTGGCTGTAGAACTCGATGGCGCGGTCGGCGCCGTCGACGACGAGCTTGGGTCGCACCCGCATCTGTCCCATCCACCCACGCTAACCAGGCCGCTCCCGCGCAGCATCCGGGACGGACGGCGTGCCTGTCGGACCGGATGGACCCCGGTGGATCTTCGGGGCCTGCTGCATCTTGTGCGGGGTCAGGGGCGGTGCGACGATTAAACGTTGGGCATTCGCAGGACCAGGCACCCGTGACACAGACCGCCGCAACTCCGGAAGCCGGCCGCCAAGCCGTCGGGCTTGGCCACTGGAAGGATGCCTACGGCCTGTTCCAGGCCGTCGACGCCGACACTCTCACCGGGGATGACCTGGCAGCCTACGCCGAGTCTGCCTTCTGGACCTGTCGCCAGGACGAGGCGATGGCGTTGCGCGAGCGGGCGTTTGCCGCCTACATCTCGGAGGGCAAACCCCTGCTCGCCGCCACCGTCGCTTCCTGGCTGTCCTGGGACCACTCGGGCCGCGGCGCCTTCGCCGTGGCCAGCGGATGGCTCGCCCGCGCGGACCGGTTGTTGGCTCCCCTCCCCGAGTCCGCGGAGCACGCACTGGTGGCGCTCAACCACACCATGCAGTCGATGGAGTCAGGCGACAGCGCGAACGCCCAGTCGAGTCTCGATCGCGCCCTCGACATCGCCGAACGCCTCGGCGTCACCGAGGTCCTCTCGCTCGGGAGGACGATCCGGGGGCGGATGCTCATCCACAGCGGCCAGGTCGACGCGGGCCTGGCGATGCTCGACGAGTCGGCCGCCGAGGCACTGAGCGGGGAGCTGGCTCCCCTCTCGGCCGGACTCATCTATTGCATGACCATCCAGGCCTGCCAGGAGGTGGGCGACTTCCGGCGGGCCGCCGAGTGGACGGACGTGGCAAACCGCTTCTGCGACCGGCTGGACGTGAGCGGATTCCCGGGCGCGTGCCGCATCCACCGCGCCCAAGCGCTGCGGCTGACCGGCAACTGGTCAGCCGCCGAGGAGCAGGCGATCACCGCGTGTGCGGAGCTGCGCGAGTTCAACTACTGGGCAACCGGCGACGGGCTCTACGAGGTGGCTGAGATCCGGCGCGTCCGCGGGGACTTCGCCGCCGCACTGGAGACCTACCGTGAGGTGCACGAGCTCGGCCGCGACCCGCAACCCGGGCTCGCGCTGCTCCGGCTCGCCGAGGGCAAGGTGGACGCAGCCGGCACCGCCGTGCGCCGCTCCCTGGATGCCACGCCCGAGCCGCTCAGGCGGCTGCAGCTGCTGCCCGCCCAGGTCCAGATCGCGATCGCCGCCGGCGACCTGCGCACCGCCCGGGCCGCCCGGGACGAGATCGAGGCGACGGTCACGTCATACCTGATCGCCCACCAGGTCGCCCCGGCCTTCGAGGCGACCCTGGCCATGGCGACGGCCCGGATCGCCCTCGCGGACGCGGACTGGCCGCAGGCCGTGCAGCAACTTCGCCTGGCCCGTGATCGCTGGCTCCGGGTCGGGGCGCCGTATGACGTGGCGCAGGCGCGCCTGTACCTGGGCATGGCCTACCGCCGGCAGGGCGACGAGGAGGGGGCGACCGCCGAGCTCGAGTCCGCCCAGGCCACCTTCGAACGGCTGGGAGCGCGCCTGGACGAGGAGCACGCCAGGGAGCTGCTGGGCCGGCTGGAGAAGCGGCGCACCTTCCTCTTCACCGACATCGTGGGCTCCACCCAGCTGCTGGAGAGCCTCGGTGACGACAAGTGGAGCAAGCTGCTCGCTCGCCACGACGAGCTGGTGCGGGGCCGGATCGCCGAGGGGGGCGGGGAGGTCATCAAGCACACCGGCGACGGGTTCTTCGCCGCCTTCGAGCAGCCGGGGGCGGCGGTCCAGGCCGCGATCGCGATCCAGCGGGCCCTCGACGGCGAGGTCGTCGCCCCCGACGTGCGGATCGGGATCCACACCGGCGGGGCCTTCCACACCGACCAGGACCAGTCCGACTACGGCGGCCTGGGCGTGCACGTGGCCGCGCGGGTCGGCGCGGCGGCCGGGGCGGGCGAGATCCTGGTCAGCAGCGAGTCGCTGGAGGGGGCGCAAGGCGCCTTCGCGCTCTCCGAGCCGCGCGAGGTCGCCCTCAAGGGGGTGGCCGACGCGGTGTCGATCGTGTCGGTCGACTGGCGCTGATCGGCGGTCGACGCGGTGCGCTCGGTGGGGTGGATCTTCGCAACCCCGTGCGCTCGGTGGGCTGGATTCTCGCAACCCCGTGCGCTCGGTGGGCTGGATTCTCGCAACCCCGTGCGCTCGGTAGGGTGGATTTTCGCAACCCCGTGCGCTCGGTCGATTGGGGGGAGTTGCTACTGGGCGGTCCAGCCGCCGTCCATCGTGTAGGACGTGCCCGTCACCATGCCGGCGTCGTCGGACATCAGGAACGAGGCCAGCGCCGCGACCTCGTCGGGCTCGCACATCCGCTTGATGGCCGACCGGGTGAGCATGATCTTCCCGATCACCTCGTCCTCCGGGATGCCATGGGTGGCCGCCTGGTCGGCGATCTGCTTCTCCACCAGCGGGGTCCGCACGTAGCCGGGGTTGATGCAGTTGGAGGTCACCCCCTGGGGCGCACCCTCCAGGGCGGTCACCTTCGAGAGCCCCTCCAGCCCGTGCTTGGCCGACACGTAGGCCACCTTGAAGGCCGAGGCCCGCAGCCCGTGGGCCGAGGAGATGTTGATGATCCGGCCCC
>JAAYYA010000411.1 GCA_012515595.1 Actinomycetales bacterium
GGGCCGCCCATCACGACCGGGATCAGGTCCGCGTCGCAGGCGAGCCGACGGATCGCTGAGGCGCTCAGCCGGTGCCCGTGCTCGTCGAACCCGCCGCCGGGGACCTTCCCGGCCAACGCGTCCATGCTCGTCGTGATCTGGACCCGTCCGGCGCCGCTGGTCGGGTGATCGGAGTCGTCGGTCTGGCCGGCCCGGGTCAGGATCTCCACCAGCGCATCGGCCCGCCGCTGGGAGGCGGTCCGCGGGTCCAGCTGGCGCAGGCCGTGCTCGTCGGCACCGGGACGTGGCTTGGTGAGCGGATCCAGCGCGGCCTGCAGGGTCGCCTCACCCTCGGCATCGAGCAGCAGCTGCCACTCGGCGAGACCGGCGACCGTGCCGACCCGCCGGAACAGGCGCCGGCTGCACTGCTGCTCGGCGTCCTTGTCATCCTCCGGCGGGGGCTTGAGCTGGCCACGCGCCTTGCTGATCGCCATCCCCAGGTGATGCGGCGAGAGGTCCTGCACGTTGTCGGTCAGGATCGTGGTCATCGCCGCCAGGGACTCCTCGTCGGCCACCGGCGCCATCTCCTGGTGGAACCGGGCGACCTGGTTGGCGCGCGAGACCCGCGCGGTCCCGTCGACCACCTTCGCCCCCAGGGTCCCGAGGTGCTCATCACCGAGGGTGCCGGCCACCCGGGCGGTCGCCAGCGCCTCAGCCGTGTCGATCCCCGGAGCCCACGTGCCGATCCAGTCCGGGGTCGAGTGCCCCGACTGGCCCGGCAGCCCGCGCCCGATCGCCTCACTCGTCGCGACCGTCATCAGGGACTGGGCCGCCTGCACCAGGGCCTGCGCGGCACCGACGACCTCGCCCAGGGCCTGCTCCGGCAGCCGCTCGCACGGGAACTCCCCGGCCAGCATCGCCGTCATGTGTGCCGTGCCCGCCAGGAACTCGGGGACCTCGTGGCCAGACCCGGTCAGCCTCGCCGGCCCATCCGGGTCACCAACAGCCTCGGCACCCGAGGCACTACCGCCCTCGGGCGGGTCCTCGATCTGCACCAACGGCCCGGACGCCGCCGACGTCTGGGTGGCCGGCCCCGTCCCGATCACCGGCGCGTAGCGCGCCCGCTCGGCACCGGGGGCAGCCCCATCCGCCGCGGCCCCAGCTTCCACCGACCCGGGCACGGCAGAGTCAGCCACGGCGGCCCCGCCGCCGCTCACGAACTCCGTCCCCTGCGTCATACAAACATCCAAACATCCACCACCGACACTGCCCCCGCAGACGCCTGACCAGGGCATCTGCCCTCGATGAGGATCCGCCGGTCGCGGTCAGTGCTCGATCACGCCCTGGAACTCAACCATCGTGCGGATCGCCTCGATGGTCGTGCGCGCCCTCAGGTTCTCGACCCGCTCCTCGCCGCCGAGGGAGAGCAGCGGCACGAACACGAACGACTCGTCGAAGGCCGGGGCACCGTGCGCCTCGACAGCCTGCGGGAACAGGTCCCAGTCATAGGTCTCGGAGAGCTCCTCCTCGCCGTCCCACTCCAC
>JAAYYA010000412.1 GCA_012515595.1 Actinomycetales bacterium
GACGCCCTGCTCCTCCAGGTCCTCGCGGATCTGGTGGTAGACGACCTCGGACTCGTACTGCGCGGCGACACCGGCCACGAGGCGCTGCTTCTCGGCCTCGGGGATGCCCAGGCGGTCGTAGGTGTTCTTGATGTCCTCGGGCAGGTCCTCCCAGGAGGTGGCCTGCTTCTCGGTGGACCGGACGAAGTACTTGATGTTCTGGAAGTCGATGTCGGTCAGGTCGCTGCCCCACGTCGGCATCGGCTTCTTGTCGAACAGCCGCAGCGCCTTGAGGCGCTGCTCGAGCATCCAGGTCGGCTCGTTCTTCAGCTCGGAGATGCCGCGCACGACGTCGGCGTCCAGTCCGCGCTTGGCGACCGACCCGGCCGCGTCACTGTCCGCCCAGCCGTACTCGTACTTGCCCAGGTCCTTCAGACCTGGGTTGAGCTCTTCGATGTTCGTGCTCATCGCATAGACCTTCCTTCGGGGGACTCGACGACAACCGGGCCCTCGCTCAGGGCTCCGGTGGGGATGTAGGTGGTGCACACGTGCTCGCCGCCGGCCAGGGTGGCCAGCCGCTGCACGTGGACGCCGAGGAGGCGCGAGATGGCCTCGGTCTCGGCGTCACAGAACTGACGGAACTCGGTGGCGACGTTGCGCACCGGGCAATGACCTTGGCACAGCTGGATCCCGGCCAGGCCGGTGCCCTGCGCGACCGGGCGTGTCGAGGCGGCGAAACCCTCCGCCGACAGCGCCTCCGAGAGGGCCTCGATCCGGGCGATCAGGTCGTCCCCGGCGGCCTCGACCGCGACCCGGAGCCGCTGCTCCAGCTCGTGGATCTGCTCCTCGGCGAACTCCTCGACGGCGGTCTCGCCGGAGCGCTCGGCCAGGAACTTCAGGGCGGCGGTGGCGACGTCGTCGTAGGAGTTGGACATCTGCTCCTGGCCGCGCTCGGTCAGCACGAAGCTCCGCGCCGGCCGGCCGCGACCCCGACGGCGGGCGACGGCCTCGTGCTCGACGATCAGCGCGCCCTCCTCGAGGGCGTCCAGGTGGCGGCGGACAGCCGCGGGGGTCAGGCCCAGCAGACCGGCCAGGTCACGGGCGGTGATCGGTCCGCGCTCGCCGATGGTGCGACGGACGCGGTCCCGGGTTCGGGACTCAGCAGTGCCGTCAGCCATAAACACCATGCCAGTGTGACCTATATCCACGCTAAGTCCAACGAAGGCCCCCCTAACCTCATTCCCCACCTCATCCCCCGCACCTCCATGCGACCGAACGGGCGCCGTGCGACGTCCAGGCACGCACTTGGCGCCCATCTGGTCGCACGGCTGGCGGGAGGACGTGGCCCCGTGCCGGCCCCACCGCAGGCCGGCGCCGACCCGCGGCGCGTGACCCGCAGCCTCGTCACCTACAGTTCCCCTCGTGATCCGCGTCCACGAACTCACCCGCGCCTTCGGGCGCGTGCGGGCTCTCGACGGCGTCAGCTGGACCGCGCGGGAGGGACAGGTGACCTGCCTGCTCGGCCCCAACGGTGCGGGCAAGACGACCACGGTCGAGATCGCGGAAGGACTGCAGCACGCGGACTCCGGCACGGTCGAGGTCCTGGGCACCGACCCGTGGCGCGCCGACGCCGACCACCGGGCGCGGGTGGGCGTGATGCTGCAGGACGGCGGGCTCCCCCAGGCGGTGCGCCCCGTCGCGCTGCTCCGGCACCTGGCCAGGTTCTACGCCGCGCCGGCCGACGTCGACGCGATCGTGCAGGAGCTCGGCATCGACGACTTCGCGCGGACCCCCGTGCGTCGGCTCTCCGGCGGCCAGCGCCAGCGCGTGGCCCTCGCCGCCGCCCTCGTGGGCCGTCCGGAGGTGCTCTTCCTGGACGAGCCCACCGCGGGGCTGGACCCGCACGTGCGCCGCACCGTCTGGGAGCTGATCACCCGGACCGCCGCCAACGGTGCGACGGTCGTGGTGACCACCCACTCCTTCGAGGAGGCCGAGCGCCTCGCCGACCACCTGGTGATCATGGCGCACGGGCGCACCGTCGCCGAGGGGACCACCGAGCAGGTGGCGGGCTCCGGGACCCTGGAGACGGCATACTTCGCGCTCACCGACGGCAGGGAGAGCGCGTGAACGGGACCGCCCCCACCCACCACCGCACCGAGGACCGGCCCGGCACCGGTCGCGCCGCCCCCGTCCTCCGACGCGTCCTGGCCCAGGCCGGGTTCGAGGCGCGCGGACTGCTGAGCCACGGCGAGCAGCTGCTGGTGAGCGTGATCCTGCCCCTGCTGGCCCTGCTGGGCCTCGCCTTCACCGACGCCCCGTCCCTCGGTGACGGCGCCCGGATCGACGTGGCGGCCGCCGGGGTGCTGGCGCTCGCGGTGATCTCGACCGCGTTCACCGGGCAGGCGATCCTGCTGGGCTTCGAGCGGCGCTACGGCGTGCTGCGGATGCTGGGCACCACCCCCCTGGGTCGCGGCGGCCTGCTGCTCGCCAAGGCCCTGTCGGTGCTGGCCGTGCTCGTCGTGCAGTTCCTCGTCCTGGGCGTCGTCGCCTGGTTCCTCGGGTGGCGGCCCGAGGTGGTCGGCGTTCCCGCTGCGGTGCTCGTCACGCTCGCGGGCGTGCTGGCCTTCGCGTCCCTGGCGGCCCTGGTCGGCGGGACCCTGCGCGCGGAGGGCGTGCTCGCGGTGGCGAACCTGTTCTGGATCCTGCTCGCGGCGCTCGGCGGGGTGCTGATCTCGGCCGACCGCTACCCGGCCCCGTGGGACACCGTCGTGGGCCTCCTGCCCTCGGCCGCCCTCGGCGACGGCCTGCGCACCGCCCTGGTGCACGGCGGCTTCCCGGCGCTGGAGATCCTGGTGCTGCTCGTCTGGGCCGCGGCCGCGTCGGTGCTCGCCAGCCGCCTCCTGCGCTGGTCCGACTAAAA
>JAAYYA010000413.1 GCA_012515595.1 Actinomycetales bacterium
ATCCCGGGGATCCTGGAGGTCAACGCGCCCCTGATCGACGAGCAGGCCACCCACCGCCACCTGGTCGACGCCGACGGCGCCCTCAACGCGCTGCGCACCCAGGTCGCGGCCGCCGCCGTGGTCGCCTGCGTCTCCGAGCCGGTCGCCGACTGGGTGCGCGGGCACTGCCCCGAGTCCACCGACAAGATCCGCGTAACGCCCAACGGGGTCAACACCACGCGCATCGCCCCGACCGAGGCGGCCACCGACAGCGACCCCGTGGTCCTGTTCGTCGGCACCCTCAAGCCGTGGCACGGCACCGAGGTGTTGCTGGACGCCGCCGCCCGGGCCACGCAGCCGTGGCAGGTCCGGATCGTCGGAGACGGCCCCCAGGGGCCGGCGCTGGCCGAGCAGGCCGAGCGACTGGGTCTGACCGTGGACTTCCGCGGTGCCGTCGCCCCCGGTGACGTGCCCGCCGCTCTCGCGGGTGCTGCCGTCGCCGTCGCGCCCTACCCGGTGATGGACGAGGGCGCTGACCAGTACTTCTCCCCGCTGAAGATCTACGAGTACGCCGCGGCCGGCCTGCCGGTCGTCGCCTCCCGCGTCGGCCAGGTGCCGACCATCGTGCGGGACGGCGAGAACGGCCTCCTCGTCGAGCCCTCCGACCCGGCGTCCCTGGCCGCGGCGATCGACGCCCTCGTGGCCGACCCCCACCGGGCCCGCACCCTCGGGCTCGCCGGCCGCGCGATGGTCGAGGCGGCCCACTCCTGGGACAGCGTCCTGGACCGGATCCTGGAGGGCGTCAGCACGCCCGAGGGCGTGGCATGAGCTCGGTCAAGTCCCCCAAGATCGACGGCCACGCACTCTCCCGCACCCTCGGACTGGTGCGCCCGCACGTGCGGGGGCAGGCCCCGCTGCTCCTGGGTGGCGCCCTGGCGCTGATGCTCGAGGTGATCTTCCGGGTGCTCGAGCCGTGGCCGGTCAAGTTCGTCGTGGACGCGGTCACCCGGTCCCTCGGCGCGGATCTGGCCGACTCCGGCCCCCAGGCCAGCGCACGGCTGCTGCTGGCCTGCGCCCTGGCGACGGTCGCCCTCGTGGGCTTCCGGGCGATCTTCAACTACCTGGCCACCGTGGCCTTCGCGCTCGGCGGGTCGCGCATCGCGGTGCAGCTGCGGCAGCGGGTCTTCAAGCACGTCAACAGCCTGTCCACCGAGTACCACTCGACCTCGCGCAGCGGCGACCTCGTGCAGCGCCTCATCGGCGACGTCGGTCGCCTGCAGGAGGTGGCCGTCACCGCCGGTATGCCGTTGCTCGTCAACCTCTTCACCCTGGTCGTCATGGGTGGGGTCATGTTCTGGCTCGACCCGTTGCTGGCCCTGATCCTGGTGGCCGCTGCCCTGGTGTTCCTGCTCCTGTCGCGCTCCAGCGGCCCGAAGATCACCAAGGCCTCGCGCAAGACGCGACGCGCCGAGGGTGACCTGGCCAATATCGCCCAGGAGGCTATCGGCGGCATGCGGGTCGTCCAGGCCTACGGCCTGGAGAGCGCCCTGGAGGAGCAGTTCAGCGGCCGCAACAGCAAGTCGCTGAAGGAGGGCGTGCAGGCCCGGCGGCTCGCCGCCGCGCTGGAGCGCGGCACCGACGTGCTCGTCGGCGTATCGACGGCGTCGGTGCTCATGCTCGGCGGGTGGCGGGTCACCCAGGGTGCGATGACCCCCGGGGACCTGGTCCTGTTCCTGACCTACCTCAAGACGGCCATGAAGCCGCTGCGCGACCTGGCCAAGTACACCGGCCGCATCGCCCGGGCCGCAGCCTCGGGCGAGCGGGTCGCCGACGTGCTGGACGAGGAGCCGGACATCACCAGTCCTGCGGACCCGGTGCGGTTGGACCGGGTGGCGGGGGAGGTGCGCCTGGAGGGTGTCTCCGCCGGCTACGGCGAGCACCCGGCGGTGCTGAGCAACCTGAACCTCGTGATCCCCCCCGGCCAGCGAGTCGCCGTGGTCGGCCCGTCCGGTGCCGGCAAGTCGACCCTGACCAGTCTGCTGCTGCGGATGATGGACCCCCGCCAGGGGAGCGTGCGGCTGGACGGCGTGGACCTGCGGGCCCTCGACCTGTCCGAGCTCCGCTCGCAGGTGTCGGTGGTGCTGCAGGAGTCGGTGCTGTTCACCGGTTCGATCGCCGACAACATCCGCTACGGCAACCTGAGCGCCAACGACAACCAGGTCCGGTGGGCTGCCCGCATGGCGCGCGCCGAGGAGTTCATCCTGCGGATGCCGGAGGGCTACGACACCCAGGTCGGCGAGCGGGGTGCCACCCTGTCCGGCGGCCAGCGCCAGCGGATCGCGATCGCCCGGGCGATGCTCCGCAACGCCTCGGTCATCATCCTGGACGAGGCCACCTCGGGGCTGGACGCCGAGAACGCCCTCGCCGTCCGCGAGGCGATCGAGCAGCTGAGCGAGGGGCGCACCACCTTCGTGGTCACGCACGACGAGGCGACCGCCCGCGAGTGCGACCGCATCATCTGGATCGAGAACGGTGGCGTCCGGTGGGACGGCCCGGCCACCGGCATACTGCCCGAGGGCACGGCCTTCACCGACTCCTCCCCGAAGGGCGAGGTGTCGCAGGAACAGGCCGGGCAGCGGGCCGGGCGATGAGCGGCCGGGCAGCGGGCCAGACAGTGACTGCCAGGGCCAGTGCCGACCTGCTGATCGACCGGGAGCGCCTCTCGACACTGCTGGGCCGGCAGGTCCGGACCACCCGGCTGCGGTTCAAGCCGGGGCTGTCGACCAGCGCGGTGCTGCTGACCGCGGGCCAGGACGACCCCGGGTGGATCCAGGTCAGCCACCCCGGGCACACGGACAAGCTGCGCAAGGCCGTCGAGCTGGCCGGCGAGCGGGGGCAGCAGGTGCACGTGCTGCAGGACGGTGAGCTCACCCTCGCCCACGGCACCATCGACACCGACCCCCGTCTGCAGAAGGGGCTGGACGCGCTGCGCCCCGTGCATGCGTCCGTCTCGGAGGCGGTCGCGGCAGGCCGGCTGAGTGTCCTGCGCTACAACCCCCAGCGCCGGCTGGTGCTGCGGCGCGACGTGACCGCGGGAGATCCTTTGGTGCTCCGGGTGACCGCGGAGAAGCAGGTGGGGGTTCATGCTTCGCTGCGTGACCTTGCGGCCGCCGGCGTCCCCGTCGTCGAGCCGGTGCGCGACGACGTCCGGCGCCGCAGCCGCCGCGTGACGGTGTGGCCCTGGTTCGGGCAGGGCGACCTGGCGACGGTCGACGCCAGCGTCGTGGAGACCGCCGGCCCCGCTGCCGGGGCGGCCCTGGCCAGACTGCACGGATCGGCCGTCGCGGCCGAACCGGTGCTCGACACCGTGGTCGCACTGTCCCGCCAGGTCTGGGACGTGGTGGACCTGGACCCTGGTGCGGGTGAGCGCCTGCACGCCCTCACGGCAGCGGTGGCCGAACGCATCGGGTCCGGGCGGTGGGCGACCGGGCACGTCCACGGCGACTTCTCCGCCGACCAAGTGCTCGTGGGGCGCGACCACGAGGACCCCGTGCGGCTCACCGACTTCGACCGCTCCGGCCGCGCCCGGCTAGCCGGCGACCTCGGCAGCTTCGCCGCGGCCGAGCTGCTGGCCGGGAGTCGGGAGGGGGACCAGGCGTGGCCCGGCGTCGACGCCTTGCCCCTGACCCGCGCGATGCTGGCCGGCTACACGCAGGCCGGAGGTGCCGGACAGCCCCTCACGGACCCCGACCTGCGCACCTGGGTCGCTCGCGCCCTGCTCACCCGGGTCACCGAGCCCTTCCGTGCCGCCGACCCCGACTGGCTGGCGGGGATCCACCGCCGGCTGGACCAGGTGCAGGCGGTGCTCGGATGACCCGCGACCCACAGGACCGAGGAGATCACATGCTCGACGACGACCTCATGCTGGAGCCAGACGTGACGGAGCCCGCGTCCGCCCCGACAGGACCGGGACCCGCGGCCGCCCCGGCGGGACCGGGACCCGCGGCCACCCCGACGGGGCCGGTGCCCGCCGTCCTCGAGGCGGGCGAGGACCTGATCACCGTCGACCGTGCCTGGCCCCGCGGTCCGCGCGCGGGCGAGGAGGTCGTGCTGGCCGAGGGCCGGGACGGGTCGGGCCGGGTCCGCGCCGCGCAGCTGCGGATGCGTCCACTGGGCGATGACGGCTGGCAGGTGACCTCGCAGCGTGTCGCGCCGCACGGTGCGGACCCCAAGCTGCCCGACCTGGCCGAGGCCGCCCGCACCGGCACGGTGGTGGTGCACCGCTACGGCAAGCGGGCCGTCGTGCGCCGGCGGGACGGTTTCGTCAAGGTGGTCCGGCCGGGCACAGGCGCGGAGATCGCCCGGGCGGCGCGGCAGGGCCAGGAGGTCGCCGAGGCGGCCGGTTTCGACGCCCCGGCCGTCCTCGAGGCCGGGACCGGAGCCGTGCGGTTCAGCACGTTGCCCGGGCGCAGCCTCCACGAGCTGGGTGGGGTGGCGACCACGGGGGAGTGGAGGGACTGGTGGCAGCGGTGGGCCGAGCGCTGGGCCGTCCTCGCCCGGCCGGCGACGAACGGTCATCTCGGCGCACAGCCGACCACCGATCATCTCGGCGCACAGCCGGCCACCGATCATCTCGGCGGACAGCAGGCCACCGACCAGCTCGCCACGCACACGGCGCACGACGAGGTGGTGAACCTGCGGCGCTGGCTGGAGCGGGTCGACCGGCTGGGGGCCCTGCCCGCGGCGGTGACGGGCGCGGTGGCGGCCCGCGCGGAGACGGTGACCGACGAGCTGGTCACCGGGCCGTCCCAGGACCTGGTGGTCAGCCACCGCGACCTGCACGACAAGCAGATCCTGGCGCACGGGGAGTCGCTCGGGCTGCTCGACTTCGACACGGTGTCCCTGGCCGAGCCGGCCCTGGACCTGGCCAACCTGTGGGTCCACGCCCGGCTCCGGACGGACCAGGGTCTCTGGTCCAACGGTCACAGCGAGCTGACGCAGCAGGTGGTCCTGGAGGTCGCGACCGGGCTCGGCGTCGATGCCGCCCGGTTCGCCACCTACGCCGAGGCGACGCGGCTGCGTCTCGCCTGCCTCTACGCCTTCCGGCCCCGCTACCGCGCGATGGCCCTGGACTGGGCCACGTCGCCGCGGCCCACGGTGTGACGGAGAACACCCGGCCTGCACTCAGTGCAGATTTGCACTGAGTGCAAAGAGGGGCGTACCGTCGTCTCGTGACCACCCCCAGCACCACCGACCTCGCCGACGGCGGGGCGGCTGGGCACACCCCGGGCCGGCGCGAGCTCAACAAGGCCCGCACCCGGGGCCGGTTGCTGGAGGCCCTGCGGGACCAGCTCCGGGAGGGGCAGCTGGAGGCGATGACGGCCGAGACCGTGGCGGAGGCCGCCGGTGTCTCCCGGCGCACCTTCTTCAACTACTTCCCGTCGCTGGAGGCCGCCCTCGCCGAGGGGATGTCGTCACCGATCACCACACTGGCCGAGGCGTTCCTGGCCCGCCCCGCGGACGAACCGCCGCTGGTCGCGATGCAGCGCACGGTCGAGGTCTCCCCGGTGCCCCACGAGCTGCTGGCCTGGATTGCCCTGGTCAAGAGCCCCGGGCCCGAGCGCCACCCGGTCGCCCTCAACATCTGGGGCTACCACCGGGAGTGGCTCGAGGGTCTGCTGCTCGACCGGGTCCCGGACGCCGACCCGCTGGCCGCCTCCAGCCTGGCCGGCACCGTGATGGCGATCTTCGAGGCCGCCGAACGCCACTGGATCCAGGGGGCGGGCGACGTCGTCGACGAGCAGTCCGCCGCCGAGTTCAACCGGGTGCTCCACCGCGGGCTGCAGCTCGCGGCGACCGGGTGGACCGCCGCACCCACCAGCACAGACCACTGACCCGCCGCGTCAACGACGACCCGGCCCATCGACATACGAACAAGCACGAGACCACCGGACGAGGTCCGGTCATCGAGAGGACGAGCGTGGCTTCCTTCCTGCACCGACTGGGGCGCTGGTGCGCCGACCACCCCTGGCGCACCATCGTGGCGTGGGTCCTGGTCATGGCCGTGGCGGGCACCGCCGCCGCCACCCTCATGAAGCCGCTGAGCAACGAGTTCAGCATGCCCGGCTCGCGCTTCGAGCAGGTGCTGGGCGACCTGGAGGCCGCGCTGCCCGAGGCCGCCGGCGCCAGCGGGTCGGTCGTCTTCACCTCCGAGGGCGGCTTCACCGAGCAGGAGCAGGAGGCGGTCACGGACCTGATCGCCCAGTGGCGCCAGATCGACGGGGTCACGGCGGTCACCGACCCCTTCGAGACGCAGGCCCAGCTGGACGGCTCGGCCGACCAGATCGCGGAGGCCCGCGAGCAGCTGCGGCAGGGCCGCGGCGAGCTCGACGCCGGGTGGGCCGAGCTGCGGGCGGGCCAGCAGGAGATCGACGCGGGGTGGGCGCAGTATGAGGGCGGGCTGGCCGCGCTCGAGGAGAACCGGGACGCGCTCCCGCCCGAGATGGTGGCCGACGCCGAGGCGCAGCTGGCGGACGCCCGGGCGCAGCTCGAGGCGGGCCAGTCCGAGCTCGACGCGGGGCGCGAGGAGCTGGAGGCCGGAGCGGCCCAGCTCGCCGCCGGTGAGGACGAGCTGGCGCTGGGGGAGCGACTGGCCCACCTGAGCAGCGGTATGCGGTTCGTCTCCGAGGACGGGACGGTCGCCCTGTCCCAGCTCCAGTTCGAGTTCGGCGGCGCCTCCCTGGACCCTGACGTCACCGCCGAGCTGCAGGACCTCGGGGGCCAGCTCGAGGGGTCCGGCGTGGGCATCGAGTACTCCCAGGCGATCGTCCAGGACATCTCCAGCGTCGTCGGTGCTACCGAGGCCATCGGCATCGCGGTCGCGGCCATCGTCCTGCTGGTCATGCTGGGCGGGGTGCTGGCCGCCGGGCTGCCCCTGCTCATGGCCATGGTGGGGGTCGCCGTCGGGGTGGGCGGCGCGATGGCACTGACGCAGTTCGTCGACATGAACAGCGCCACCCCGGCGCTGGCGCTGATGCTCGGCCTGGCGGTCGGCATCGACTACTCCCTCTTCCTCATCAACCGGCACCGCAACCAGCTCCAGCAGGGGATGGAGCTGAAGGCCTCCATCGCGCTGGCCACCGGGACCTCGGGCAACGCCGTGGTCTTCGCCGGCATGACCGTCTTCATCGCGCTGGCCGCCCTGGTCGTGACCGGCATCCCGTTCCTGGGCGTCATGGGCCTGGTCGCCGCCGGCACCGTGCTGATCGCCGTGCTGCTCGCGATCACCCTGACCCCGGCGCTGCTGTCCCTCATGGGCACGCGCGTGCTGGGCCGCAAGGGACTGAGCCGGCACGGCGTCGCCGAGCAGCCGAAGGGCCGCGGGTGGGCCGCGTGGGTGCAGGGTCGCCCGTGGGCCGCCGTCGCGGGGGTGCTGGTGATCGTGGGGCTCATGTCGATCCCCGCCCTGGACCTGCGGCTCGGCCTGCCGGACGGGTCCTCGGACCCGGAGGACTCCACGAGCTACGCGGCCTACGACCTGACCCGGGAACACTTCGGTGCCGGGTCCAACGGGCCGATCGTCGCCGTCGCCACGCTCGACGAGCCGGTCGAGAACACCGAGAAGGCCCTGATGGAGGCCCAGGTCGGGCTCGGCGAGGCGCTGGCCAACGTGCCGGGCGCGCAGTCGGTGGTGCCGGTCGGGATCAGCGAGGACCGCGGCACCCTGGTCTTCCAGATCGTCCCCGAGGGCGGCCCGGCCGAGCAGGTCACGGTCGACCTGGTCGGCAACCTGGACAACTCGGCCGCGCTCATCGGCGAGCAGCACGGGGCCGAGCTGGGCTTCACCGGCCAGACGGTGGCCAACATCGACATCTCCGGACAGCTGGCGGACGCGTTGCCGGTCTACCTGCTCGTCGTCGTGGGGCTCTCCCTGGTGCTGCTCCTGCTGGTGTTCCGGTCCCTGCTCGTGCCGCTGCTGGCCACCGGCGGGTTCCTGCTGTCGATCGCGGCGGCCTTCGGTGCCGTGGTGGCCACCTACCAGTGGGGCGTGGCCAGCGCGTTCTTCGGCGTCCACGAGCCGGGTCCGATCCTCAGCTTCCTGCCGATCCTGCTCATCGGGGTGCTTTTCGGGCTCGCCATGGACTACCAGGTCTTCCTGGTCTCGGCGATGCGCGAGGCGCACGTCCACGGTGAGGACGCCCGCCGGGCCGTCGTCAGCGGGTTCAACCACAGCGCCCGCGTGGTCACCGCGGCCGCGATCATCATGATCTCGGTCTTCGGCGGCTTCGTCTTCGCCCACCTGGCGATGGTCCGCCCGATCGGTCTGGGTCTGGCGGTCGGCGTCCTGGTCGACGCCTTCCTCGTCCGGATGACGCTGACCCCGGCGGTGCTGTCCCTGGTGGGGGAGAAGGCGTGGTACCTGCCGCGCTGGCTGGACCGGATCCTGCCGGAGATGGACGTCGAGGGTGCCGGGCTCGAGCGGTCCCTCGGGGTCGACACCTACCCCGACGGGGACGTCGACGTAGTCCCGGACGAGACCGAGCCGGTGGGTGCGGCCACGTCCTGATCTCAATCCTTTGAACTCCGCAACGCTGGTCAGGGAGCCCCGCCATCGTTACGGTCTGAGGGTGGCATCAGGATTCGCGCACCGCTTCGACATCGCCGTCGAGGGTCTCACGCCCGGCTACTTCGCGCTGGTCATGGGCAGCGGCATCGTCTCGGTCGGCCTGGCGCTGGAGGGTTTTGACACCCTGTCCAGGGTCCTCCTGGTGCTGTGCGTCATCGCCTTCCTCACCCTGGGGCTGCTGACGCTCCTGCGCTTCGTCCGCTTCCGCCGCGCGATGGCGGAGGACTTCCTGGACCCCAAGCGGGCCTTCGGCTACTTCACGTATGTCGCGGGGACCAACGTCCTGGGCGTGCGCCTGTTCATGGAGGGCTACCAGACCGTCACCCTCGTCTTCCTCGTCATCACCGCGTCCGCCTGGGCCGTGATGGGCTACGTCGTGCCGTGGACCGCGGTGCTCGGCAAGGTCGCCCGCCCCGTGGTCGCCAACGCCAACGGCACCTGGTTCATCTGGGTGGTGGCCAGCCAGTCCGTGGCGGTCGCAGCGGCCACCCTGGAGCCGGTGAGCGAGACGGCCACCCAGGGGCTGTCCGTGCTGGCCGTCGTGGCGTGGTCGGTCGGCGTCTTCCTCTACGTCGCGGCCGGTGTCCTGGTCGCGCTGCGCATGCTGCTCTACGAGCTGCGGCCCGAGGACCTGAACCCGCCCTACTGGGTGGCGATGGGCGCCTGCGCGATCACCGTGCTGGCGGGGGCGCGGATCGTGGAGATGGCCGCCGCGCCCATGGTCGACGCCACCCGTGGGCTGGTCGCCGGTCTCTCGGTGATGTTCTGGGCCTTCGCGACCTGGCTCATCCCGGTCCTCTTCGCGGTGGGCCTGTGGCGCCACTGGTTCCACCGGGTGCCCCTGCGCTACGAGGCGACCCTGTGGAGCATGGTCTTCCCGCTGGGGATGTATGCCGTGGCCGGCATCTACCTCGGACAGGCCGACAAGCTGCCGCTCGTGGGGTGGATCGGCCGGGTCGAGCTGTGGCTCGCCTTCGGGGTGCTGCTGATCGTGCTGGTCGCCATGGTGCGGCACGTCCTGATCACCGTCTTCCTGCCGCCCCGCCCAACCGTCGCCACGCCGGTGGCGTAAACCTCTTGTCGGGGCGGGATCCACGACATAGATTCGTGGGTACACGAGAAGGGAGGTGGTCCGACCTGTGAGTATCTATCGGACGCGTGAGGTGGCTGAGCGCTGAGCTCGGCCTTCGCCTGGCCTCCCTGCCTCGGCAGCGGCCAGAACCCGGACGGGTGACGCGGAGAACAACTCAGTCACCGGAGCCCGTGAGGATGGCG
>JAAYYA010000414.1 GCA_012515595.1 Actinomycetales bacterium
CCGGCCGGATGCCCGTCGACGAGCTCCACGACCGTGAGGCCGAGCCCCCGCGCGGCCGCCCGCGCACCGTTCACCTCGTCACGGCGTTCGCGCGCCCCGGGTGCGGTGACCACGGCGAGGTCGTCGACGACCACGAGGACGTCCTCGACGAAGACGCCGTCGGGGTGCTCGGGCACGGGCGCCACCTCGGTGACCGCGAAACCCGCATCCTCCAGGGCGGCGCGATAGCCCAGCCACTGGGCCACGGCACGCTCGGCGTCCACGGTCGGGCTGCGGGCGATGTGCGTCACCAGGCCCTCGGCCAGCCGCGGGCTGGGTGCCCGGACCAGCGCCCGACGCACCGGCTGCCTCAGCGACCGATGGCGGCGCGGCTCGGTTCCGGCTGCTCCAGTCCGGCGATGCGCTCGGCCTCGGCCTCGGCCTTCTCCTTGGCCTCGGCCTCGGCCTTGGCGTTGGCCTCCGCCTCGGCCTTCTGGCGCTCCTCCTCCTCGGCCTTGGCCTTCGCCTCGGCCTCGGCCCGGGCGACGGCCGCGTCGTCGATCGCCTTCCAGGTGGCACCGTCGACGATGCCCGTGGGCTCCAGCTCGGCGGCGGCCTGGGCGTCCAGCACCGCCTGCTGGGTGATCGGGCCGAAGATGCCGTCGTCCTCGAGCTCGAGCAGGCGCTGCAGCAGGACGACGGGGGTGCCGCGGTCCTCGATCGCCAGCTCGACGTCGCGGTAGGCCAGCAGCGGGTGGGCCTGCTGCTCCAGCAGGTGCCAGACCAGGGTGTCGGTCGCGGTCAGGTCGTCCTTGAGCAGCGGCTGCGCCTCGGCGAACTCGGTGAGCGCCGCTGCCGTGATCGGGCCGAAGACGCCGTCGCCGTCGACGCCGAGGGCCTCCTGCAGGACCTTGACGGACTCGCCACGGTCACCCTCGGTGACCACCGCGCGCAGGTGGGGCGTGAACTCGGTGACCCGGTAGTCCGGGATCTCGGGGGCCCGGGCCCCCTCGGGCAGCTCGGGGACCTCCCCGCCCAGGGCCACGGCATACGTCAGCTGGTCGAGGACACCGGTCTGCGGGACGCCCTGCTCGTCCTGCCAGGCGATGAGGGCCTCGCGGGTCGCGGGGTCCAGCACCCCGGTCGGCTCCACCTCGAGGATCGACTGGAGCAGCTCGACACCGGCGCCCTGGCCACCCGGGCGCACCGTGTTGTAGCCGGTGACGTTCGGCCAGAACTCCGCCGGCACGCACTCCTGCGTGCTCCGGGCCTGCGGCACCGCGGCGTAGGCACCGCCGATCACCGCGCACGGCCCCTGGTCGATCTCGTCGGCGGTCAGCGCGACCCCGGTCCACCAGGAGGTGCGCATGTAGGCACCGTCCCAGGTGAAGGAGAGGTGGACGTGGTCGGTGTGCGGGCTCTGCCCGACGTAGCTGCGCCAGGTGCCGTCGTAGGCGTGCCAGGCGCGGTGGTTCCAGATGATCGACTGGATGCCGAGCCGACGGGCGACCTCACCGTCGTTGTCGGTCAGCCAGGTGACCGCGGCGTCGCCGATGCGCCGGTCCATCGGGTCGTAGGCGTTGAGCTGCCAGTCGACGGCGCGGCCGTCGTAGTGCTCGGACCTCAGGTCGATGCAGGAGCGGGACAGCGTGTAGCCGGGGCGGTCGTAGTGCTGCCCGAGCAGGTTCGCGACCGCGATGACACCCGGCTTGGCGACCGGGTCACAGACCACGTTGCGCTGGAAGACGTCGGCCTCGTCGACGGCCTCGGGCAGCTCCATCCCCTCCGGGAGCACCTCGTTGGTCGGCGGCTCCGGGACCGGGTAGTTCGGGTCGTCCGGAAGCGTCTCCAGCGGAGCGGGTCCGGTCGACCGGCCGCCGTAGCTCGGGCCGCCCTTGCCACCACCCGAGGCCGGGGCGGGCGCCTCGACCTCCGTGCCGTCCCCGGTGGCTCCGGCGTCGTCGCCGGTGGCCCACACCGGCAGCTGCGTCAGGGAGACGGCGAGCGCGAGCCCCAGCACCGCCACCCCCGAACGCTTGATCTCCCGGTGACGCCCCCGGTGGACCGGATGCCGGCCACCGGGACGCCTGTCGGGTCCCCCTGCGCGTGCCACGTCGATAACTCCCTGCGTCTCTGTCACGGGTCGAGCGGAAAAAGTTCTGCGAGCGACTCTATGCGCCCGATGGGTCATTTGACTACACCTCTGGGAAACCTCATGAGTCCTTGTGGCCAATTCTTGACCCCGGGTTGCCCAATCCCTGTGGTTGATGTTTCTGGTGGGACCAGTGTGTCTCCTGAGGTCTCCTCCTAGAGGTTGGCGATCTTCTCGTCCTGCGCGTCCAGCACCTCGATGATGTCCTCGGGTGCTATGCCCATGGCCGTCACCACGGTGTAGTTGCCGGAGCTCTCACGCCCGGCCACGGTCAGCTCGAAGGTCTGACCGAGGACACCCACCGCGATGGTGGTCCCCTGGGCGTCGCCCTCGACCTCGTTGAAGCTCATCGTCATCGACATCCCGTCCTCCTCCACGGTGATCTCCTCGCACGCGGAGTTGAGGGAGTCGATCATGTCCAGCGGGTTGTCGCCCTCCTCCATGGAGGCCACGACGAGCTGGACGGTCGGCTGGCCGAACAGGCTCGCACCGGACTCCTCGCCCAGGAACTCGACCGAGGCCTGGGCCGCGAAGTCGGCGTCCATCGTCTCCAGGGAGCCGAGCGCGTCGAGGCACTCCTGACTGAACTGGTCCGCACCGGGGAAGTCCTCGAGCAGATCACCAGCCGTCCCCTCGTCCGCCTCCGCCACGCCCGAGTCCACCTCGCCGCGGGTGAAGCCCTCGATGGGGAACTCCTCCTGGGTGAGCAGGACCTCGGTGGCCTGCTCCTGGGTCAGCGGCTCGCTGCCCGAGCCGCAGGCGGACAGCCCGAGGGCGGCCGTGACGGACAGGGCCAGAATCGTCCTGGTGTGCATGTGGTCACTCCCTGGGTCGGTGATGGTGGTGTGCGCCTCGGTGCGACGCTGCGGCTGCGAGATCGGTTCCCCGGACCCATCCGGGGCCCCGCGGTCGCGGGTGACAGGCAGGGTCGTGACAGGCAGGGTACCGCCGACCGACCGGGCCGGGTAGTGGCTCGACCTCAGTCCGTGGCGCGCAGGTAGCCCTCGAGCGCCGCCCACTGGTCCTGCGGCTCGAACCCGGTCTCCCGCAGGCGGGTCAGGTCCAGGACGCTGCGGTCGGGCCGGGGCGCGGCGCCACCGGTGGCCGCTCCATACTCCGCCGCCGAGACGGCGTGGACCGCGCTCTCGGGCCGTCCTTCGTGGGCGAAGACACGACGGGCGATCTGCGCCCAGCTGCCCGGCTCGCCCCCGTTGGTCACGTGATAGGTGCCGTATGCCGCGTGGCCGGCCAGCAGGTGGACCGTCGCCCTGGCCAGCTCCTCGGTGAAGGTGAGCCGGCCCACCTGGTCGTCGACCACGCGCGGCTCCACCCCCTCCCGCGCCAGGCGCCGCATGGTCCGCACGAAGTTGCCCCCCTCGCCGACCACCCAGGAGGTGCGCAGCAGGTAGTGCCGCGGGAGCACCGAGACGGCGAGGTCGCCGGCCGCCTTGGACTGCCCGTAGACCCCCAGCGGCGCGAGGGGCTCGTCCTCGCCCGGCTCCTGCCCGGTCCCGTCGTAGACGTAGTCGCTGGAGTAGTGCACCAGCGTGCAGCCGTGCCGGGCGGCCGCCGCGGCCAGGACGGCGACGCCGGTCGCGTTCGCCGCCCAGGCCTGCCGCCGGCCGTCGGCGGTCTCGGCGCGGTCCACCTGCGTGAAGGCCGCGGCGTTGATGACGGTGTCGACCGCGGACAGGTCGAGGGCCTCGACCGCCGCCCGGTCGGTCAGGTCGAGCTCGGCCCGTGACAGCACCCGCGCGCTGGGCAGGGCGGCGGACAGGGCGCGGCCGAGCTGGCCACCGGCGCCGAGCACGACCGTCCGTCCGCTCGGTGCAGCGGGGACCGGTGCCACCGCCCCGAGCCGCGGGTGGGCCAGGTCCTTGTCGGAGACGACCGCCTCCGACAGCGGGACCGGCCAGGGGATCGCCACGGTCTCGTCGGCCAGGTTCAGCATCGTGTAGGCCGCGTCCGGGCTCCAGTGCGCGTTGACCAGGTAGGAGTAGACCGTCTCGGGCACCAGCGTCTGGTAGCTGTTGCCCACGCCGCGCGGCACGAAGACGGCGGTGTGCTCGTCGAGCTGCTCGGTGTGCACCGTCCCGAAGGTCGGCCCCTCCCGCAGGTCGACCCACGCGCCGAAGGCCCGTCCGTGCACGATCGAGACGAACTTGTCCCACGGCTCGGCGTGGACACCGCGGGTCACCCCGGCCGGCCCGTTGTGCGCGACGCTGTGCTGGACCGGCCCGAAGTCGGGCAGCCCGAGGTCGGTCATCTTCGCGCGCTGCCAGTTCTCCTTGAACCAGCCGCGGGAGTCACCGTGGACGGCCAGGTCGACCACGAGCAGGCCGGGGATGGCCGTATGCCGGATGGCCGGGTGGGTGGACACGCTCACTGCCCCCGGGCCGCGTAGCCGGCCTCGACGGCCTCCTTGGCCGGCTCCCACCAGTCCCGGTGCTCGCGGTACCAGTCGATGGTCGCCGCGAGCCCGGCCTCGAAGTCGGTGTAGGCCGGGGACCACCCCAGCTCGGCCCTCAGCCGGCTGGAGTCGATGGCGTAGCGCAGGTCGTGACCCGCCCGGTCGGTGACGTGGTCGAAGTCGTCGGGGTCGCGACCCAGCAGCTGCAGGATCAGCCGGACCACCTCGATGTTGGAGCGCTCGCCGTCGGCACCGATCAGGTACGTCTGCCCGATCTGACCGCGCTCCAGGATCGTGCGCACTGCGCTGGAGTGGTCCTCGGTGTGGATCCAGTCGCGGACGTTGGCGCCGGCCCCGTAGAGCCTGGGCCGCGTCCCGGCCAGGACGTTGGTGATCTGCCGGGGGATGAACTTCTCGATGTGCTGCCACGGGCCGTAGTTGTTGGAGCAGTTGCTCAGGGTCGCCCGCACCCCGAAGGAGCGGACCCAGGCCCGCACCAGGTGGTCGGCCCCGGCCTTCGAGGCGGAATAGGGGCTGGAGGGCTGGTAGGGCGTGGTCTCGGTGAACCGAGCGGGGTCGTCCAGCTCCAGGTCGCCGTAGACCTCGTCGGTGCTCACGTGGTGCAGCCGCACGTCGTGGGCGCGCACCGCCTCCAGCAGCACGAAGGTGCCGACGATGTTGGTCTGGATGAACGGGCTGGGGTCGCGCAGGGAGTTGTCGTTGTGCGACTCCGCCGCGAAGTGCACCACCGCGTCGTCCGGACCCGTCAGCTCAGCCACGAGCGGACCGACCGTCCCGGCGTCCGCGACGTCCCCCACCACCAACCGGAACCGATCGGCCGGCAAGCCCTCCAGGGCCGCCGGGCTCGCGGCATACGTCATCTTGTCCAGCACGATGACGCGGGCGTCGGTCGCCGCGATGAGGTGGTGCACGAAGTTGGACCCGATGAAGCCCGCGCCCCCGGTGACCAGTACCTGCTGCATACGGCCCACACTACGATGCCTGGGCATGCGAGGAATCCTGCTGGCCGGCGGCACCGGGTCCAGGCTGCACCCGATCACCCTCGGCGTGAGCAAGCAGCTGGTGCCGGTCTACGACAAGCCGATGGTCTACTACCCGCTGTCCACCCTGATGCTCGCCGGGATCCGGGACGTGCTCATCATCACGACACCGCACGACGCCGACGCCTTCGAGCGGCTCCTCGGGGACGGCTCGCGCTTCGGCATCTCGGTCAGCTACGCCCAGCAGGCCAGCCCCGACGGGATCGCCCAGGCCTTCCTGATCGGCGCCGACCACATCGCCGACGACACCAGTGCCCTGGTCCTGGGTGACAACATCTTCTACGGCGCCGGACTCGGCACCCAGCTGCGCCGGTTCGACGACCTGACCGGCGCCGCCGTCTTCGCCTACCGCGTCGCCGACCCCACGGCATACGGCGTGGTCGAGTTCGACGAGTCCGGCCGGGCCCTGTCCCTGGAGGAGAAGCCGCACCACCCCCGCAGCTCCTACGCCGTGCCCGGACTGTACTTCTACGACCGGACGGTGGTCGACCGGGCGCGGGCGCTGCGCCCCAGTCCCCGGGGCGAGCTGGAGATCACCGACCTGAACCGCGGCTACCTGCAGGAGGGGGCGCTCCAGGTGGGGGTCCTGCCGCGCGGCACCGCGTGGCTGGACACGGGGACCTTCGACGCGCTCAACGACGCGGGCAACTACGTGCGCACCCTGGAGGGTCGGCAGGGGCTGAAGATCGGCTGCCCCGAGGAGGTCGCCTGGCGGATGGGTTTCCTCACCGACGACGAGCTCGCCGAGCGCGCCGAGCCCCTGCTGAAGTCCGGCTACGGGAGCTATCTGCTGGCCCTCCTGGACGGGTAAAGGTCTGGTAAAGTTCGTCGGCCCTCCGTGCGGGTACCATGGGGGTGCCGACTTGTGACCACTGTGGGGAGAATGCGCCGGTGCAGATACACGAACTGCTCGCGATCCTGCGGACCAGGTGGCGCATCATCGTCGCGACCATCCTGGTCGTGGTGAGCGTCGCCGCCGCGATCACGCTGCGCACCCCGCCGACCTACGAGGCCTACACCCGGGTCTACCTCTCCGCCCAGGGTGACGAGGGCTCGGTCAACCTCTACCAGATGCCGTCGGCCGAGCTCAGCACCATCCTCGAGGTGGCCCAGTCGCCGGTGGTCCTCACCCCCGTGCGGGAGCAGCTCGGTCTCGCGCCGGGCGAGATCCTCAGCGTCCGCGCGGCCGCGGAGACCGGCACCCCGCTCATCGATATCAACGTCAGCGCCCGCTCCCCGCAGGCCGCCTCCGACGTGGCCACCGCCGTCGCCCAGAAACTCGCCGAGGTCTCCCCGGAGTTCTCCCAGATGCTGGCCTCCTCCGGCGGTGAGGTGCGGGCGCAGACCATCGTGGCCGCGTCCCCACCGGGCTCGCCGGTCAGCCCCAACGTGTCGCGCAACCTCGCGCTGGCGCTGCTCGCCGGGTTGTTCCTCGGCATCGGCTTCGCCCTGCTGCGTCACAACCTGGACACCCGGGTGCGGACCGCCAAGGACCTGGCCGAGATGTCCGGCAAGCCCGTCCTGGCGACGATCCCGATCCGCAAGGGCGCCGACACGAGCCGGGTCTTCATGGAGTCCGACCCGTTCAGCCCGCACGCCGAGGCCATCCGGCGGTTGCGCACCAACCTGATGTTCGTCGACGTGACGACCCGCAAGCACTCCTTCCTGGTGACCTCGCCGATGCCGAGCGAGGGCAAGACCACCACGGCGGTGAACCTGGCGATCGCGATGGCCGACGCCGGCACCAAGGTGCTGCTGGTCGACGCCGACCTGCGCAACCCGTCGGTGGCCCGCACCATGGGCCTGGAGGGCAGCGTCGGCCTGACCACCGTCCTGCTCGGCCGCGCCTCGCTGGACGACATGCTCGTGCAGTGGGGGCACGGCGAGCTCTTCGTCCTGCCGGCCGGCGAGATCCCCCCGAACCCCAGCGAGCTCCTCGGCTCGGAGGCGATGCGCGACCTGTTCGCCGAGCTGGCCCAGCGCTTCGACTTCGTGCTGGTCGACACCCCGCCGGTGCTGCCGGTCACCGACGCGATGGTCGTCGACACCCTCACTGGGGGCTCGCTCATGGTCGTCGCCGCCAACCGCACCAAGAAGCGCCACGTCGCGGAGGCCATCAAGGCCTTCGAGAACGCCGGCGCCAAGCTCGCCGGCATGGCCCTGAACATGGCGCCACTGGAGAGCGTGGCCTACTACGGCTACTACCGCCAGGACGGCAGCACCGTGGGCGGCAGCCCCGACGACGAGGCCAGCCAGCTGATGCTCGAGGCCACCCGTCCCCGCGCGGCCGCCCGCTCCCGCTCCCGCCGCTGACCCCCAATTTTCATAGGGGTTTTGCACGTCCTCCCCGCATTTTCGTAGGGGTTTTGCACGTTCTCCCACGCACCCGGCGACCGGGGCAGCCGTCTCGTGGGGAAGCTGGGGGTCGTCAGAGCGCGCCAGGTTGACCCGCGACGCTCCCCGACTGAGGCAGCCGTCTCGTGGGGAGGCCGGGGGTCGTCAGAGCGCGCCCGGCTGACCCGCCCCATGCCGCACGATCAGCCCCGCCTCGACCAGCTCGTCGGCGAAGTCGTCGATCGCCTCGGCGTCGACGTCCTCCGGGGACACGCCGAGGTCGCGGGCGACGCGAGCCACCGGGTCACCGTCGCCGGCCACCAGCGCCCGGTACAGCACGGCGGAGGCGCCGGACAGCACCGCGACGGGGCCGTCCGGCAACGGCGCGAGGTAGACGACGCCCCCGGCCTCCGGCACCGCGGACCCGTCGGCGGGGTGCTCGCCGCCGGCCTCGCTCGGCTGCTCGTCGGCGTCTGGCACATCAACCACGGCGACCCCCACCGCCCGGGACCAGCGCGGAACGACCTCGGCGCCCGGCATACTGTCGCCGGTCACGGCGCCCTCCGCCTCCACCGCCGCGCGAGCGCGGACCGGAGCTCCCGGGCACCCTGCCTCCCGCGGTGCACGAACTCGCGCCCCACCTCGGCTCGCGTCGGCGGACGACCCAGCTGGTGCTCGAGCACCTCGGTGTTGACCAGCGGCACCCGCAGCAGCAGACCGGCCCTGCCCCGCAGCGTCGGCTCCGCACGCACCCGGGCGAGCCACTCGGCGGAGCGGCTGCCGCCCTCGGTCGTGACCTTCCACATCCAGTACTCCCGCGTGCCGCGGTGCTCCTCCAGCCGCCCCATCGCAGCGCCGAAGGCCACGTCGGCGTGCACCCGGGGCACCAGGGCCTCCACCTGCGCCCAGGCCTTCGGCTCCGCCTGCACCTGCGCGACCCGCGGGTCGGTCAGGACGGCCCGCCGGTTGCGCAGGTTGTTCAGGACGAGCACCAGCACCTGACCGGCCGCCGACGGCACCGGGCAGGGGAAGCCGGCGATCTCACCCTGCTGTCGCCCCGCCCACAGCTCCTCGAAGGTCGCCTGGGGGTCCTGGTGCATGCCGGGGAAGAACCGGTGCAGATCGGCGTACCCCCAGTGCGGGTGGTGCATGGTGGCGGCGTGCCCGAACGGCGACCCCGTCAGAAAGTCGCTGTAGCGGTCCCAGCCGAGGGTGGTCAGCTCGGCCAGCAGCAGGCCGACCCCCTCGGGGTCGACCAGGATGTCCGCGTCGGTGGCACCACCGCGCGAGCGCAGGTCGTCGTCGACGGCGACGCCCTTGATGTGCAGGACCCGCACGCCGATGCGGGTGGCGGCCTGCTGCACGGCGGCGTGCGCGAACGCGGCACGGACCCGACGCGGCACCAGGTCGGGGGCAGCGGACACGCCTCCGATGCTAGCCGCGCCGCGACATGACGCCTGTCACCCCGCCCAGGTGACTCGCGGGCCTTGGCGCACCAGGTGACGATGGTGCACGCTCAGAGCATGTCCTCCGTCCCCGCCTCCGTGCGCACCGCACCGGCAGACCCATGGGAACGGTTCGGCTGGATGATGGGCGCGATCTGGCTGGTCTTCCTGGCCTTCCCGATCGCTGCCCTCGCCACTGCCTCGGACATCCCGGCCGTATGGCGTGTGCTCGGGATCTGCGGGATCGTCGCCTTCGGCACGGTGTACCTGCGGGGGTTCATCGCCATCAGCAACCAGGACACCTGGGACCAGGTGGTCCGGACCGGTGTGCGCTACCTGGTGGCCCTGGTCATCATCAGCCTAGCTCTGGTCCCCGTGATCGGGCTCGGCGTCCTGGCCCACCTGCCCTACATCGTGGCGCTGGGGATGTTCAGCCTGCCGCTGGCCTGGGCGCTCGGCGTGGCGGGCGCGGCGATCCTCACCTGCGTGCTGGTGCCGCTGGTGTCGGGCTCGCTCGCCGAGACCTGGTACTTCATCCTCATCATCTCCCTGGTCGCCGTCTCCACCGGGCTCGTGCGGGTCTTCGAGGAGCGGGGCAACGCCCACCGGGCCGCGCAGGCCGACCTGGCGCTCGCCGCCGAGCGCGACCGGGTGGCCCGGGACGTGCACGACGTCCTCGGCCACAGCCTGACCGTGGTGACGGTCAAGGCCGAGCTCGCGGGGCGGCTGATCGACACCGACCCGGCGCGCGCCCGTGACGAGCTGGACCAGATCCAGGCGCTGTCCCGGGTCGCCCTGGCCGAGATCCGCGCCACCGTGTCGGGGCTGCGCGTCGCCAGCCTGGCCGACGAGCTGGCGGCCGCCGACTCCGCCCTGACCGACGCCGGCATCCGGGCCGAGCTGCCCGACGCCCTGGACGTCGTGGACCCGCGGCACCGGGTGATCCTGGCCTGGGTGCTGCGCGAGGCCGTCACCAACGTCGTGCGCCACAGCGGCGCCACCCGGTGCGTCGTCGAGCTGGACACCGACCGGATGCGCGTCACCGACGACGGCCAGGGCACCAAGGTCCACAAGGAGGGCAACGGCCTGCGCGGCATCCGCGAGCGGGTCTGCGCCGCCGGCGGGACTCTCACCCTCACCACCGGCCCCACCGGGGGCACCGTCCTGGAGGTCACCCTTGACTGACGCCACCCACCCGCGCGGGACCGCGCCCACGCCCGAGCCCTCCGCGGGCACCAGCCGGGAGCCGATCCGGCTGCTGCTCGCCGACGACCAGGCTCTGGTCCGGGGCGCTCTGGTGGCCCTGCTCAACCTGGAGCCGGACCTCACCGTGGTCGCCGAGGTGGGGCGGGGCGACGAGGTGGTCGAGGCCGCGCTCAGCTCGCGCGCCGACGTCTGCCTGCTCGACATCGAGATGCCCGGTGCTGACGGCATCGAGGTCGCCGGACGGCTGCACGAGGTCGCTCCGCAGTGCCGTTCCCTCATCGTCACGACGTTCGGGCGGCCGGGCTACCTGCGGCGCGCGATGGACGCCGGGGCCAGCGGCTTCGTCGTCAAGGACACCCCGGCCCGGGAGCTGGCCGAGGCGGTCCGCCGGGTGCACGCCGGCCTGCGGGTCGTCGACCCCGGCCTGGCCACCGAGTCGCTGCTCGGCGGCCCCAACCCGCTGACCGACCGCGAGCGCCAGGTCCTGCGGGAGGCCATCGCCGGAGGCACGGTGTCGGCCATCGCCGGGCGCGTGCACCTGTCGCAGGGGACGGTCCGCAACTACCTGTCCTCGGCGATCGGCAAGACCGGCACCTCCACCCGGGTCGAGGCCGCACAGGTCGCCCAGGAGCGCGGCTGGCTCTAGAGGTGACGCGGCACGGCCACGGCGCCGGTGAAAGCGGAATGAAAGCGCTGTGCCAGTGCTCGTCCCTAACGTCCCAGGGATCCCGTGACCGCACACCACCTCTCCGGGGGGAGAGCCATGCCGAGCACCGCCACCCTGCTGACCTTCTCTCTGGCCGCCGCCGCGCTGGTGGTCGTGCCCGGACCCTCCGTGGTCTACGTCGTCGCCCGCGGGATGGAGTTCGGACGCCGCGCGGGCATGGTGTCCGTGGCCGGGCTGGAGGTCGGCTCGCTGCTGCACCTCGTGGCGACCGTCGCCGGGCTGGCGGCACTGCTCGCCGCGTGGCCGGCGGGGTTCCGCCTCCTCCAGTGGGCCGGCGCGGCCTACCTGCTCGGGCTCGCGGTGAGCCAGTTCCGCAGCCTCCACGGTGGTGTCGAGGCGGACAGGCCCGCACCGGCGTCCGGCTCTCACCCCAGCGGCCTGCGCCTGTTCCGGGACGGTGTGCTGATCGACCTGCTCAACCCGGGCACCGCACTCTTCTTCCTGGCCTTCCTGCCCCAGTTCGTCGACCCGGCCCGGGGCCCGGTGTCCGTGCAGATCCTGATCCTCGGAGGCTGCTACCTGGCGCTGGCGGTGATCAACGACAGCATCTATGCCCTGGCCGCCGGCGGACTGGCCGGGCGGTTCAGCGCCTCTCCGCGGGCCCGGCGCCGGACGGCGGTCGTCACGGGCGTGGTCTACCTCGGCCTGGCCGCGGTCGCGCTGCTGGCGTGAGGTGTCCGGGTCGCGCGGCACGGACGCCCCCCGTGCTCCACGAAACGTCCTCGCAACCTGTCACCGGTAGATTCGGCGCCATGACCACGCAGCAGGAGATCATCGCCGAGCTCGGCGTCCGCCCCGAGTTCGACGCCGCCACCGAGGCCGAGCGGCGCATCGCCTTCCTGGCCGACTACCTCCGCACCTCCGGGACCAAGGGCTACGTGCTGGGCCTCAGCGGTGGGGTCGACTCGACGACGTGCGGGCGACTGGCCCAGCTGGCCTGCGAGCGGGTGCGCGAGTCCGGGGGCGAGGCGAGCTTCCTGGCGATGCGGCTGCCCTACGGCGTGCAGGCGGACGAGGCCGACGCCGCGGCGGCCGTCGAGTTCGTCGGCGCCGACGAGACGATCACCGTCAACATCAAGGCGGCGACGGACGCGATGTTTGCCGAGGTCGACGGGGCCGGGATCGACTTCACGAGCATCGACCGCGCCGACTTCGTCAAGGGCAACGTCAAGGCCAGGCAGCGGATGATCGCGCAGTACCTCGCGGCCGGTGCCCGCTCGATGCTCGTGCTCGGCACCGACCAGGCGGCGGAGGCCGTCGTCGGCTTCTACACCAAGTACGGCGACGGCGCGGCCGACCTCATCCCGCTCGCCGGTCTGACCAAGCGCCGGGTGCGCGCGGTGGCCGCGCACCTCGGTGCCCCGGACCACCTGGTCAACAAGGTCCCCACGGCCGACCTCGAGGACGGCAAGCCGCTGAACCCGGACGAGGCCGCTCTCGGGGTGTCCTATGACGCGGTCGACGACTACCTCGAGGGCAAGGCGGTCTCGGACGCCGACCGGGAGACGATCGAGGGCTGGCACGCCCGCACCGCCCACAAGCGGGCGATGCCGGTCACCCCGGACGACGTCTGACCCGCACGGTGCACCCTGTGCACCCGGGTGTCACGAGCGCCGCTGACGCCACGACGCGGGTCCGCCGGGCGGTCGCGGCCGGCCTGATGGTCACCGTCCTGGCGACGGCCCTGTTCCTCGGCGGATCCGTCGGGGTCGGTCCATGGGACGGGGTCTACCTGTTCCGCGACTTCGTGACGGTCCCCGACCCCGTCTTCGGCGCCAACACCCTCGGGGCCGGCGGCGCACCCCGGGCGGTGCCGCTGGACGCGGTGGTCGCCGCGCTCAGCACCGTGCTGCCCAGCAGCCTGGTCGCCCGACTGCTGCTGGTCGCGCCGCTGCTGCTGGTCGGTGCGGGCATGACGGTCCTGTTGCGCCGCTACGGGCCTGTTGCCACGAGCGTGGGCGCCGGGCTGGCCATCGCCAATCCGTATGTCGCGGAGCGGCTCCTCCTCGGACAGTCGCCGTCGCTGCTGGGCTACGCCATGATCCCCTGGCTGGTGGTCGCGGTCCGGGCCCGCCGCTCGTGGGCCGAGCGGGTCCTGCTCGTGCTGGCGGCCGCGCTCCCCGCGGCCCTCACCCCGGTCGGGGCGGTGACGGCGGCCGTCACGGTGCTCGTCACGGCCGTCGTGCTGGGGCCGTCGGACCGCGGCATCACACGGCGCGCGGGCCGTGCCCTGGACGCGCTCACGCTCCTGGGGCCGATCCTGCTCCTCTCGCTGCCCTGGATACTGGCCGGGCTCCGGCACCCGACCGCCGGGGCCTCGCCCGAGGGGGCCGACGCCTTCGCGGTGCGCGCCGACGGCCCCCTGGGCGTCGTCGGGTCGGTCGCCTCGCTGGGCGGGGTGTGGGCCAGCGGCACCGCCCCCGGGTCCCGCGGCAGCGTCCTCGTCGTCCTGCTCCAGCTCGTCCTCGTGGCCGCCGCGCTCTACGCCCGGTCGACGATCACCGCCTGGCCCTTCCCGGCCCGCGCGGTGCCGGTCCCGACCCGCCGGGCTCTGGACCTGGCCGTGGGCGCCTACCTCGCCACCGTCGTCAGCGTCCTGCTGCTGGCCGGTCCGCTCCTGCCGGTCTGGAGGGCGGCCCAGCGGGTGCCCGGCGTTGCGCTGCTGCGGGACACCCACCGCTGGCTGGGCTGGGCGGCGCTGGGCGTCGCGGTCCTCCTCGCCCTGGGCCTGGCCGTGGCGGTGGACCGGATGGGGTGGGGGCGGATGGTCGCCGGCACCCTGGCGGTGGTGTCACTGGCCGGGGCCGTGCTCACCGTGCCGGACGTCCCGGCCACGCTGGCCCGCGACGTGCGCCCGGTGGCGATGCCCGCGGAGTTCGACGAGATCGTGGACCTGCTCAACGACGAGGCCCAAGGGAGGGTGCTGCTCCTGCCGTGGCAACCCTTCCGTCAGGTCGACTGGGTCGGTCCCGTGCAGTTCCTCGACCCCTTTCCCCGGGCGCTGGAGGCGGAGGTGGTCCACGCCCGGGACCTGCTCGTGCGGCGCGGGGACCAGGAGTGGCTGGTCGGCGGCGAGGATCCCGCCTTTGCCACTGGGTTTGCCAGTGCGGACGGGGTGCTGGACAGCCGAGTGCTCCGTGAGGAGGGGATCAGCCACGTGGTGTTCTGGCTGGGCTCACCGGGTGAGTTTCCCCGTGGGGAGGAGGGCCTGCGGGACGTGCACCTCGGTGAGGAGTGGATCGTGGCGGAGGTCGCGCCTCAGTCGCCGTAGCCGAGCAGCTCGCCCGGCGGCACCGGCTCCGTGGGGCCGGTGTTGCGGGCGGCCGAGTCGTCGGGGCTGAAGCTGCCGACAACGGCCGCGGTCGCGGCACCTGCCGCGCCGAGACCGACGACCAGCGCGATCACGGTGTAGAGCACGCGGCGACCGACGCCGGCGGCGTTCGTGGACTGGCTCAACTGGACCTCCGTGGGACACGTATCGGGGAGAGGTTACCGCAAGGTAGGGCGCGGGGACAGCCGGGCGGGCGGCACCGCGTGGGCGTGGTCGCCCGCGGCGGTCGGTGCCTGCCGCCAGGTGGCGTGCAGCAGCAGCTGCTCCCAGGCACGGACCGTCTCGTCCCAGGTGAACCGGGCCGAGTGGGCCAGGGCGTTGTCGCCGAGCTCGGTCAGCCGGCAGGGATCGGCCAGCAGTCCGTCGACCGCGCTGGTCATCTCGTCGAGGTCGCGCACGAGCACGCCGGTGGCGCCGTCCTCGATCGACTCCGACACCCCGCCGGCGTCGCGGTAGCCGATCGCGGGCACCCCGTGGCTGGCGGCCTCGACCACCGAGAGCCCCCAGCCCTCCTTGACGCTCGGCACGAGCAGCAGGTCGGCGCTGGCCAGCTCCTCGTGCTTGGTCTGCTCGTCCACGAAACCCAGCAGGTCGACATACTCCCCGGCGCCCCGGGCGGCGACGTAGTCCTCCAGCTCGCGGCGCCACCACCCGTCGCCGACCACCCGCAGCCGCAGGCCGGGGTGCCGGTCGCGCAGCCGGGTGACCACGTCGACGGCGTGCTCGATCCGCTTGTGCTTGACGACCCGGCCCAGGACGAGCAGGCGGGGACCGTCAGCCTCGCCGACCGACACGGGGCGCGGAGGCTGGGTGCCGTTGTGGATGATCGCGACGTGGTCGCGGTCCACGCCCATCGCGACGAGCTCGTCCTTGGTCGACCGGGAGACCGCGACATACTGCCGGCCGCGGTTGACGCGCGGGGAGACCCGGGACTCGATGCCCCAGCCCACGGCGGCCACGGGCGCGCTGAAGACCACGGGCCACTGCTCGCGGTGCACGTGGTGGACCAGCACGACGACCGGGGCCGACGTGGCCCAGCCGGCGAAGAAGGGCAGCCCGTTCTGCACGTCGACCACCACGTCGAAGGGTCCGTCGGCGGCCTCCAGGCGGCGGATCGCGCGGCGGGCGGCGCCGTAGACGCCGGTGCGCGAGCCGGCCCGCAGGTAGCGGACGCCGTGGAGCGTCTCCTCCGCCGGGGCGTTGTCGTGCGCGGCGCACAGGAAGGTGACCTCGTGCCCCCGGGCGACCAGGCCCTCGGCGACCATGCGGGCGTAGAGCTCGGCGCCGCCCCCCTCGGGGTGCGCCAGGTCGCGCCAGTTGCACAGGGCGATCCGCATCGGGTCAGACTCCGTCGTCGTGGGGCGGGCGACGGGGCCGTCGCCACGGGGGCCGGCGGCGTGCACCGCCGACTAGTTACCGAATAGTAGCCGCATTATGGTTCTCGCGTGGACGACGCGACGCTGCCGGGCTCGGGGACCCTTGCGCGCTCGGTCCACCTGTTCCGCGCCTTCCTCGTCGAGCAGACCGACCCGGACCGGTTCTACAGCGTGCTGGCCGCCGACTCGACCCGGGAGCTGGGGCGCTTCGCGGACCTGGCCGGCGCCGACGTGGTGGACGTCGGCGGCGGGCCGGGCTACTTCGCCGACGCCTTCCTCGCGTCCGGCGCCCGCTACCTCGGGATCGAGCCGGACGCCGGCGAGTTGACCGCCCGGGGCCACGCGGCGGCCAACACGCTGCGGGCCTCGGGGCTGGCGCTGCCGCTGGCCGACGCGAGCGTCGACGTCTGCTACTCCTCCAACGTCCTGGAGCACGTGCCGGACCCCGAGCTGATGGCGGACGAGATGGTGCGGGTGACGCGGCCGGGCGGCACCGTCTACCTCTCCTGGACGCCGTGGCTGTCGCCGCACGGGGGGCACGAGACCGGGATGTGGCATTACCTCGGCGGGCGGCGGGCGGCCGACCGATACGCGCGACGGCACGGGCGCCGGCCCAAGAACGACTTCGGCACCTCGCTGTTCGTCTGCCCGGTCGGCCGGATGCTGCGCTGGGCCCGGGCCGCCGAGGCGGCCGGCCGGGTGCGGGTCGTCGCGGTCGAGCCGCGCTACCACCCGTCCTGGGCGCGGTGGACGATCCGGGTGCCCGGCCTGCGCGAGGTGGTCGCCTGGAACGCGGTCATCGTGCTGGAGCGACGGTGAGCGTCGCCACCGAGCCGCGCACCACCCCCGGCGAGGCGACCGACCAGGCCGGCCCCACGGCATACAGCCCCTGGGGTGCCCGCCTGCTGCTCGGCTGCCTGCTGCTGACCGCCCTGATGTTCCGCCAGGACCAGGGCCTGGTGGTGCCGGACACCAAGCTCGACCTGACCGCCGACCCGGTCGGCTTCCTCGGGCGGGCACTGCACCTGTGGGACCCGCAGGGCTTCCTCGGGCAGCTGCAGAACCAGGCCTACGGCTACCTGCTGCCGGTGGGGCCCTTCCACGCCGTCCTCGTCGAGCTCGGGCTGCCCGGCTGGGTGGTGCAGCGACTCTGGTGGTCGGTGGTGCTGTGCGTGGCCTTCGTGGGCACCTGGCGGCTGGCCCGCGCGCTGGGGATGGGCGCGCCGTGGGCCGCCTACGTCGCCGCGTTCGCCTACGCGCTGACCCCGCGGATGCTCAGCGAGGTGACGATCACCTCCGTCGAGGTCTGGCCGATGGCGATGGCGCCGTGGGTGCTGCTGCCGCTGGTGAGCCGCGCGCCGCTGACCTGGTGGGGGCGGATCTGGCGGTCCGCCCTCGCCGTCGCGCTGGTCGGCGGGGTCAACGCGGTCGCGACGGGGGCGGTGCTGGTGCTGCCGACGCTCTGGTTCCTGACCCGCCGCGTGACCCGCGAGACGGTTCTGGCGGGCGCCGGGTGGCTCGCCGCGGTCGTGGTCGCGATCGGCTGGTGGCTGGTCCCGCTGCTGGTGATGGGCCGGCACAGCCCGCCGTTCCTGGACTGGATCGAGTCGGCCGCGGTGACGACCCTGGTGGCGGCCCCCAGCGAGGCGCTGCGCGGCACCACCCACTGGCTGATGTACCTGGTCACCGCGAGCGGCGCCACCTGGCCGGGAGGGCGGCAGTATGTCGAGGCGGGCCTCCTCGTCGCCGGCAGCACCCTCGTCGCCCTGGCCGGGCTCGCCGCCCTCACCCGGCGGCGGACCCCCCACCGGCTGTTCCTGGCGGTCGGGCTCGGCGCCGGGCTGGTGCTCGTCGGCGCCGGGCACACCGGGCCGCTCGCGGGCGTGCTCGCCGAGCCGGTGCAGGCGCTGCTCGACGGGCCGCTGGCGGCGCTACGCAACACGCACAAGTTCGAGCTGGTCGTGCGGCTGCCGCTGGTCCTCCTGCTGGCCAGCGCCCTCACCCAGCTGGGGCGCTGGGGGCACGGCCGGGGGGTCCACCGGCACCTGGTCCCGTTCGTCTCGGCCTGCCTGGTCGTCGTCGTGGCCGCGCCGGCCCTGGCGGCCACCCTGCCGCGGGCGGGCGGCTACCAGGAGATCGCGCCGCACTGGGTCGAGGTCGCCGACTGGCTCGACGCGCAGCCGGGTGACGGCACCGTGCTGGTCGTCCCCGCCGCGCCGTTCGCCGAGCACACCTGGGGCGCCACCCGCGACGAACCGCTGCAGGCGCTCATGGAACGGCCGTTCGCGGTCCGCGACGCGGTGCCCCTCGGCGGTGCCGGCTCCACCCGCTGGCTCGACGAGATCCAGCGCCGTATCGGCTCCGGCGACGGAGGCGAGGACCTGGCGCAGGCTCTGGCGCGCGCGGGGATCGGCTGGGTCGTGGTGCGCAACGACCTCTCCCTGACCTCCCACGACACCCCGCAGGTGGCCCCCCACCAGGCCCTGGCCGGCTCGGGCCTGGAGCGGGTCGCCGACTTCGGCCCGCCGGTCGGCCCGGTCGGGGAGTCCGACAGCCACACGGTGCGGCAGCGTACCGTCGTGCCGACCCCGTCCGTGCAGGTCTACGCGGTGCCCGGTGCCGCGGTGGCCCGGCTGGCCCCCCTCTCCGCGACGATGCTGCTCACCGGTGGCCCCGAGGACGTGCCGGGTCTGGTCGGGTTCGCCCCGGCATACCTCCTGGCGGACGCGGCGGACCGGCTGGCCGCGGTGCTGCCGGACGCGGAGACCGGCGGCACGGTGGTCAGCGACGGCTACCGCCGGCGGGCGGTCAACTTCGGCGCGGCGGCCGACAACCTCTCCGGGATGATGACCGCGGACACGGAGCCGCCCGGGCGCGCGGTCAACGACTACCTGCTGCCGGGGCTGGGCAACCCCGCCCTGCTCACCTGGGCCGCGCCCGTCGCGGGGGTCACGGCCTCGACCTCGGCCTCCGACGCGGACGCCGCGGCGCGCCGGGGGGCGGGCTACGACCCGTGGCGGGCGGTCGACGGGGACGACGCGACGACCTGGCTCACCGGCACCTTCGGCACCCCCGAGGACCAGTGGTGGCAGATCGACTTCACCCAGCCGCAGGAGCTCGGACGGACCCTGTCGATCCGCACCGGGGTCGCCGCCTTCTTCGCCCCCGTGCTGTCCTGGCGGGTGGTGACCGACGCGGGCACCGCGACGACGGTCGTCGACCCGGACGTCGTCGACCAGGAGCTGCAGGTGCCGGAGGGGCCGACCCGGAGCCTGCGGCTCGAGGTCGCCTCGGTCCCGGAGGGGACCCTGGCGGGGGCCGCGCTCGCCGAGGTGTCGCTGCCGGGCCTCACGCCGGCGGCGCCCGACCTCACGGTCCGGACCGCCGAGGGCCCCGTCGACGTCGTCTCGCTGCGGGCCCAGCAGCTCGGCCGGTCGGCGTGCCTGATGCTGGGGCAGCGGCCGCTGTGCGCCGGCCTGCAGGCCGCCCCGATGGAGGAGCCGACCGGGCTGCACCGCACCCTCTCGCTCGACACCGGCGGGTCGTATGCCGTGCGCGGCCAGGTCATGCCGGTGTACGGTGAGGCCCTCGAGGAGCTGCTCCGCGTGCCCGGGCAGGTCACGGTGAGCGCCTCGTCCCGGGACGTCTTCGCGGCCTACGGCCGGCCGGACACCGTGGTCGACGGTGACGAGGGAACCGGGTGGGTCGCCGGGCCGCTCGACCGCGAGCCCACCCTCACCGTGGAGCTCCCGCAGGAGCGTGCCCTGACCGGCCTGCGGATCACCAGCGACTACTTCCTGCCCGCCAGCCGCCCGTCCGAGATCAGCGTCAGCCTGGACGGCGCCGAGCCCGTGGACCTCGTGCTCGACGGGTCGGGGCAGGTCGCATGGCCGGAGACGCCGGCCCGCGAGGTCGAGATCACCTTCGGGGCCTCGTTCACCGTGACCACCTCCGACCCCTCGCTGCCCGGCGTGGTGCGCGGCCTGCCCGTCGGCGTCAGCGAGCTGACCCTGCTGGGCGCCGGGAACGTCGCTGTCGA
>JAAYYA010000415.1 GCA_012515595.1 Actinomycetales bacterium
CCTCGCAGAAGGCTTTGGTCGCGGCCTCTCCCGCGCGGCAGAGCCGCGCCTTGAGCGAGCCGGGGGCGTAGTAGAGACCCGCGTGGATGACGCCCGAGTTGTGGCCGGTCTGCGCGGTGGCGACGTCGTCGGCCTTGTCGAGGACGGTCACGGACAGGCCGGGCCGCGCGCGCAGCAGCGCCCGGGCGGTCGCCAGACCGACGATGCCCGCGCCGATGACGACGACGTCCTCCATGCCGGTCAGGCGCTCCGGAGCCGTTCCAGACCGTCCAGCAGCAGGTCGAGCGAGAACTCGAACTCGGTCTGGTCGTCGCACCAGCCCAGCGTTGGGTCGTCCACGGTGTGCGCCACCTCGGCGACCATCGCTCCCAGATGCGGGAAATCGGCGGGGTCGAGGTCAACCTGCTCCTCGCCATCGGGCGCGGGCTGGAAGAGCTCCTGGCTGAAGCCGAGGGCGCGGCTGCCCAGGGCGTGGAGCGCGTGGTGCGCCAGGTCGTACCCGAAACCGCCCTCGTGCATCAGGCGCAGGACGTGCTCGTGGTGCGCGACGACCGTGGGGCTCAGCGAGGCCCGGGTCTCCAACAGCCCGGGCACCCACGGGTGGCGCAGCAGCACCTCCCGGGAGGCGAGAATCGTCGCGCGCAGGTCCCCCTGCCAGTCCTGCGTCGGCTCCGGGATGCCGAGGTCGTCAATGGCCGCAGCCACCTCGGCCATCACCACCTCGACCGCCCCGTCGAGCAGCGCCTCCTTGCCGCGGACGTGGTGGTAGAGCGACATCGCCTCGACGCCCAGCGCCCCGGCCAGCCGACGCATCGTGACGGCGGACAGACCCTCGGCGTCGGCGAGCGCGACGGCGGCGCCCAGCACCTGGTCCCTGGTCAAGGCCACGCGGCCACCTCCTCGGCAGTCACTGTAGGCCCGAGGAGCGTGGCCAGCGAGCACCTCTTGACGGCCTTACGTTGTAAGAGTACCTTACAGCGTAAGTTCCCTTACGCCGTAAGGGCGAGACGCTCGGAGGAATCATGACCACGCAAGAGATCACGACGACCATGCGGGCCTACGCCCAGGACCGGTTCGGACCGCTGACCGACCTCGAGCTCCGTGAGGTCCCGGTCCCCCAGCCCGGCGCGGGCGAGGTCCTCGTGCAGGTCACCGCCGCCGGGGTCGACCCGAGCATCTGGCACCTGGTGACCGCCAACCCCCGCATGGTGCGGCTCGTCTGGGGCCGCTGGGGTCGCCCGAAGTGGCCGGTTCCCGGCTGGGACCTGTCCGGCACCGTCGTGCGGGTTGGTCCGAGCGTCACCGAGCTGTCGGTCGGGGACCGCGTCGTCGGCCAGGCCCGCGGCACGTTCCAGGAGTATGCCGTGGCGCCGGTGAGCACACTGGTCACCGTCCCCGACCCCCTCGACCTGACGGCAGTGGCGGCGCTCCCGGTCTCGGGAGTCACGGCATACCAGGCAGTTGAGTCGGTGCAGCCGGGGCCGGGGAAGCGGATCGCGGTGATCGGCGCGGGCGGCGGCGTCGGAGGCTTCGCGGTGCAGCTCGCCGCGCGGGCCGGGGCCGAGGTGACCGCGGTGTGCAGCGCGGGCAAGGCGGACCTCGTGCGGGGGCTCGGGGCGAGCGAGGTGATCGACTACCGCGCCACGGACGTGACGGAGTCCGGGCGGACCTTCGACGGCATCATCGAGCTGGCCGGCCGGCGCCCGCAGGGGGCGCTGCGTCGACTGCTCACCAAGAGGGGCCGGCTGGTCGTCGTCGGTGGCGAGCCGACCGGGACCGAGTGGCTCGGCATGGGCCGGATGCTGCAGGCGACGCTCAGCAACCCGTTCGTGCCGCAGCACCTCCACGGCCTGGTGGCGACGATGCCGAAGGAGACGCTGCAGGAGCTCGTCGACCTCCTGGCCGCGGGCGACCTGCGGGTGCCGCTGGACCGGGCCTTCCCGTTCGAGGAGGCGGTCGAGGCGGTGCAGTTCGTCCGCGACGGCCACCCGCACGGCAAGGTGGTCGTGGCGGTCGGGGGCTGACGGCCTGGCGGCTATCTAGTCGCGTTCGGTGGGTGCGTCCCCCCGCTCAGTCGCGCAACAGAACCGCCAGCTCCCCGTTGCGTCTCACGTAGTTGCCCACCCACCCGTAGGCCGTGTTGCCCACGTGGTCGTAGGCCCGCCAGATGGCCTCGAGGGCCTCCAGCGCCGCAGGGTCGTCGACACCCTTGAGCTCGCTCGCCGCGTCGTCCAGCATGGCGATCACCACCTCGCAGGCGCGCCGGAGCCGCTCGGCCTCGTCGCGAAGGGTTCCGAGGACCGTCACGGTGCGCTCTAGATCCACGGTGGCTGCTCCTGCCCCGGCGGACCGTCCTCGGCGGTCCCGACCCTCGCTGCGGCGTCCAGGGCAACTCCGATCTCCGTGATGGCCGCGCCGAGGGTGTCCGCGGCGCGCGCGAGCTCGGCGATCAGCAGGTCCCCCAGGTTGTGCCCACCGACCTCTTGGTGGGTCGCCCCGTGGAGAGTCCTGGCCTGGGACTGCAGCGACGACGCATGGTTCAGCGCGAAGCCAAGGCTCGCGCGCGCCCGCCTCGCGCGCGCGAGTTGTTCCGCCTTGTCCATCAGCTAACTCGTCAGGTCCTTGATGAAGTTGTCGATGTCCTTCTGCATGGTGAGGAGCTTGGTGGCGCAGTCGCGCAGGGCGCGCTCGGCCACGCGGACCTCCTTCACCGCCTGTTCGCCGGTTCGCGAGCCCTTGACGACGGCTTCGAGCTTCCCCGCGTTCTGGCGCAGCATGTCGGCGCTGACCACCGTCCGGTGCAAGACACCCTCGGAACTGGTCTTCACCCGGTGAGCCGCGGTCACCACATCCTGAATCGACGTCATCGTCAGATCTCCTCGTCTCTACTTCGCACGGACCCGCAGCAACGCAACCGAGGCGTTGGCCAGCGCCCGCTCGGCCTTCCGCAGGCCGTCCTCGGCCTGTCTCATCGACCCCATGAGCTTCACGTCGTGGCCCTTGGAGCTTCCCTTCAGCTCCGCCTGGACGAATGTCATGTTCTGCCGGTTGTCGCGGACAAAGGTCTCCAGGAGCCGCGCCTGGTCATCGACCTGTCGTTGCAGCTGGGTGACTTGCTGGAGCACCTGCATCAAGGACATGTGGAACCTCGCTTCTCAGGACTGCCCGGGCGTGGACAGGTCATCACCGATCGGATCGAACTGTGCGTAGGGAATGGTTCGGGTGGGCTCGTCGAGCTCGGTCGCGTCCCAGACGAGCGCGCGGTTGTCTGCGGCCTTCCAGGCGAGCAGGGGGTCGTTGAAGAACTGGCGGACCGTCTGCGCGTCGGACCGGAGAGCCACCTTGATGTCGAAGTAACTCTCACCTCCGTAGCCGACGTGCTCCCGGAAGACCTCGAACTTGCGCCACCACGCGATCAGGTGGACCCCGCGGGCCGAGCCAGTCTGGATGAGGTCCTGGAACTCCATGGGCATGGCCCGCCGGCGCTCGAGGCCGAGGGCAAGCACGTAGACGTCCTCATCGGCGGGGCTTCCCATCTCGGGGCCGGGCCCGGCGAGGCGCCCGATCGCCTCGTCGACGCCCTCCGCCGCGACCACCTCCACCTGATGACCCCGGCCGGAGATGCTGCGCACGAAACTGTCGCGGTGACGGGCCCAGTCCGACTCGCCCCCGGTGCAGTCGAGCACGACGAACCGCAGCCTCCGCTGCCGGGGCTGCAGGCACAGCGCGAGCGCGGCGTTGAGAACCATCGGGACCGCGGGACCGCCCCCGAGGACGACGATGTTCCGGCCCACCTCCCGGCCGAAGGGCAGAGCGAGGGGACCACCGTCCACGCCGATCCGCTGCCCCAGCATCACCTTGCGGTCGCCGCCTGCGGAGACGAGGCCTCGCACGACCGCGAGGTCGTCCCTCAGGGATCGCACCCGGTCGCCCTCGAAGACGTAGGGGGCCCGAGAGGCACTCGGCCGGTTCATCCACCAGTCACGTCGCAGTTCCCGCATCACCTGCTCGTCGGCGAACGCGATCGTCGTCTTGCGGTTGGCGCTCAGCTGCCCGTAGTCCACGTTCACGATCGCCTCACGGGCCCGCAGGTGAGCTGCGGCATCGTTGCGGCTGCCGAGGGTCGCGTGCGACTCGGACAGCGAGTTCTTCAGCGCGATCCGGACCGGGAACTGTCCGAACAGCCCCTCGCCGGCCGACCCCATGAGGGAGACGTTCCCCCCGATCGTCTGGGAGGCCAGGACGATGTGGATCCCGCAGGCCCGGAACAGGCGCGCACCCTGCACGAGCAGGTCGGCGATCTCGGCCGAGAGACGGTCGTTGTCGGCGAACATCATCTGGAACTCGTCGATGATGACGACGACGCGCGGCATCTCTGACCCGGGCTCGGCGGCGCGATACTGAGCGATGTTCTGCACACCGGCAGCCTTGAAGGTCGCCATGCGGGACCGGTAGGTGTTGAAGAGATGCTGGAAGACGCTTTGCCCGAACTCCCGGTCGGACTCCAGGCCCAGCACCCGGGCATGTGGCAGGTACTCCCCACCCTCCGAGCCGTAGAAGCCCTGGAGCGTCACTCCCTCCTTGAAGTCTAGGAGGACGAGTTCGAGCTCGGTGGGTGAGTAGCGCTGGCACAGGCTGTGGATCATCACCGAGATGAGGTTGGACTTGCCCTGCCCGACGGCGCCGGTGATGAGGACGTTGTGACGCTGGTTCAGCTCGTCGCCCAAGGTGATGTGCACGGTCGAGAGTCCGTAGCGGCCGATCGCGAAGGTGATGCCGTCGGCGCTGCTGGCCTCCCAGCGACCGCTGTCCTCGATCTCCGAGTACCTGATGGGCAGCATGGTGGCCTGCGCCATCGAGCGGGAGACCGACGTCGCCGACTCGATCAGGGCCCTGGGATCGACCTTTCCGCCGGGCACGACCATGCCCTGCCTGGTGCTGACCACCTCGCATGGTTCGGCGAGATACTCGACACCCAGTTTCACGGAGTGGATCAGGAAGCTCACGCCCGCGCGCGGCCCGGCCCGCAGGAGGGTGCTCAGGTCGTTCTGGAGATCCTCGCTCAGCATGGAGACGTCCGTGGAGAGGACGACCAGCTTGTAGCCCTCGACCGGGTAGTTCACCATCTTGCGGAACTCCACGAGCGTCGACGTCAGCCCCTGCATGACGTTGTTGACGCTCTGGATGTGGTCCCGCAGGTAGGCCAGGTGCTCCGCGAACTCAACCGTGTCGTGGGTGACCGTCAGGACCTTCTCCCGTCCCGCGTTAAGCGCCTCGAACGGCGCCGAGATCCCGGAGAGGGAGTCGTCGAAGACGATGAGCTCCAGCTGACCAGGCTGCGTGTCCTCGAGGGCGCGCGCCATGATCTGCTGCGTCAAGCCCAGTGACGTGCGGTCTAGGACCGAGTCCTCGACCCAGATGTTCCCAGCGCCGAAGAGTGGGACCGTGCGCTGACCGAGGACGAGACTCTCGGCTACGTCGAGCATGTGAAGACCTCGCGCGGTCCGCTAGTTCTTCTTCAGTGGCGGGACCTCGAACAGGGACTCGTCTTTCTTGAGCCTCTCCAGGCGCTTCTCGACGTCGACCAACTGGTGCTGCGCACCCTCGTACGCCGCCTTCTGGGCCTTCCAGTCCATGCCCTGCTTGATCTGGTAGCCGGCCCAGATCGCTGCTGCGAGCCCGATCACCGCGAAGAACGACGCTGCCGGCGTGAGCATGAAGCCGAAGGCCGCGGCGCCTATCGCGAGCAGGGGGAAGCCCGGTGAGTCGCTCCCCGGGTTGCGCTCGCCTGCCAGCTGGCGCTGCTTCGACTCCAGGTCCTTGATGGTCTTGAGCCTGGTGCGCAGCTTCTCCTGGCGGGCGATCTGCTCCTTGACGTAGGTGACCAGCGTGGTCTTGGCGGCGCTGTCGGCGAACCCGGACTCGAAACGCTGGAGGACTCCCTGGTAGGCCTTGATGCTGGCATCCGGCTTGTTCGGGTCGTCGCACTTCCTCACGACGACCCCGGCCGTCACGTCCGCGAGCAGGCTGCCCACCGTGCTCGTCATCTCGACGCCCTGCTCGAAGCCGGCCAGGCACGCATCGAGCGCGTCGTCCAGTTTCCCGTCCCTGTCCAGGGCCCAGGCCTTGCGCGTGTAGATCTCCGGCTTCTCGTCCGTCGACGCCTTGGCCAGTGCGCGGTCGAAGCTCTCCACGGCCTTCTGGTAGTTGCCCGCGTTGAAGAGGACCGCACCACGCACGTGGTGCACGTCCGCCGTGTCCTCTCCCAGCTCGTCCAGGACGAAGGCCTCGTCGGCGTCCTGCTTCGCCTGCTTCACGTCCTCTTGGCGGAGCTTGATCCACGCCGAGACGACGTAGACCATGGCGTTGTCCGGGTCCTTCTCGCGTGCCTTCCGCGCAGCGACCGCCCCGGCGCCGTCCTCACCGATGAAGTAGTAGCCCCAAGCCCTCGAGAGCCAGTCGACCTGCGCCTCGTCCTGGGGGCCGCTCTCCGTGCTCTTGCGCAGACGCACGTTGTAGCGCATCCGGGAGTCTTCGTCGGCAAATGCCTCGGTGGCCTGGCTGATGAGGAGAATTCTTTCGCGGGCCTGATCGCCTAGTGTTCCGGCCCGCTGCGCCTTCCCCTGCCAGTTGATGCGCATGTCGTGAAGGTTTTCCTGGAGCTCTTCGACGGACGCCGTCCTATCGAGGCCCAGCACTTCGTAGAAATCGACGAGCGAATCTTCGGAGATTCGCACGTCCTGCGCATCTTGTAGCGACATGCCGAGTCCCTTTCCCATGGCTTAGTAGGTGTAGGCCTTTCGACTCACGGATGGGACGCTAACCCGACGATGTCGCGTCTATGTCGGCAATCTGTCGCGGTGCATTAACCTCGGCCTTTCACGCGGGGGCGGTGGCGCGGGCTCGGGGTTGACGTAGAAAGTGCTCCTGAACTGGGATGATGTGGCTTGTCTAGAGTCAACGTCGTCGCAGTTCGAGGAGCACTTCCAAGGTGAA
>JAAYYA010000416.1 GCA_012515595.1 Actinomycetales bacterium
CCGACCTGTCCGGGCCGGATCCCCTGGTGTGGGTCTTCAGCAGCGACCCGGAGCCGGACGCACAGAGCGCCACCGACGCCCTGGCGCTGCTCCACCGGTTCTCCCGGGAGGTGACACGGTGAGGCTGCACCGGTTGCACCTGCGCGACGTCAAGGGCGTCACCGACCGCACCATCGAGTTCCCGGACTCGGGGGTGGTCGTCATCGAGGGCCCCAACGAGATCGGCAAGACCACCCTGCTCGAGGCCTTCGATCTGCTGCTGGACCCGCGGGCCAAGGCGTCATCGCAGTCCAAGGCCGTCCGGGCGCTCCAGCCGGTGGGGCGCGACGTGGGGCCGCGGGTGGAGGCCGAGTTCTCCGTGGGGCCCTACCGGCTGCGCTTCGCCACCCAGTGGCTGCGGGGGGTGGCCACCGAGCTGGAGATCCTGGCACCGGTGCGCGAGCAGCTCAGCGGCGAGGCGGCGCAGCAGCGGCTCGACGCGATCCTCGCCGAGACGCTGGACCGCCCGCTCTGGGAGGCGTTGCGCTTCACCCAGGCCGGCGAGCTGGGTCAGATGGCGCTCACCGACAGCGCCGTGCTGACCGAGGCTCTCGACGGGGCGAGCGGGGCACACCTGCACGCCGCCGACGGGGCGCCCCTCCTGGAGCGGGTGGAGCGGGAGTTCCTCCGCTACTACACCCCGACGGGACGGGTCGGCGGCGAGCTGAAGTCCGCGGTGGCGGCGGCGACGGCTGCCCAGGACGTCGCGGTGCACGCCCACGGGCGCCTCGTGGAGACCGAGGAGCTGGTGGCCCGGCACGAGCGGCTGCGGGAGCAGGCCGCGACCCTCGCGCAGCGCGAACCGGGCCTGACGGCGCAGCGGGACCGGGCGAGGGCGCACGAGGCCGAGGTCACCGCGATCGTGCGCGCGCACGAGGAGTCGACCGCCGCGCTGGCGCGCGCCCGCCAGGACTCGGTGCAGGCCCGGGACGACCTGGCCCGGCGTGAGCGCGCCGTCCAGGACCTGGAGGACGTGGAGACCCGGATCCGGGCCGCGGAGGCCGCGCTCGAGCAGGTGCGCGCCGACCTCGAGGCAGCCACCGGGACGTCACCGACCCTGGCCGCCGCGCGGGACGCCGCCCGGGCGGACCGCGACCGCGCCCGTGAGGTGTCCGACGTGGCGACCGCCGATGCCGAACAACTGGCCGCCGCGGCCCGCAGCACCGAGCTGGCCCAGGTCCTGGAGCGGCTCGCGGCACTCCGCGCCGAGGAGTCGGAGGCCCTCGCCGCCTCGGAGATGACCCCCGATGTCGGCCAGGAGGCCGTCCGGGCCCTCGAGTCCGCCGAGCGGGAGGTGCTCCGGCTGCGGACCCTGCAGGAGGCCACCGGCGCACGGGTGACGGTCGAGGCCCTCGGCGCCGAGGCGACGGTCCTGCTCAACGGGGAGGCCCTGCAGATCCCTGGGGGTGGTGAGGGCCAGGAGGCCCTGGTGCGGGGCGGGCTGCAGCTCGACCTCCCCGGTGACCTGCGGGTGACGGTCCGGCCGGAGGCGAGCGCCAACCAGCTCGCCGGGGAGCTGGCCGACACCGAGGCACGTCTCGCCGGGCTGCTGGAGGCCGCTGGTGTCGCCGACGTGGAGGCGGCGCGCGCCGCCGCGGCGCAGCGAGCCACGGCCACGGCCCGGCTCCGGCACGTGCGGGAGCGCCTCGCGGACCTGCGTTCGGGCCGGTCGGAGGCGGACCTCGCGGCGGAGCTGGCACGGCTGCAGGAGGCGGTGGCCGACCACGAGACGGCTCGGCCCCCGGACTACCCGCTGCCCGCGGACGAAGCCACGGCACGGGCGGTGGCGCGGGCCGCCGTGACCGCCTCACGCGAGGCACAGCGGGCGCTGGAGGAGGCCGAGTTGGCCCTGGCCGAGCACGAGCGGCACCTGGCTCAGCTGAGGCAGCGCCTGGAGAAGTCCGCCGGGGTCAACGAGACGCTCGGCGAGCGTCTCGCCCAGGAGCGAGGGCGGCTCGCCGAGAGCCGGGAGCGCCGGTCCGACGAGGCGCTGCAGCAGGCCGTCGCGGAGGCGGGCGCCGCCTACGCGCGCGTCGAGGCGAAGGCCGCGGTCACCGGGCGTGACCTCGAGGAGGCCGACGTCGACGGCGTCCGCGCCCGGCTGGAGGCGGCCGAGCGTGAGCTGACCGAGCACAGCGCCGAGCTGGCCCGGGTGCGCGAGCAGCAGGCTCAGGTCCAGGGCCAGGTCGAGCTGGTCAGCGGCGAGGGCCGTCAGGAGGCCTACGACCTGGCGGTGGCCGAGTTCGAGCGGGTGCGGCGGGAGCTGGACCAGGTGCACCGGCGGGCCAGGGCCGCCCGGCACCTGCGGGACACCCTCTCGCGGCACCGGGACGCCGCGCACCAGGCCTACGTCCGTCCCTATCGCGAGGAGATCCGGCGCCTGGGGCGGGTCGTCTACGGCGACACCTTCGACGTGGAGGTGGCCGACGACCTCACGATCGCCAGCCGCACGCTGCACGGCACGAGCGTGCCCTTCGACCAGCTGTCCGGGGGCGCCAAGGAGCAGCTCGGCATCCTCTCGCGCCTGGCGGTCGCCGGGCTCGTCGAGACCGGCGACGGCGTGCCGGTGATCATCGACGACGCCCTCGGCTACACCGACCCCGAGCGCCTGGAGCGGGTCTCGACGGTCTTCGGCGTCCCGGGCGAGGGCACCCAGGTCGTCCTGCTCACCTGCACCCCGGAGCGCTACCGCGCGATCGAGGGTGCGACGACGATCAGCCTCACCGCCTGACCCGGGGCCTGCACACGAACTCTCCCGCCCGTCTGACCCGGCGCACCAAGCACACGGGATAGCGGCATGCGCGGACGGTCTCGGCCACGCATGCCGGTTGCTGACGACGGTGCTCCGCTGATGTACTGATGTGCCATCGGGTTCACGCGTGCCGGAGGTGTGGTTGTGGCGAGTTACGACGAGCTTGGCGAGGTGTACGAGTGGCTCATCTCAGATGCAAAGCTCGGTCCGGTCGAGTTCGCTGCCTCGTTCGACGACGTCCTCGGCCTTCTGGCGTCGGACGCCCACGTCCTGGATTGTTCGTGCGGTACCGGGCAGCTGGCGGTTGGGCTGGCCGGTCGTGGCCTAGAGGTTGTGGCTACTGACGCCAGCGAGGTGATGGTTCGTCGAACGCGGGAGTTGGCTCAGGAGTTCGGGGCACCTGTCCGCACGCTGCGGGCGGAGTGGGAGGAGCTGCCCGACTATTTTGATGACGGGACCTTCGACGTGGTGTTCTGCGTCGGCAACTCACTGCACCATGCAGAGGGTGCGGGAGGCAGGCGTGCTGCTCTGGAGTCGATGGCGCGGCTTCTGCGCCGTGGCGGGCGGCTGGTCCTCACCTCGCGCACGTGGGAGCTCGTGAGGGCTCGAGGTTCCCGGCTGGACATTGCGGACCGGCTCGTGCGCCGGAACGGCCGCGACGCCATCATGATCTACCGGTGGGAGATTGCGCCGCGGTGGGAGGACGAGCATCACATCGAGATCGCCATCGCCCAACTTGGTGGGGGCGGGTCGGTCATCGTCCGTTCGGAACTGTTGTCGTGCTGGCCCTACCGGTACGACGAGCTCGAGGCAGAGTTGCGCCGGGTTGGGCTCCGCACAGAAGTGAGCACGTTCAACCCTGAGGCCGAGAACTACACGGTGGTGGCGAGCACGGGGTAGACGACGGATCCGAGTTCTCGGCCGCACAGGGTTGCTCGCAGACACGACGTGCCCCCGGCAGGATTCGAACCTGCGACACCCGCTTTAGGAGAGCGGTGCTCTATCCCCTGAGCTACGAGGGCGGGGAGGACCGGGTGTGCCGATCCGGGCCCGCAGCGCGTGCAGGGCCACGGAGAGAGGTTACCGGACGCCGTGGCAGGTGGGTGTCTGCCAGGTTCGGCCGCCTTCACTGGTTAACCTGGCACGGTGAGTGAACCAGTCGACGCCACGGGGCCACGCGTCGACCCTCCCGTGCCGCCGCCATCGGTCGACGAGGTGCTCGAGGAGGCTCGGACGCGGTGGCGCTCGGAGCTGGCGGATCTCGGTGGTCGCAACACCCTGATGTGGCACCGGGACCTGCCCACCGGGACCATCGACCTGACCGTCGCCCACCCTGGAGGCGTCGCCAAGCTGCTGGCCGGGCACAACACCCTGCTCTCCGAGCTGGTCCGGGAGTCGGTGGCGCTCGCGGAGGCGCGCCGCCGAGTCTCAGCGATCCGCGCGAAGTCCGTGGAACTGCTGCGCGAGCACGGGATGAACACGCTCTTCCTTGCCGTCGGCATGGCCTCGTGGCACCTGCCCCGGGCGCCGATCCCGCCCCGTGCGCCGGTCCTGCTGCGCGGCGCCCGGATCCGCCCCACCGACGCCACCCGCCGGGACTACGTCCTGCGGCTGGACTCCGATGTGGTCTTCAATCCCGCGCTCGAGCACTACCTCCGGGGAGAGCGCGGCGTGGAGCTGGACGGCCACGCCCTGGCCAGGGCCAGCGCCGGGCGCCACGGGTTCGACCCGCGACCCACCTATGAGGCGCTTGAGGGGCTGTGCGCCGGTCTGCCGCAGTTCGGCATCGGCCCGCAGCTGGTGCTCAGCACCTACCCGCTGGCCAAGCTCCCGCTCGTCGCCGAGCTTGACGGGCCGCTGGACCGCTGGACCGCGCGACCGCTCGTCGTGTCGTTGGCCCGAGAAGTGGTGGCCGGGTCGGTGGACGAAGGAGATGTTGCCGGCTCGGTGCCCGGAGAAGCAGTGGCCGGCTCTGCGGGAGGAACCGTCGCACCTGTCGACGCGACCCGAGGCCTGTCGGCTGGGGGGTCCGGCTCCTCGGTGCTCGAGGCGGACCATTCCCAGCGGGAGGTGCTCGCCCTCCTCGCCGCCGGGCGGTCCGCAGTGCTGGACGCCGTGCCCGGCACAGGCCGGACGCAGACCATCGTCAACGCGATCGGCCAGGTCGTCGCAGCCGGTGGCTCGGCGCTCATCGCGGCCGAGCAGCGCAGGGCACTCGAGAACGTCCAGGAGCGACTCCGCAGCATCGGGTTGGGTGACCTGGTGCTGGACATCCGCGAGACCCCCGCGGGGGCGCGCCGGGCCGCGGCGGAGTTGGTCGACGCCCTGGACCGCCACCAGGCGGCCGGCGGTGCCAGCAGTGCCACGCCGGAGCCGTCGGACCCGGAGTCCTTCGGGGACCCCCTGGGCGTGCTGCGGGCCCACGACGAGCACCTGCACGGCCGGCGCGAACCCTGGGGCGTCACGCTCGCTCAGACGCAGGACGTGCTGACCCGGCTGGCTGCCTTGCCGCACCCGCCCACCTCGCACGTGCGCCTCGACGCCGACGTCCTGACGACGCTCACGCCGGCGCAGCTGGGGGAGGTCCGGGAGGCCCTCACGCGTGCGGTCACCGCGGGGGCGTGGAAGCGCCGCCTGGAGGATCCCTGGTTCGGTGCCCAGATCACCAGCCCGGAGGAGGCCGAACGGGCGGCGTCGATCGTCAGCGACCTGGTCAGCGGGCGGTTCACGCGGGAGCGCGAGGAGGTCACCAGGCTGGCGCGTGCCGCCGGGCTGCCCGCCCCCGTCAACCTGAAGCAGTGGACCCACACATTCGACCTGCTGCGCCGGGTACGCGACACCCTGGACGTCTTCACCCCGCAGATCTACGAGGCCCCCCTCGACGAGCTCGTCCGGGGGACGAGCAGGCAGCCGCGGGCCGGATCGGACAAGGTGCCGGCGATGACCAGGTCCCGGCTGCGGCGTCAGGCGCGCGCGCTGCTGCGTCCCGGCACCCCGCCGCCGGACCTCGGAGAGCGCCTGGCGCACGCCCGCGACGAACGCGCCGAGTGGGAGGGGCTGGCCGGACGGGCCGCCCGCCCCAGCACGCCCCGCGGCTGGGAACCGGCCGCGGAGCAGTATGCCGTGATGCACGCCGATCTGGCGTGGCTGACGGGGGTGCTGGCCACCACGGCGCAGGGCAAGGAACTGGAGACGACCCACCTCGACGTGCTGCTCGAGCGGCTCGTCCGGCTGGACGCCCGCGCCGACCGCCTGGAGGTGGTCGCCGCCGTCCACGGGGACCTGCAGCCCCTGCGGGACCGTGGCCTCGGCCGGCTGGTCGACGACCTGGCCACCCGGGGGGTCCCCGCCGAGCATGTCGAGGCCGAGGCCGACCTGGTGTTCTGGGCGTCGATCCACGACCAGATCTCCGGGACGGGCGGGCTCTCGGACAGCGCCGGACTGCACCAGGCCGTGGCCGACCTCGTGGCCCGGGAGGGCGCCGGCATCGAGGGTGCGCGCGCGGCCGTGCTCACCGCCACGCGCGACCGGGTCGACGCCGTCCTCGCCGCCCGCCCCACGCAGGAGGAGGCGCTCCGGTCCGTCGTCGGCGCCGGTCCACCGCTGCGGATGGTCGACCTGCTGACCGCCGCGCCCGACCTGGTGAGGGCGCTGCGGCCGTGCTGGCTGGCCAGCCCCCTCACGATCCCGGCCACGATCCCGCCGGACCTGCTGGTCGACCTGGTCGTGGTCGACGAAGCGCACCGGCTGCCAGTGGCCCGCGTGATCCCGGCCCTGGCCCGGGCCGAGCGGGCGCTGATCGTCGGCGACTCCGGCGGTCCGCCCTCAGGCTCGTTCACGGGTGTCGCGGACGAGCACCCGCGCACGCCCACGGGCGACGGGGAGAACCTGCTTGCGGCCGCGGCGGAGCACCTGCCCGTGCGCAGTCTGGACACCCACTACCGCTCCCCGGACCAGCGGATGCTGCCCGAACGGCCCGGTCCGGCCTTGGCGGGCTACCCGGGCCCGCTCCTCACCGCCCCGGTGACCGCCCTCGAGACCGACGGGCTCGACGCCCTGGTCAAGACGGTGGTGGAGCGGGTCGTGGAGCACGCCCGGAACGCCCCGCACGACTCGCTCGCGGTGCTGGTGGACGACGCGGACCTCGCCGCCACTGTCGAGGACGCGCTGTGGCAGCGGGTCGCTGAGGAAAGCGACCTGACGGGCTCCTTCCGCGAGGACGTCAGCGAGCCGTTCCTGGTCAGCACCGTCGAGCACGCCGTCGGCGACGTGCGGGACCGGGTGTTGGTCGTCCTGTCGGGCCGACCCGGCCTCGACGGGCGCTGGGCGGCCGCGGCCATCGGTGCCGCCCGGCGGTCGGTCCTCGTTCTCGCCGACCGCCCACTGGGCGACCTCCCCGAGTCGGCAGGCGTCGCGCTGGTCGCCAGCACCCTCCGCGCCGCCGCTGAGTCACCCGACGCGCCTACGGATCCCGAGCCGGGTCCCGGCGCAGGTCCGGGCACCGCCCTGCTGGAAGACCTGGCGACCAGGCTGAAGGCGGAGGGTCTCACCGTCCGGACCGGGTTCGGCTCCGGCCCGCACCGCATCGAGCTGGTCGTCGACGACCCGGACGAGCCGGGCCGTCCGCTCCTGGCCATCGACACCGACGCCCACCCCGAACCCGGCGATGCGGGCTCGGGAGACCTCGACCCGGGCGTCGTCGACCCCTCGCGCCTGCGCAACCGCTCCCTCCAGCTGTGCCGGCTCGGCTGGGTGCCGGTGCGCGTCTGGACGACCGACGTCTTCCGGGACCCGGCCCGGGAGGTGGCCCGCATCGTCGCGCTGGCCAGGCAGGCCTCCGCGGAGCGGCGCGCGTGACCGAGGAGGAGGCACCGCGCCGTCCGCGTCGGCACCGACGCGTGGTGGCGCCGGCGACGAACGCCGCTCCCGAGGACAGCCCCGACTTCAGCGAGCCCCACCTGGACCCGGAGGACTCCGGCGAGGCGGCCGGCGACCTGGCGCAGGAGATCGGCACCGACGAGTGGTGGCGGGCCCAGCGCCCCCCGCACTGGGGCTGACCCGGACGACAACGGCCCGGCCCCCAGCGGGACCGGGCCGTTCGTGAGCTCGGTGTGAGCCAGATGCGAGGCTCAGGCGTCGCGGCGGGCCAGCAGGTCGCGGATCTCGGTGAGCAGCGCGACGTCCTCGGCCGGCGCCTCGTCCTCGTCCGTTGAACCCACCAGGCGCTCGTTGACCTTGTTCATCGGCACGACGATCACGAAGTAGACGACCAGCGCGGTCAGCAGGAAGACGATCAGCGCGTTGATGATCGCCGCGAAGTCCACGTAGGTGGAGGAGTTCCCGCTGATCACCTCGAAGCCCAGGCCCTCGGCCTCCGCCCCGCCGATCGCGTTGAGCAGTGGCGTGATGATCGAGCCGACCACCGTCTCGACGACCGCCGCGAACGCCGTGCCGATGACGACCGCGACCGCCAGGTCGACGATGTTCCCCCGCATGATGAAGTCTTTGAATCCCTGAAGCATGAGTCCTCCCGGTGCGCATTCCCCTCTGGGGTGTGCGGTGGTGTCTGGGTGTGCAGTGGTGCCTGGGCAGCCACGGCGTCGTGGTACAAACGCGGGTGACGATAGCGCACCCTGGCGGACCACCGCCACCTCCGCGACGACGCCACCGGGCTGGGGAGCCGGCCGATCAGCGGCGGATGACCACGGTGAGCCCCTGGCCCGGCAGGTCCGCCCCACCGGCCGCCGCGAGGTCCCCGGCCTGCTCCGGAGCCACCGCGACGAGGAAGCTCAGGGCGTCACTCCCGGTGCCTTGAGCGGACTCGGGGTGGATGACCCGGCGCACCAGCAGGACGTCCCGCGCCACGACCGACCCGTCCCCCGTGGCCAGCACGTCCACCCGCGACCCGGGCCGAAGGACCGCCGCCAGCGCGGGGTCGCGCAGCGACAGGTGCGCCAGCACCAGGTCGGGGTCCAGACCCTCCAGCGAAGCGTCGGTCGACACCCGCAGGTCGGTGAGGATCTCGCCGGTGCGGAGTGGCGCCGTCGTGACCACGCCGTCCACCGCGCCCGCGTCGGTCAGCGCGCCGTCGGGCACCAGGTCGGCCGGCACGTGCCGGCCCCGGACGGAGTCCCGGGTCAGCTCGGTGCCGACCGGGACGTCCCGCGCGGCGACCAGGACGATGGGGCCCGGCTCGGGCGGGTCGGGTGCCAGCGCGGACGTCCCGGCATACACCGCGGCCGCGGCCAGCCCCGCCGCGACGCCCTTGCGCAGGACGCCCCGGCGCCAGACGGCACGGCGGTCGGCCGCGCCGCGCCGGCCACGCTCCCGGGCGGCCCGGATCGACGCACGCAACGGCACCCGTGAAGACCTGGTCACACGGGAAGACTAGGAAGGGTTCAGGCGCTCGCGGCGGCCTTCGCCGGGCCTGTGGACGACGCGGGGGACGGGGAGCCCGCTGTGGACGAGCCGGAGGAGCTGGCGCCGCCGGAGGAGTCGGAGCCGCTCGAGGAACCGCCCGAGGACGACCCGGAGGCGGCCGTGGTGGGGGAGGAGGCGACCGAGCCCTTGCGCGAGTCGGTGCGGTAGAAGCCGGACCCCTTGAAGACCACACCGACCGAGCCGTAGCGCTTGCGCAGCGTCCCGCCGCACTGCGGGCACACGGTCAGGGCGTCGTCGCTGAAGGCCTGCTGGATGTCGAAGGCGTTGTCGCAGTCCTTGCAGGCATAGGAGTAGGTCGGCACGGTGCACGATTGTACGGGGGATGCGGCCCGGGACCGATTCGGTGGCATACGCTCTGTGCGTGTCCGGAAGTGTCCTGCGTCGCGTCGTCGTCCCGGTGATCGCGGCACTGATCCTGGTGACGGTCGCGGCAGGGGTGCTGGGGGTGGGCCTGGTCCGGAGGTCGTTCCCGCAGGTCAGCGGCGAGTTATCGCTACCCGGACTGTCGGCGGCGGTCGAGGTCGTCCGGGACGAGCAGGGCGTCACCCACATCTACGCCGACACGCCCGAGGACCTGTTCACGGCCCAGGGGTTCGCCGCCGCCCAGGACCGCTTCTTCCAGATGGACCTGCGCCGGCACGTCACCGCCGGGCGCCTGGCCGAGCTGGTCGGCGAGCCGGGTCTGGCGACCGACAAGGTGATCCGCACCATGGGCTGGCGCCGCGTCGCGGAGGCCGAGCTGCCCAAGCTCGACCCCCAGACCCGCCGTTACCTGGCCGCGTACACGACCGGTGTCAACGCCTACCTGGAGCAGAACCCGGCACCCTCGCAGGTGTCGCTGGAGTATGTCGTGCTCGGCCAGAGCGTGCCGGACTACCGCATCGAGCCGTGGACCGACGCGGACTCGGTGGCCTGGCTCAAGGCGATGGCGTGGGACCTGCGGGGCAACTACGCCGACGAGCTCGGGCGCGCCCGCCTCGTGGGCGAGATCTCCCGGCAGCAGCTGGGGTCGCTCTACCCCGCCTTCCCCGCGGACCAGCACGCCCCGATCCTGTCCCCGGACGAGTGGGCGCCGCCACCGATCGAGCGGACCGAGGAGGACCGCGGCGGCACGGTCGACGAGGACCCCGCGCCAGGCCCGAGGACGGAACGCGAGCCCAGGTCCGACGGCGGGCCGGCCGACCCCCAGCTGGCCGCGAGCTACGACGGTGCGCTGGGCGCGCTGGCCGCGGTGCCCAACCTGCTCGGCGAGGGGGCCGGGATCGGGTCGAACTCCTGGGTCGTCTCCGGCGAGCACACCGAGAGCGGCCTGCCGCTGCTGGCCAACGACCCCCACCTGGGGATCCAGCAGCCGGGTGTCTGGATGCAGGCCGGGCTGCACTGCCGGGAGGTCTCCGACGCCTGCCCCTTCGACGTCACCGGCTTCACCTTCGCCGGCTTCCCGGGGGTGATCATCGGCCACAACAACGACATCGCCTGGGGGTTCACCAACCTCGACCCGGACGTCACCGACTTCTACCTCGAGGAGATCAACGAGGACGGCCAGGTCCGGCGCGGCTCGGCCTGGGAGCCGGTCCAGCAGCGCAGCGAGGTCATCCAGGTCGCCGGCGGCGACGACGTGCGGATCACCGTCCGGGAGACCGGGCACGGCCCGATCCTCTCCGACGTGCTGGACGACGTGGAGGCCGCCGGCCAGACCGCCCCGATCAACGGGGTCGAGACGCTCACGTCATACGACGTGTCGATGGCCTGGACGGGCCTGGAGGAGACCCGCACCGCCGACGCGGTCTTCCTGCTCAACGCCGCGACCGACTGGGACTCCTTCCGGGACGCCGCCCGGATGTTCGCGGTGCCCAGCCAGAACCTGATCTACGCCGACACCCAGGGCAACATCGGCTACCAGGCCCCCGGCCTGGTCCCGATCCGGGAGTCCAGCACCAACGGCGCGCCCCCGGGCTTCTTCCCGGCCCAGGGCTGGCTGCCGGCCTACGACTGGACGGGCTGGGTGCCGTTCAGCGAGATGCCGTCGGTCTACAACCCCGCCGACGGGGTCATCGTCACCGCCAACCAGGCCGTCACCGAGGGCAGCCGGCCGTTCCTCACCTCCGAGTCCGACAAGGGCTACCGGTCCCAGCGCATCCTGGACCTGCTCACCGAGAAGATCGGCGAGGGCCCGCTGACGGTCGAGGACATGCACGAGATCCAGGCCGACAGCTACAACGCCTTCGCCGACGAGCTGATCCCCGCCCTGCTCGAGGTGGACGTGCCGTCCTCGGACTTCTACCGCGAGCCGCAGCGGATGCTGGGCGAGTGGGATCGGACCGCGCCGGCCGACGGGGACCAGTCCGCCGCCGCGATGTACTACTACGCCGTCTGGGCCAACATCCTGGACCTCACCTTCGACGACGAGCTGCCATCCGACCTGTCCGCGGACGGCAACTCGCGCTGGATGCTGGTGGTCGACGGGCTCCTGGACCGCCCCGAGGACGACTGGTGGGACGACCGGCGCACCGCCGGCGTGGTCGAGACGCGCGACGAGATCCTGCGACAGGCGATGATCAACGCCCGGCTCGACCTGACCCAGCGCGTCGGCAAGAACCCGCAGGACTGGCAGTGGGGCGCGCTGCACAACGTGCCGCTGCGCCACGAGGTGCTCGGCGGCGACGCCATCCCCGACCTGGTCCGGTGGGCGTTCAACGACGGCCCCTACCCGGCCTCGGGCGGCTCCGCGCTGGTCAACGCCTTCAACTGGGAGGCCAGCACGGGCAGCTTCCGGGTCACCTCCGGCCCGTCGATGCGGATGGTCGTGGACCTGTCCGACCTGGACGCCTCCACCTGGGTCAACCAGGCCGGCAACTCCGGACACGCCTTCCACCCGAACTACAACGACCAGGTCGAGGTCTGGCTCGAGGGCGGGTCCTACCCGTGGCCGTACTCCCGGGAGGCCGTGGAGGAGACCGCCGTCGACCGGCTCACCCTGACCCCCTAGGGCCGGGTCAGCGCAGCAGCGTCACTCCCGCGGTGGTCAGCACCCCGTTCACCCGTATGTCGTGGGGCGCGTGGGGGAGCAGCTCACCCGGCCGGTCGGTGGGCAGCTCGTGGTCGTGCAGGGCCACGATGACCGGCACCGTGGGGCGCAGCAGCGGCAGCGCCCGGTCGTAGTAGCCGCCGCCCTGGCCGAGCCGGTGCCCCTCACGGTCGACGGCGAGGCCGGGGATCAGGGCGACGTCGACCTCCCGCAGGGCCTCGGGCGGCAGCTCGCCCCCGACCAGGGTCACCCCGCGCATCACGTCCTCGGGAACGCCGTCACCGCTGTCGGCCGTGGCCGGGGCCCAGTGCAGGTCGTGGCCGTGCCGCACGGTGAGCGGCAGCAGCACCCGCATCCCCGCCGTGAGCGCGTCCTGCACCAGCATCCCGACCGGTGGCTCGCTGGGCAGCGGCTGGAAGGCGGTGATCGTCAGACCGGACAGGCCCGCCTGACCCAGCCCCTCGGCATACTCCCGAACCCAGGTGAGGAAGGTCGTGGCCAGCGCCTCGGCCTGCTCGGCCCGCGCACCAGGGCCGCGGCGGTCGAGGAGCTGGCGGCGTCGGGCCCGCACCCGGGTCCGCGCCAACTTCTTGGCCGCGCTGATCCCGTCCATGGTCCTAGTGTCCCCGACCGGCCGCCGGCCCGGGCGGCGACTAGGGTGGGTGAGCATGAGCGAGCCCTTCACGCGCCCGCGCAAGGCAGTCATCCCGGTGGCCGGTCTCGGCACCCGCTTCCTGCCCGCGACCAAGGCCGTCCCCAAGGAACTCCTGCCGGTCGTCGACCGCCCCGCGATCGAGTACATCGTGGAGGAGGCGGTCCGGGCCGGACTCACCGACGTGCTGATGGTCACCGGCCGGGGCAAGGGCGCCATCGAGGACCACTTCGACGGGCACCCCGAGATCGAGCGGGCCCTGGACGCCAAGGGTGACCAGCAGCGCCGCGACCGGGTGGACGCCAGCACGGACATCGAGGTGCACTTCGTGCGGCAGGGCGTCCCCAAGGGGCTGGGGCATGCCGTGCTGTGCGGTCGCTCGCACGTGGGCGACGAGCCGTTCGCGGTGCTGCTCGGCGACGACATGATCGACGCCCGGGACCACCTGCTGGAGCAGATGATCGCGGTCCAGGCCGAGCGTGGCGGGTCGGTCGTGGCGCTGATGGAGGTCCCCCGCGAGGACGTCGACAAGTACGGCTGCGCCGCCATCGACCCGGCCGACGAGGGCTCCGACGTGGTCCGGATCACCGGCCTGGTGGAGAAGCCCCCGGTCGAGGAGGCGCCGTCCAACCTGGCCGTCATCGGGCGCTACGTGCTGCACCCCCGCATCTTCGAGGTGCTGGAGCGCACCGAGCCGGGGCGGGGCGGTGAGATCCAGCTGACCGACGCGATGCTCGAGCTGGCAACGGCCGACGGCGAGGGGTCCGGGATGACCGGCGTGGTCTTCCGCGGGCGGCGCTACGACACCGGCGACCGCCTCGACTACCTCAAGGCCGTGGTGCGGCTGGGCCGGGAGCACCCCGAGCTCGGCAGCGACTTCTCCGCGTGGCTGGACGACTTCGTCCGGGGGGAGACCCGGTGAGGACCGTCGAGGAGCACCTGGAGTCGGTGCTCGCGGCGATCGAGCCGGTGGCCGAGGAGGTGCTGCCGCTGGACCAGGTCCACGGGCTGGTGCTGACCCGGGACGTCGTCAGCGACGTCGACCTGCCTCGCTTCGCCAACTCCGCGATGGACGGGTATGCCGTGCGCGCGACGGAGATCGCCGACATCACCCCCGAGCATCCCCGGTCCGTCCCCGTCCTGGGTGACATCGCCGCGGGGGACGGGGCACGGCATACGCACCGGGAGGGCAGCGTCTGGCGGATCATGACCGGCGCGCCCATCCCCGAGGGGGCGGACGCCGTCGTGCGCGTCGAGGACACCGACGGGAGGCCCCGCGAGGTGCTGATCTCCCACGCCCCCGAGGCCGGCGAGAACGTGCGCCCCGCCGGCGACGACGTGCGTGCCGGGGACGTCATCCTGCGGCGCGGCACCCGGGTGGGGGCGACGCAGCTCGCGATCCTGGCCTCCGCCGGTGTCGCCGAGGTGGCCGTCACCGGGCCGGTCCGGGTGGTGGTGCTCTCCACGGGCGACGAGCTGGTCCCGCTGGGGGAGCCCGTCGGCCCCGGCCAGATCCACGACTCCAACGGACCGATGCTGGTGGCGCTGATCCGTGCGGCCGGCGGCACCGTCGTGCACACCGGTCACCTGCCCGACGACGAGAAGGTCATCAAGAAGACGCTCGACCACCACCTGCGGGACGCCGACCTGGTGATCACCAGCGGAGGGGTCAGCAAGGGCGGCTCCTACGACGCGGTGAAGGCCGTGCTGACCGGCACCGGCTCGATGGAGTTCGCCGAGGTGGGCATGCAACCGGGCAAGCCGCAGGGGTTCGGCCTGCTCGGCAAGCGCCGGGTGCCGCTGTTCACGCTGCCGGGCAACCCGGTCAGCGTGCTCGTCAGCTTCGAGGTCTTCGTGCGCCCGGCCCTGGCCCGGCTCGCCGGGCGGAGGCACACGCCGGTGACGGTGCCGGCCGTCGTGCAACAGGGCTGGTCCTCGCCCGAGGGGCGCCAGCAGTACCACCGGGTGCGCCTGACCCGGGACGCCGCCGGGACGTATGCCGCGGCACCGGTCGGCGGTGCCGGCTCCCACCTCGTGGGTGGGCTGGCGATGGCTGACGGTCTCGCCGTCGTGCCCGCCGAGATCACGCAGGTGGCGACCGGCGCCGAGGTGCCGGTGCTCCCGCTGCGGCCCGTGGAGGAGATCGAGGCCGACCTGGCCGCGTCGACCGACCGGGACACGACGGCGGCGTCGTCGGGACAGCCCCCCTCCGTGCGAGGTTCCTGGTGAGCGAGCCGCTCCGGCACCTGCGGTCGGACGGCACCGCGCACATGGTGGACATCAGCGGCAAGGCGGTCACCGCCCGCGAGGCCACGGCCACCGGCCGGGTGCTCCTGTCCGCCGAGGCGGTCCGCGCCCTGCGGGAGGGGACCGCCCCCAAGGGTGACGCGCTCGGCGTGGCCCGGCTGGCCGGCATCCAGGCGGCCAAGAAGACCCCGGACCTGGTGCCGCTGGCGCACCCCGTGGCCGTGCACGCCGTCGAGGTGGACGTGACGGTCGTCGACGACGGGGTGGAGATCCGGGCGACGGTGCGCACGGCGGACCGCACCGGCATCGAGATGGAGGCGCTGACCTGCGTCAGCGTCGCCGCGCTCGCGATGGTCGACATGATCAAGGCCGTCGACAAGCTCGCGGTCATCAGCGACGTGATGGTGGTGGCCAAGTCCGGCGGCCGCTCCGGGGACTGGGTCCGACCGTCGTGATGACCTGGCCGGTCCGGCTGCACGAGGTCCGTCCGGACGGGGTCGAGATCGTCCTGAGGGGGCTGGCCCGGAGCGACCGCGCGCGCTGGGACGAGCTGCGCCGGGACAACCTGGACTGGCTCCGACCGTGGGAGGCGACCGTCCCGACCGGTCCGGAGCCGGCCCTGCGCTTTACCCGGCTGCGGCGCCTCCTGGACCGGGCGGCTCGCGAGGGGCGGGTGCTGCCGTTCGTCGTCGAGGCCGACGGCGTCCTCCAAGGACAGATGCAGCTGTTCGACATCGTCTGGGGGTCGCGGTGGACGGCGTCGGCGGGCTACTGGCTGGACCAGCGCGCCACCGGCCGAGGTCTCGCCTCGTGGTCGCTGGCCATGCTCATCGACCACGCCATCCACGACGTGGGGCTGCACCGGGTCGAGGTGGCGATCCGCCCGGAGAACGTCTCGAGCCTGGCGGTTGCCCACCGGCTGGGCCTGCCCGACGAGGGGTTCCGGGAGGGTCTGGTGCACGTCGACGGGGCGTGGCGGGACCACGTGGAGTTCGCGATCACCGCCGAGCACCTGGGGTCGGAGCGGCTGGTCGACCGGCTCCGCGCGCGCGACCCCGAGCAGGACGACTAGCGACGGGACCCCCGGAAAGGGAGCCGGGCGTCGCCGATCCCGTCAGTCACACCTGTCACTTCCGCGACACGCAGGAGAACTCCGGGGTAACCGCCGTGGGCCTCCCTATGGTTTGGGTGTGCCCAACAGCCTGATCTTCGCGGTCATCCTCGCGGTGTGGGCTGCCTATCTCATCCAGCACTGGATCCGTCGCCGCGACCACGTCGCCACGGCCAAGTCGGTCGACCGCTTCTCCGAGGCGATGCGCGTCCTGGAGCGTCGGCAGAGCGCCCCCCGGGCCGACCTGAAGGCCCCGACCCCGCGGTCCTACTCCGTCTCCTTGACCCGTCCCGCCCACCCCGACGTGGTGGTCAAGCGCGCCCGGCACGGCGCTGCAGAACCCGCGCCGCGCCGCACCCGGCGCCGCTTCCCGCGTCCGTCCGCCGCGACCCTGCGGGCGCTCTTTCTGGTCCTCGGCGTGCTCAGCCTGGCCGGTGGTGTCACGGTCTGGGCGCTCGGCATCACGCCCTTCGGCATCACGCCCTGGTGGGGTGCCGCGGCCGGCGCAGCAGGCCTGCTGCTCGCGCTGACCCTCGTCCGTCTCTCGGTGGGCCGCCAGCGGCGCCGCGCCACGTCCCCGGTGCGTCGGACCGCGACCCACCCGTACCGCGCCGTCCGGTCCGAGCCGGCCGGGCGTGAGACCCGGCGTGAGAAGGCCCGTCCCCGGACGGACCGCCGGCCGGTCAGCTCACGGACCTCTCGCAGCTCAGCGCGCAAGTCCGCGCGACCGGCACCCTCGCGCCGACCGGCCACGCGCCCCGCGGCCGCCAGCGTGGGTGCCAGTGCGGGCGCCGTCGACGTTTCCCCCGCAGCCGACGACGTCTCGGCCGACGAGGTGTTCTCGCCGGGTGAAGCCGTCGCGGGTGGCGAGGGGCAGTTCTTCGACGTCGAGGCCCACGACCCCACGCCGGTCGCGGCCGTCGCTGCCGCCGGACCGGGGACACCGTCCGTGGGGGACACCGGTGCCGAGGTCGCAGCCGAGCCGCAGCCCGGCACCTGGGCGCCCGTTCCGGTACCGCCGCCGACCTACACCTTGAAGGCCAGGGCCACGCGGCCGGGCGCACCGACCCCCGAAGCGTCGCCGCCCGCCTCGGCCGACACCGGCCGCGTCGAGGACCTGCCCTTCGATGGACACGCCCTGGCTTTCGACGAGGAGTTCGAGGACCTGCCGCCCGTGCACTCGGTCGGTTGAGGTCGCTCAGGCCCGGATGTAGATCCGCCTGTGGTGAAGCAGGGCCGCGACCACCCACCACAAGGCCAGGTGCGCGAGTGCGAAGGCCACCCGCTCGCCACCGAGGAACGACAAGGCATCACCGATCCGCTCGGCGTAACTGATCTCGTCGCCCCCGCGTAGCAGGAACGCCGCCACGAGATGGAATCCGAAGTAGACCAGGAGGGAGTTGCGTCCGAGAGCCACCAGTGGCCAGCCGATCCGGGCCTGGGTGGACTGGCCGAGGGTGCGTTCGAGATAAACGTCGAAGACGGCGAAAGCAGCGAGGAAGAGCGCCAGCCCGAGGGCACCCGCCATGAGCGCGAAGCTGGGTGTCCACAGCCGCTTGAACGGCTCGACGAGCAGGGCCACGCCGCTCCCCAGTGCCGCACACGTCACCGTCCAGACGGCTATCTGGGTCAGCGCCGCCTGGCGTGAGCCGGTCCTCGCGTCAAGGGCCAGGTGTCCTGCGGTGGTGCCGGCCGCCGCGGTGATGAAGGCTCCGCCGATGGCGACCAGTCCCTCGGGGTCATGGCCACGGAGCCCCTGGTGATACATGTGGGCCCCGAAGATCCTTCCGTCGATCGCGAGAGACGGGTTGCAGCGCGGTGTCAGCAAGTCACCCACGCAGCGGCTCTGGAACCACAGATAGGCCAGTGTCGCCACCACGGCGGCGACCAGCGTGATGACCGCCCATCCACGGGCCGACCGCGTGACCTGGTGGAGGAGCGCGAAGGCGAGGATCAGCACGGCATACAGCTGCAGTACGCCCGTGAGCCGGAGGGTGGACAGCTCGAAGTGCAGGTTGATCACGGCGCTGTAGGCCACACCCGCGAGCAGGAGGACGATGACCCGACGGGCGGTCCGTTGCCACGTGGCGTTCCGGCGGTAGAGGAAGGCCATGCCAACCCCGGAGAGTGACACGAAGAGCGGAAAGAGTAGGTCGACGAAGGTCACACCGGACCAGGGTGCGTGCTGGAGCCACCAGGGGACGGGTGGGATCACAGAGGCGCACACGATGGCGACGAGGAGGAAAAACCCTCGGGCCACGTCCAACGACGTGATCCGCGCCGAGCGCGCCGGGTGACCCACGCCCGGATCGGCTGGGCGGGTGCTCACCCGCTCAGCGGGGCTGCGGACGGGATCCTCCTGCGTCATGGGCAGGTCACTCACGGAGTCACCACCTCATAGGACTGAACCCTGGGGAACAGCACCTGAAAACGTTCCAACGGGAGGTCGCCAGGACGCCAGGCGTCCGGAAAAGCCAGCCAGCCATAGGCCTGCTGGTAGCTCCCCAGCCGCTGGGCGGTTGGCGGGTCCCCCGGTCCGAGGCCCATGAACTGCTGATAGATCGGCACTGGGAGCGCGAGATGCCGACTGGCCGCCAGGTCATCGGGATGGGTGACGAGCCAGCTGCCCTCCTCGGTCAGCGGGGCCAGTGACCGGGCAGCGTCCCGGGCCGCCAGGTGGTCCGGACGGTCAAACACGTAGGACGGCTCGCCGGGGAGGCAGACGGCAGTGTCGCTGCAGCTGGACCTGTCGGCAGCGTGCTGCGTGGCGTAGTAGGCCGAGGCGGTGACCCGGGTGACTGGGAGGTCGGGGAGCCCGACGTCGGTGCTTTCCAGCAGAAGCCGCGTCATCTCCTCAACGCGGTCGGCAGTCAGCGTGTCGTCACCGAGGTCGAGGAGGAGCAACGTCGCGGCCATCCCGGGCACGACCGTGACGGGGTGGCCTCCGACCTCGACGAACCGGGAGTGGGCCCAGTCAAGGGCCACCGCCGGCGTGTGCACGGTCGCGGTGGTGAGCACCTCTTGGAACGAACTCATGCGCGCCTCGCGGCAGGTGGCCGCAGTGGCTTCCTCGGTGCTCGGATCGGGTCGGGGCGGGATCTCCCCCAGGCCGGTGGCCAGGTGGATCGAATACTCCGTGACCTCGCACCGATCCGTTGCCTCGCCCTGGGTGAGGACGACCATCACGGGGTGCAGGTCGCCCCCTTCGATCAGAGAGGTCCAGGCAGAGAGCTCGTCGTCAGGGTGCGGCACCAGGTAGACATGGAGACCCGTGGCCTGGTCGGGTGACGACTGCGGAGTCACGGTGGGGACCTCGCCGGCGGCGACCTGTGGGGGCGTCGGTGGCTGCCGCATGAGGAAGAGAGTTGAAGCGCACACGACGAACAGCGCGAGCACCATCGCGCTGACTGCACCCCACCTAGGGGCGACACGGGGCTGGCGCGGTGCCTTCCCTTGCATCCCCACAGGGTATACGCGTGATGCGGCGTGCTGGGAGGCCTATGAGGCCTCTTTTTCCGCGTCGGCATACGTGTCCACGATGGCGATATGGAGAGGGAACGAAAGCGGGAATTCGCCGAAGAGGAGCCGCCCGGAAGCGCTGGCCGCCTCCTGCACGATCACCGCGACCTGGTCAGCCAACGGCCACGGTGTATGCACCACGATCTCGTCGTGCAGGAAGAAGACCAGATGCGGGCGTCCCTGTCCGGGAGCGATGCCTGCCTGGTCCGGCGGCGCCGGGAGTTCCCGGAGCCGCCGGCGGGTCTCGGCCATCCAGCACAGCGCCCACTCCGCCGCGGTCCCCTGCACGACGAAGTTGCGGGTGAACCGGCCTCGGTCGCGGGCCTGACTGCGCGCCCGGCGCTCATCGGTCCGGTCGGCGTCGGTCTCGCCGGCCCGGCCCTGGACGTCCTGCCAGGCCGGACCCGGCGGTGGGCTGGTGCGGCCCAGCCAGGTCCGGACGGTCCCGCCGCGCTCGCCCACCTCGGCGGCGTGGTCGACCAGGCCGGTGGCCAGCGGGTAGGCCCGCCGCAGCCGGGGCAGCAGCACGCCGGCCTCCCCGGCGGTGCCGCCGTAGAGGGCCGAGAGCATGCCGACCTTCGCCCGGTCCCGGGTGTCGACGACGCCCGAGGCGACCAGCCCGGCATACAGGTCGCCGTGCTGCCCGGCCCGCGCGAGGGCGAGGTCCGCGGCCATCCCCGCCAGAGCGCGCGGCTCCACCTGCGCGGCGTCGGCCACCACCAGCCGCCAGCCGGGATCGGCGACGACCGCACCGCGCACCGCCTTCGGGATCTGCAGGGCGCCACCCCCGCTGGTGGCCCAGCGGCCGGTCACCACACCGCCGGGGACGTAGTCGGTGCGGAACCGGTCCGCCCGACCCTCCGACCCGTGGTCGACCCAGGTGTCCAGCCAGCTCCAGCCGTTGGCCGAGAGCAGCCGGGCCAGCCGCTTGTACTCCAGCAGCGGCTCCACCACCGGGTGTGCCTGGCCGGACAACTCCCACTTGGCGGTGGAGGAGACGTCGAGGCCAGCGGTCCGCAGGGCGCGCAGCAGGGTGGCCTGCGAGTCGGGGTTGAGTCCCGGGGCGTGCAGCAGCTCCCGGATCCGGGCGGCCAGCTGCTCGAGCCGCTCGGGCCGCATCCCGCGCGGCGGCCGGGGCCCCAGCTCGGCGGTGAGGATCGCGTCGTGCCGGTCGCGGTTCCAGGGGAGCCCGTCGGCGTGCATCTCGGCCGCGATCAGCGCGCCGGCCGACTCGGCGGCGAGCAGCAGGCGCAGCCGGCCGGGCTCCTCCGCGGCCGCGACGGCGGCCACCTGTCGCTGGTGCTCGGCCAGCACGTCCTCCACGGCTGGCCCGGCGTCGGGGGTGATGTCGTCCAGCAGGGTGGGGGCGGTGTCCGCGACCGGACCAGGAACCAGCCAGGGCGGCGGCGCCCACGGATCGGAGGTTGCCAGGTGGAGGATGGCGTGGCACAGCCGCAGGTCCACGCACCGGCCGACCCGGGTGCCGGCGGCGAGCAGCCGGGGATAGACCGCGGCGGTGTCGGGCCAGACCCAGCGGATGTCCTGACCGGCCGACTCCTGCTCGCCGATCCAGGCGGCGGCCTGGTCCCAGCCCAGGGACAGCCGGCCCTCGGGTGCGGTGGCCAGTGCCTGCGGGAGCGAGTCGGCCGGAGGCGCTCCCGTGGACCGCGAGGCAGCGACGAGCACCCCCGTCCGCGTCGGCGCCACCACCAGGTCCACGAGGCGACACGGTATGTCCTCGCGGGGACACCGGGGAACCGGACCCCGGCTGCTAACGTCCACTGGTTGTGCGAAGACTCGTGAAAGTCCGGGCCATGGCCGTCGTCGCGCTCTGCGGGGCGCTCCTGCTCTCCGCGTGCTCCGGGTCCGACCCGATCGAGCTGCCCGACACCCCGGACGGAGTCGCCCTGCTCGACCATGTCACGGCCGAGACCCAGCTCGACATCGTCCTGCTGTCGGTGAGTCAGACCCACGGAACGCCCGTCTCCTGGGAGCAGCTGTACGACGTCACCGACTCGGGGGCCGACGCCGTCATCGACCACTACGACGCATGGCTCACCGAGCGGGGTTGGGAGCGGGTCGAGGGGGGCTCGGGGATCCCCGATTCCCTCGGGGCGACCTGGGAGCGCGGCGACCAGGACGTCGTGCTGGCGCGGCTCCACCTGGAGGGGCGCGACATCATCGGGGTGCTCGCGACACCGGAGGGCCAGTAGCCCGGGAGACCGCCAGGTCCCCGCGGCCCCGACGTCCGTCGTGCGTAGGCTGGTCCCCATGCTGGAGTGGGGTGCGAAGAAGGACGGGCTGGTGCCGATCCTGCTGGACGGCGAGCCGGTGGCCACGGCCGACCCGGAGTTCTGGCGCGAGGGCGCCGAGCTGGTGATCGGCGGCGAGACCTGGCGGTTCGAGCGGGACGGCAAGGAGCGGGTCGCCCGGTCGGCCCGCAACCCCCGGGCCGTCCTGCGCGCCACCAAGCCGAACTGGTGGCGCGACGCCTGGACCGTCACGGGGGACGGGGTCACCTACGAGATCGGCTCCGAGGGCTTCCTCGGCAGGACCCAGCGCGTCCTGCGGGACGGTCAGCGCGTCGGCACGGCGCACACCGCGGGCGCCTGGTCGTCCCGCCCCGTGCTGGACGTCGACCCGTCGGTGCCGCCCGTGCACCAACTCTTCCTGCTGTGGATCTCCCACATCATCCGCAAGCGCAACGCCGCGGCCGCCGCGGGCTGAGTCCGCCAAGGGGTGCACCTGCCGTCGGGACGGACCGCGTCCGGCGTTACGTTGGTGCCATGACTGAGATGACCTACCGCCCGCTGGGCGACTCCGGCCTGCGGGTCAGCACCGTCGGCATCGGCTGCAACGCCTTCGGCACCCGGATCGGCGGTGACGTCGTGCAGGAGATCGTCGACGCCGCGATCGAGGTGGGCATCACCTTCTTCGACACCGCCGACACCTACGGCCGCGGGGAGTCCGAGACCCTCCTCGGCGAGGCGCTCAACGCCCGGCGTGACGACGTCGTCGTGGCCACCAAGTTCGGCATGGACATGCAGGGCGCCAACGGGCCGGACTGGGGCGCGCGCGGATCGCGCCGCTACATCCGCAAGGCGGTCGAGGCCAGCCTGCGCCGGCTCGGCACCGACTGGATCGACCTCTACCAGCTGCACCGGCCGGACCCGGCCACCCCGATCGAGGAGACGCTCGCCGCACTGTCCGAGCTGGTGACCGAGGGCAAGGTGCGCTACATCGGGTCCAGCAACCTGGCCGGCTGGCAGGTTGTGGACGCCGAGTGGACCGCGCGCACCGGCGGCTACAGCCGGTTCGTCTCCGCGCAGAACAAGTACTCCCTGCTCGACCGCGAGGCCGAGGACGAACTGGTGCCGGCCTGCGAGACCGCGGGTGTCGGCATACTGCCCTTCTTCCCGCTGGAGTTCGGACTGCTCACCGGCAAGTACCGCCGGGACCAGGCGGCGCCCGAGGGCACGCGGCTCGCGGCCGAGGCCCAGGCCGACCGGCTCGCCGGCGCCGACTGGGACGAGATCGAGCGGCTGGAGGCGTATGCCGAGGCGCGCGACCTCAGCCTGCTCCAGGTGGCCATCGGCGGGCTCGCGGCCCAGCCCGCCGTCGCCTCCGTGATCGCCGGCGTGACCAGTGCGGACCAGGTGCGGAGCAACGCCGCGGCCGGTCTGTGGGAACCCACGGCGGAGGACCTGGCCGAGCTCTGACCCACCGGTGAGCCGCGGGCCGGGGTGTGCCGCCGTCCCAGGCCCGGCCGAATCGGAAAATCGGGTATGCCGGTGCTACAGTCTGTAGCCGCCGGTACACCTTGGGGCTGTGGCGCAGTTGGTAGCGCGTCTCGTTCGCAATGAGAAGGTCAGGGGTTCGAATCCCCTCAGCTCCACCCAAGCATCCTGCCGAATCTGCCCCGCCCCGTGGCGGGGTTTTTTCGTGTCCGCGGCGGACCGCATGCGCGTACGCTCGTCGTGTGGCCCTGGACTACGTCGACCACCTGCGGTCCGACAGCGCGCGGTTCCTGGCGGTCCTCCGCGAGGCCGACCCGTCGCTGCGGGTCCCGTCCTGCCCGGACTGGGACGCCGCCGACCTGCTCTGGCACCTGGGCGAGGTGCAGTGGTTCTGGGCCACGATCGTGGGTCGCCGGCTGCAGGACCCGGAGCCGGCGGAGGTTGACAAGCCGTCGCGCCCGGCGTCACAGGCCGGACTGGTCACCTTCTTCGAGGACGCGCACGGGGCGCTGGTGGAGGCGCTGTCGTCGGCCGACCCGGCCGAGCCGGTCTGGATGTGGGCCGACGACAAGACCGTCGGCTACGTCCGGCGGCGCCAGGCCAACGAGGCCCTGATCCACCGGCTCGACGCCGAGCTCACCGTCGGCGATGTCACGCCGCTGGACCCGGCGCTCGCCGCGGACTCCCTGGACGAGGCGTTCACCACCATGTACGGCGGGACCCCTGAGTGGGGCACGTTCACCCCGTCGGGCCGGTCCGTGCGGATCGAGCCGGATGACGCGGCACCGCTGCACGTCCGGCTGGGCCGCTTCACCGGGACCAGCCCGTCCAGCGGCACGAGCTACGACGAACCGGCTTGCGAGCTCGTCGGGGAGCCCACGGTCGGGGACCGCGCCGCCCAGGACGCCGCCGCGCAGCACGCGACCCTCCGGGGGAGCGCCGGTGACCTGTCGGCGTGGGTCTGGGGTCGCAGGGACATCTCGCACCTCACGATCACCGGCGACCGGGCCGCGATCGCCGACCTAACGGCCGTGATCGAGGAGGGGATCCAGTAGTCAGCGACCGGTGACCCGGGCCAGCAGGGCACGCCGGGTGTGCACGCCGGTCTTGGCGAAGACCGACTTGAGGTGGTCCTGGACGGTGTGCTCGGACAGGAACAGCCGCGCGGCCACCGTCCTGGTGTCCGCGCCCTCGAGGAGGAGGAGCAGCAGGTCGGTCTCGCGGGGCGAGAGCGTGTGGGCCCGGGCGTAGAGGTCCGCGCGCTCCGCGGGGGACGACGGCTCGATCGACACCGCGATGTCGCGCGCGGACGCCTCCGGCTCGCGGTCCGCCGGGTCCGCCCGGGCGGCCCGCAGGGTGAGCCACGTCCCGCCCCCGAGGTGCACCCGCGCCGCGGCCTGGTGCTGGTCGACCCCGGACTCGACGGCTAGCAGCTGTGCGGCCACGTTGTAGGCGGCTGCGGGGACCGGGCGGCGGTCGGCGCACGGGGGCAGGAGGGTGCGCAGGACCGCCTCGCTCTCGGCGGTCTGGGCGCGCACCTCCAAGTCGGGTGAGAGCACCAGGACCGACGGGCCACCACGTGCCGGCGCGGGCGCGACGTCGTCGAAGGTGCGGCCGACCGCCTCCCGGAGGGCGGCGGTGACCGGGGCGACCAGGCCGGCGAGGTGCGCCACCTCGGTGGCCGAGAACCGGGCGTCCGTGCCCGACCGCCACAGGTCGAGGAAGCCCCAGGTCCCGTGCCGGTCGCGGAACACCAGCGACGCGACGTCACCGACGTCATACGACGACTGGAGCTCCCGCCAGACCAGGCTCTTGGCCCGGTCGTCGCCGGTGGCCGAGCGCAGGGTCGCAACGGGAGGATCCAGACCGGTCCACCGGTTGACGGGCGTGAGGTACTTGAGCCGGATCAGGCGAGGTAGCTCCGGCAGACAGGGCGCGTCGGCCAGCGGTGAGCTTCCGACCGCGGTCAGCGGGTCGGTGAGGACCCACGCATAGGCGTCGAAACCGACCGTGCGGCGCAGCGTCTCGACCTGTTCCGCACGCGCGGCCCGCTCGTCCACACCGGCGATCGTAGGCCCGCTGGACCCGCTGAACCTGTGAAGACCCCAACTTCCTGGGATACCGGGCAGCGGCTGGGCTGCCTAACGTCGTCGACATGGCTTCCCTCCACATCGAGCACCCCGTCACCGACCTCGCGACCTGGACCCCCGCCTACCGGCGCTTGGCCGACGTCCGTCGCCGGGCAGGGGTCACGTCGGAGTCGGTCCGTCACCCGGACGACGACGACACCCGGGTGGTGATCGACCTCGAGTTCGACACCACCGACCAGGCTCACGCCTTCCTGCAGTTCCTGCGCTCCCAGGTCTGGGCGGTCCCGGAGAACTCGCCGGCGCTCGCCGGCTCCCCCGAGGTGATGGTGCTCGAGACCGTCGCGCTTGACTGAGTTCGCCAGCGCTCCCCAGAGGGGATCTCGACCGGGTGAGTGCCCCTGACCCACCCTCGTCCGGGACTCGATCAGCACATGGTCGTGCACCGTTCCTCGTGCGCGGTCACGTGTGCCCCGTGCGGGGCTGCCCGGTCAGCGGTTCTCGCTGCCCCTCGCGACCTTTTCCAGAGGAGTTGCTGGTGTAG
>JAAYYA010000417.1 GCA_012515595.1 Actinomycetales bacterium
CCAGCACCGGTGGTGGCCACCCCAGCCCCCTTGGGCAGATCCCATGGCCACCACCGGGCAACTCTCGTGACCGCCACCAGGCAGGACCCACGTCCGCTACCGGGCAGAAACCGATGTCCCTTGACACTCGAGGTGGGTGTCGTCGTCGCCGGGGTCACAACACAACCTCGTAGGCCGGCAGTGCCATGAACCGCGGCGCACGCTGCAGGCAACGAGGGCACTGGACATCGGCCGGATGCGCATCGGCGTGCCGAGCGACCCGAGGGCCTGGCTGGTCACCGTTGCGTGGCGCAGGTACGTCGACGCGCACCGCTCGCAGACTGCGCGCCGGAGGCGGGAGCAGGCCGAGCTCGACGAGCCACCGCCCGGGCCCACGGAACAGGCCGACGACACGCTGCAGCTGCTGGTCCTGTGCTGCCATCCCTCGCTCAGTCCCTCCTCGGCCGTTGCGCTGACCCTGCGTGCCGTGGGCGGCCTGACCACGCGTCAGATCGCGCAGGCCTACCTGGTGCCCGAGTCGACGATGGCGCAGCGGATCAGCCGGGCCAAGCGCACCGTGGCTGCCGAGGGCCTCACGGGCCCGGGGGACCTCGGGCGGGTGCTGCAGGTGCTCTACCTGATCTTCAACGAGGGCTACACCGGTGACGTCGACCTGGCCGCCGAGTCGATCCGCCTGACCCGTGAGCTCGTGTCGCAGACCGACGACCCCGAGGCCGCCGGGCTGCTCGCCCTGCTCCTGTTGCACCATGCCCGTCGGCCCTCCCGGTTCACCCGCGACGGGGCACTGGTGACCCTCGCCGAACAGGACCGGAGCCTGTGGGACACCCACCTCATCAACGAAGGGATCGGCATACTGCAGGCTGCTCTGGCGTGTGACGCCTTGGGGGAGTTCCAGATCCAGGCAGCCATTGCCGCCCTGCACGCCGATGCACCGAACACCCGGGAGACGGACTGGGTGCAGATCGTCGAGTGGTATGACGAGCTGGCGGCCCGCACCGACAACCCGGTCGTCGCCCTCAACCGTGCCGTCGCGGTGGGGGAGGCTGACGGTCCGCAGGCCGGGCTGCGTGCCCTGGGCGAGGTGTCGGTCGATGTGCCCCGACACACGGCGGCGCAGGCCTACCTGCGCGAGCGGGCCGGGGAGACCGCGCGGGCCGCGGGGCTCTATGCCACGGCCGCACAGGAGGCGACCAGCACCGCCGAGCGAGACCACCTGACCAGGCAGGCGGCCCGGCTCCGCAACGGTTAACCTTCCAACCGCACCGACTGGCGGGTCTTGCGGTGCACCGACTGGTCGGTCGGCGGGCCCTTGCGGTCGTGCTCCCGGGCGAGGGCCCTGATGACCCGCTTGGAGCGCTGCAGACCGAGGTATGCCGCGACGAAGTAGACCACGGTCGTCCAGGCGGCCACGGTGTAGAAGGTCTCGAGGTTGACGTAGTAGGTGAACAGGTCCGGACTGTTGAACAGCACCCGCCAGGCGAAGACGAGGCAGACGATCAGCGCGATGATCCACACGGCCCGGATGGCGCGGGTCAGGGCCGTGCGATCCTTCAGGTGGGTGACGTCCTCGCTCTCGGCGATCGAGGCGTGATACTCCTTGATCCGCTCCTGGTACGCCTCCTCCCGCGCCTCCTGCTCCGGATACTGCTCCTTCGCGCCGGCCCGCCCGGCCAGGAAGGTGTAGCAGAGGATGGAGAAGATCCAGGTCGGCAGGAACAGGTAGTAGTACGGGAAGAAGTTCAGGACGTTCAGCCCGAAGCCCACCACCAGGGCGAGGCCCCACGTGATCATCGCCGGGTAGTTGTCCTTGATGCCCTTGAAGCGCATCCAGAACTTGCTGTAGCCCAGCCGCGGGAACAGGAAGTGCTCGGCCAGCACGATGCCGCCGATCGGCACCAGGATCAGGCCGGCGTAGGTCAGCAGCGGCAGCATGTTCTTGTAGACGAAGGGGAAGCAGCTCGCGACGACCACGCCGATGCCGACCAGCAGGGTGCACTTGGTGCGCGAGACCGAGGGAAAGACCGCCTGGGTCGCCAGGCCCGCCCGGTACAGGTTGGAGTTCGCCGTGGTCCAACCCGCGACGATGACGACCGCGAAGCCGGCCAAGCCCAGGGCGTACCACGCCACGTCGCCGGGGTCCAGCATGGTGATCGAGGTGACCATGATGCCGGCCGCGGCGGCGCCCATCAGGCCGGCCGAGATCCAGGCCACGTAGTGACCGAAGACCATGCCGGTGCTGGTGCCCACGGCGTACCAGCTCTTGCGGGCGTAGCGCAGGAGGGCCATGTCGATCAGGCCGAAGTGCGCGAAGGTGTTGGCCGCCCACGCGAAGCCGGCGACCTCGAGCATCCCGATGCCCGGCTCACCTTCGGCATTGATCCCGGTGAAGACCGAGGCGCTGGCCACGTCCACGAAGTCGGAGAAGCTGCGCAACTGGGTCGTGCCGGTGATCGACTCGGTCAGCGACGGCAACAGCGCCATCCCTCCGACAGTGAACATCACCATCAGCCACGGCCCGCAGATGCTCGCGAACTCGGCCAGGGTGTTGAAGCCGAAGACCGCCACCAGCACGGCCACCAGGCTGAAGCCGACCGCGATGAGCACGAAGACGAAGCTGGTCGGGTAGGCCTCGGTCTGCGCCGGGACGTTGACGATCCGGCGCACGGCGGTGGCGGACACGGTGATCATCGCCGCCGAGATGACCGCGAAGATCACCGCGTTGGCCCCGTTGTAGAGCCGGGAGAAGGAGTCGCCACCGATCTTCTGCAGGTAGGTGTAGAGGCTCAGCCGGGTCTGCGTGGCGACCGGCGCGGTGATCAGCAGGAAGCTCAGCACCGCGAGCGTGTTGCCGATCATCAGGCCGATCAGGATGTCCCAGATGCCGGCGCCCAGGGCCACAAAGGTCGCGCCGAAGACGAACTCGGTGGCTGCCACGTGCTCGGCGGCATACAGGCCCGCGAAGTGGCCCAGGCCGTGGGTGCGCTGCTCGGGGACCGGCAGTTGCTCCGGGTCCATCGCGGCGAGCTCGGCGTCGGTGACCTCGCCACCGGGAATCGTGGCGCTCATGAGTCCTCCTCGGTGAAGCGGATCCGCTCACTGACCTTCTCGGTCACCCACTGCGAGTTCTGCAGGGCCTCGGGCACGGGGGTCTCCCCGCTCAGGGCGGCCGCGAGCTGGTTGCCGACGGCGGTGCCGATGCCCTGGAACTGGGGCACCGTGACGTACTGGATGCCGGTGTAGGGCACGTCGTCGACCGTCGGCTGGTCGGGGTCGGCGCTCTCCAGCGACTGCAGCACCAGCGGCGCGAACGGTGCCTCGGCGAGGTAGTCCTGGTTCTCGTAGAGGGAGGTCCGGGTGCCCGGCGGCACGTTGGACCAGCCGAACTCCTCGGCGACCAGTTCGGTGTACTCCGGTGAGGTCGCCCAGGCCACGAACTCGCGGGCCGCGTCCTGCTGGGTCGAGCTCTCCGGGATCGCGAGCGCCCAGGCCCACAGCCAGTTGCTGCCGACGTCGAGGCCGGTGTTCGGTGCCAGGGCAAAACCGACCGAGTCGGCCACCTGAGAGTCCTGCGCCGTCACGAAGGACGCGGCGGCGGTCGAGTCGACCCAGATCGCGCAGCGGCCCTCCCGAAACAGGTCGAGGTTCTCGTTGTAGCCCAGCTCGGCCGACCCGGCGTCGGCATACGTCCCGAGCTCCACATAGGTGCTGACTGCCCGCGTCCAGGGCTCGGTCTCCAACTGGGGTGCCCACTCCTGATCGAACCACCGCCCGCCGTAGGAGTTGGCCATCGCGGTGACCAGGGCGACGTTCTCGCCCCACCCGGCCTGCCCGCGCAGGCACATGCCGCGGGTGCCCGACGGGTCGTCCAACTGCTCAGCCGCCGCCAGGATGTCGTCCCAGGTCGGTTGCTCGGGCATCTCGATCCCGGCCTCGTCGAACAGGTCGGTGCGATACATCGTGAACGAGGACTCGCCGTAGAACGGGACCGCGTAGGTGCTGCCCTCATAGGACAGGCTCGAGCGGATGCTCGGAATGATGTCGTCGATGTCGTAGTCGTCCCCGAGGTCGTCGAGGGGGACCAGCCACTCGTTCTCCGCCCACAGCGGCGTCTCATAGGGGCCGAGGGTGACGATGTCGAACCGGCCCGCCTCGGTGGCGATGTCGGTGGTGACCTGTTGGCGCAGCTCGCCCTCGCGCATCGTCTCGAAGGCGATGGTGATGTCGGGGTGCTCGGTCGTGAAGTGGGCGGCGAGCTCCTGCATGCGGATCATGTCGCCGTTGTCGACCGTGGCGATCGTCAGCGTCGCGTCCGAGCCCGCTGGTTCGTCATCGGAGGAGGAGCACGCGCTGAGCGTGGCCGCGACGCCGACGGTCAGGCTCAGGGTCGTCGATGCAATGGTGCGTCGTCTCATGGGGTGACCTCCTGGTCCGGGTCCGCCCCCACCAGGTGCTGGACGGTGTCCCGCGCCCCGGTCTGGCGCAGGCTCGCCAGGGCCTGGGTGTAGGCGGTGGTGAAGGCCTCGTGGTCGACGAGGTCGCCGAAGAGCTCGCGGTCGGCCAGGAATGCGAGCAGGTCGGTGTCGTGCCGGGCTGCTGCGGCGGCCAGCTGGTCCCGGCGACGGTCGACCACCTCGATGGCCGCACCGTCCTCGTCGGTGCCCTCCGAGTAGCGTGCCCAGGCCGCCACGACCAGCGCGCCGGCCTCGACCGGGCCGCCCCGGCGCAGCTGCTCGCGGATCACCGGCAGCACGAACTTGGGGATCCGGTCGGAGGCCTCGGCACAGAGGCGGGCGAGAGTGTCCCGCACGGCGGGGCTGGCGAAACGCTCGAGCAACTGATCCTGGTAGTCGGCCAGGGCGATCCCCGGCACCTCTGGAACGGTCGGTGCGGCCATGGCAAGGTAGCGCCGCAGGAAGCTGACGAAGAGTGGGTCGGTGCTCACCTCGTGGGTGTAGCGGTGGCCCGCGAGGTAGCCCAGGTAGGCCATGGCCTGGTGGCTGCCGTTGAGCAGGCGGAGCTTCATCAGCTCGTAGGGCTCGACGTCCTCCACGAGGTGCACGCCGGCCTGGTCCCACGGTGGTCGCCCGTCCCCGAAGAAGTCCTCCAGCACCCACTGGGTGAAGGGCTCGCACACGACCGGCCAGGCGTCGGTGATGCCGTGCTCGTCCTTGAGCGCCGCGATGTCCTCGGGCGTGGTGGCCGGGGTGATCCGGTCCACCATGCTGTTGGGGAACCGCACCTCGGTCTCGATCCAGTCGGCCAGGTCCGGGTCGCGCAGCCGTGCGAAGGCGGTGATCATCCGGTGGGCTACGTCGCCGTTGCCCGGCACGTTGTCGCAGGACATGACCGTGTATGCCGCATGGCCGGCTGCCCTGCGCCGCGCCAGCCCCTCGACCAGGAACCCGAAGGCGGTCTTCGGTCGCTCGGGTGTCTCCAGGTCGGCGGCCAGGTCCTGGTCGGTGGCATCGAGCTCGCCGGTGACCGGGTGCACGTGGTAGCCGCCCTCCGTCACGGTCAGGCTCACGATGCGGATCGCCGGGTCGGCGAGCAGTGACAGCACGGTGTCTGGGTCGTCCGGGGCGAAGCGGTAGTCGATGATCGAGCCGATCGTCCGTGGTTCGGTCCGCCCGTCGGGATGTTTGACCACCAGCGTGTAGAGGTGGTCCTGCCCGGCCAGGGCGTCGCGCATGGCGACGTCGCCGGGCATGGTGCCGATGCCGACGATGCCCCAGTCCTGGGCCTGTCCCTGCGCCATCAGAGTGTCCAGGTAGGCCGCCTCGTGTGCGCGGTGGAAGCCACCGACCCCGAAGTGGGCGATGCCCGCCGAGATCCCGGAACGGTCGTAGGCCGGCTTCGGTGCGCTCATGCCGATCCGCCCACGCGGACTCGCGGTGCCCCGTGCAACGGGTTGATCGCCATCTCGAGCCCTCCTTGGCTCACTGCCCCACCCCCCAGTCTTGCTCATAAGAGTGGAAGGTATGCTCAATAGAGCACTTGTGAGTATGGCCCCGCTCGCCCGCCGCTGTCAATGGGCGTTGCCCGTGACACGGTGGCCGCCGTGGCTGAAGGAGGACCCGTGGACGCAGCCCGCGACGCTGACGACTCCCGGCTGGCAGTCACGGTCGCCCGCCGGCACTACCTCGCCGACGAGAGCAAGGTGGACATCGCCAGCTCACTCGGGATCAGCCGGTTCAAGGTCGCCCGTCTGCTGGACCTGGCCCGCGCCGAGGGCACGGTGCGCATCCAGATCGTGGACCCCCACGAGGCCGATGACCCGCTGGCGGTGCGGGTCCGTGAGGCGTTTGGTCTGCAGGAGTGCCGGGTGGTCGCCTCCGACCTGCCGGAGCCGCTGCTCGGTGCCGAGCTCGGGGCCGCCGGAGCCCGCCTGCTCGCCGGCGTTCTCACCGCCGAGGACTGCCTGGGCCTGCCGTGGTCACGCACGGTGCACCGGGTGGTCGACGCCCTCCAGGGGCTGCCCCCGGTGCCGGTCGTGCAGCTGTGCGGTTCGCTGGTCCAGCCCGGGGAGCAGTCCGCCGTCGACCTCGTGCGGCACGCGGCGGCGGTCACCCGGGGGAGCACCCGGGTCTTCCACGCACCGCTGATCATGCCCACCGCGGCCGGGGCCGAGGCGCTGCGCTCCCAGCCCGACGTGCGGGAGGCGCTAGCCGCGGCCGAGCAGGTCACGGTGGCGGTGTGCAGCATCGGTGCCTGGGGCCCGGGTGTCTCGACGATCTACGATGCGGCCACGGCGGAGGCCAGGGAGGCCGTGGCAGCAGCCGGCGCGGTGGGAGAGACGATGGGCGTGTTCTTCGCGGCCGACGGCACCGCGGTGCGCCCCGAGCTGAGTGACCGCCTGATCACGGTGTCGGCGAACCAGCTGCGGCACACCCGGACAGTCGTGGCGCTCTCGCGTGGCACCGAGCGGGCCGACGCGACGCGGGCGGTGCTCCGCAGCGGCGTCGTCGACCGCCTCGTGATCGACAGTGACCTTGCCCACGCCCTCTACTAATGTTGAGATGCAGCGAAGGTTGCACAACCCTGAGCGGCGGACCTTGCACGCTCGAGTCCGCCGCGGCTGGTCGTGCAAAGTAGCGGTTCACTGTCGGCGGCAGATGGGGACGTTTGAGAGGTCTCACAGTGAGTGCATAGTCATGCAGTCGGAGGTCTCAGTCGACATGGCCTACGGCGGTTCGACTAGGGGTCGGTTCGGCCAGCACGTCTGGCCGCGCGTCTGTCTGACGATGTGTCCGCAAGGGGATCCC
>JAAYYA010000418.1 GCA_012515595.1 Actinomycetales bacterium
GCCAGGTCCAGCAGCGGGTTGCCGCCGCCGACCTTGGAGAAGATCTCGTGGGCGGTCTTCTTGACGAGGGCGGCGCGCGGGTCGTAGTTCTTGTAGACCCGGTGGCCGAAGCCCATCAGCTTGACGCCCTCCTCCTTGTTCTTGACCTTGCGGACGAACTCCTTGACGTCACCGCCGCTGGCCTTGATCTCGTCCAGCATCTCCAGCACCGCCGAGTTGGCACCCCCGTGCAGCGGGCCGGACAGCGCGTGGATGCCGGCGGAGATGGAGGAGAACAGGTTGGCCTCGGAGGACCCGACGAGCCGCACGGTCGAGGTGGAGCAGTTCTGCTCGTGGTCGGCGTGCAGGATGAACAGCAGGTCGAGGGCCTTGGCGACGACCGGGTCGAGCTGGTACTCCTCGGTGGGCTGTCCGAAGGTCATCCACAGGAAGTTCTCGACCAGGTTGTAGTCGTTGTCCGGGTAGAGCAGCGGCTGGCCCTGGCTCTTGCGGAAGGCGTAGGCCGCGATCGTCGGCAGCTTGGCCATCAGCCGGATGGTGGAGATCTCGACGGCCTCGGGGTCGAACGGGTCGTGGCTGTCCTGGTAGAAGGTGCCCAGCGCGGAGACCGCGGAGGAGAGCACCGGCATCGGGTGCGCGTCGCGCGGGAAGCCGTTGAAGAAGCCCTTCATGTCCTCGACCAGGAGAGTATGCCGGCGCAACCGCTGGTCGAACTCCTCCAGCTGGGTGGCGGTCGGCAGCTCGCCGTAGATGAGCAGGTAGCTGGTCTCCAGGAAGTTGGACTTCTCGGCCAGCTGCTCGATCGGGTAGCCGCGGTAGCGCAGGATGCCCTCGCCGCCGTCGATGTAGGTGATCTCGGACTTGCAGGACGCGGTGTTGACGAAGCCCACGTCGAGGGTCACGTCACCGGTCGTCTTGAGCAGCGAGGAGATGTCGAGGCCGTTGTTGCCCTCCACCGCCGGCACGACGGGGAGCTCGAGGTCGGAGCCCTGGTGGGTGAGTTTTGCGGTGTCGGTCATATGTCCTCCTGCTCAGGTTCGGCACGCCCTCGGGCCGGACGCACCGCTTAGTCGTTGGCCGAGCAGAGGCCCTCCAGCACCTGCCCGCAGCCGGGGGTCGGTTACTCGTCGTGCTCCTGCGGGGGAAGCGCTGCGATGATCGGGTGGTCCTTGGGGATCATGCCGAGCTTGGCCGCACCACCGGGGCTGCCCAGGTCGTCGAAGAACTCGACGTTGGCCTTGTAGTAGTCGGCCCACTCCTCGGGGACGTCGTCCTCGTAGTAGATGGCCTCCACCGGGCACACGGGCTCGCAGGCACCGCAGTCGACGCACTCGTCGGGGTGGATGTAGAGCGAGCGCTCGCCCTCATAGATGCAGTCGACCGGGCACTCCTCGATGCACGCCTTGTCCTTCAGGTCAACGCAGGGTTGTGCGATCACGTAGGTCATGGACGGCTCCTGCTCTGGTGGTGGTGTGGCGGCCCGACGCGTGCCCGAGGCACGAGTCAGACTACTTCTTAGTATGCCGTCCGGCCGGGCCGGTCAAGAACCCGCCCCGCATTCTGTGGCGGGCATCACGCTGCTCAGCCGGCATTCGGGTTGGTGCACACGACCTCGGGGGACGCGGCGTAGGTGGTGGTCCACGAGCTGCGGTCGACCTCACCGCCCGAGCGGCTCAGGATGCGGGTCACCGTGATCTGGAAGCCCTCCTGGGCCCCCTGGGGCAGGCAGTTGAGGCTGTCGTCGGTCTTCCGCTCGGGCGTCACCGGGTTGACCCGCGGGCCGGAGACGGTCTGCACGTCGAACTGCCGGTCCCCCCAGAAGGTCATGACGATCTCGCTGCCCTCGATGTAGGTCTGGATCAGGACCGGGGTGTCGGTGTCGTTGGTCCACCGGTTGTCCAGCAGGCCCACCGAGATCGTGGCCTCCTTGCCGGCCGGGTAGCGCGAGATGTAGTAGGAGTGCGGGTGGAACTCGTCGAGCTGCAGCCCGGCGTCCCAGGCGGTGTTGAGCACGGTGGTGGACACCTGCGAGAGTCCGCCACCCATGCCCTGCACCAGGCGACCGTTGCTGATGACCCCCGCCTCGACATACCCCCGCTCCGCGCTGATCGGTGCCAGGGTGTCGGCCAGGCTGAACGTCGCGCCCGGCGCGACGACCGTCCCGTTGATGTGGCGCAGGCCGACGCGGATGTTCTCGGTGCGCGCGGCGTTGGCCGCACCGCCGGGGAAGGCGCTGCGGAAGGTCGCCATCCGGGAGATGTCCCACTTCGCCGCGTCGGCGTCGGTGACCGTCGGCTTCACGTCGACCGTGCTGGCCTTCACGCGCCGCTCGTCCCCCTTCTTCGCCAGGGCGGCCTCGACGCCCGCGATCAGCTCGTCCTCGTCCACGACCTGGCCCGCGCGCGCCTTGGTGATCACCGGTCGTCCGTCGTCGAGCACCAGGCTGGCGTTGCGCGGGGAGACGGTCGCCTCGTCCAGCTGCCCGCTGACGATCTCCAGGATGCCGTCGGTGTCGAACTCCAGGCTGAGCAGGTGGTCGTCGGACTCGACGACGGTCAGCAGGCGGGCCAGCTGGTTGGTGCTGATGCTGGACTCGTCGCCGTCGACGTCGACCGCGATCGGCCCGGACACCGCCGGGGCGGCGACCTCCTCCACGAACCGGTCGATCTCCCGCTGGGCCAGCTCCGGCTCGCTCTCGGTCAGGGCCGCAGCCACCGTGTTGTTCTGCGGCCACGCCGCCTCGATGGCGTCGCTCGTGGCCGCGACGTCGAGCTCCCGGCCGGGCTCGGACTCGGTGGACCGAACCTCGCCGAGGCTGAACCAGACGGTGCCGTTGACCGGCTCGATACGCACGTCCTCGGTGAGCTCGCCCACCGCAGCCTCCAGGGCGGGCCGGTCCACGGACACCTGCAGCGGCAGGTCGCGGCCGGCGTCGGTGATCCGGCCCCACATGACGCTCGGGTCGTAGCTGACGTCGGTGATGCCCTCGAGGGTGCCGTCGAGGTCGAGGGTGAGGCCAGCGTCCGCGGGGGCGATGGTGAAGGGGTCCCCCTCGACCTGGACGACCACGTCGTCGGTGGCCATCGACTCCAGCCGCTCCTCCAGGACGTCCCGCGCGGCCTCGGGGCTCAGCCCGCCGATGTCCACCCCCTCGACCTGGGTGCCGTTGGGGATGCGGCCCCCGAGATACTGGGCCGCTGCGTAGTAGCCGCCGCCGAGCACCAGGACCGCCACCAGGGTGCGCACGAGGATGCCGATCCACTCGTTGCGCTGGGGCTCCTCGGGCAGGCTCTGTCGTTCGGTCACGCGGCTTCCCTCTGTGTCGGATCTGAGTCATGGACGGCTCAGGAGTCTGTGGCAGTATGCCGTGCCCTCCTGACCCTGGACGCCCCACGACAGCACGTGAGTGGCCCCGGACGCACGGATCGATGCCGAATAGTTATCTCACAGGTCCGGTGTGGGCCACGACTCACCGACGCGCGCAGCCCCGGAAGCCCGGCTGCTGCTCACGCTCAAGCAGTGACGAGAACGCGGTCTACCAGTACGTGACGCTCTCGGGCTGCTGGCCCTGCCGCACCTGCGACTCGCGGACCGCGCGGTCCCGCTCGACGTCCGCGCGCTGGAGCGCCCGCTCCTCCTCCGTGCTCACCCCGCTGGTTGGTGCCTCCGTGGACTCGGTCATGCCGTCGGTCCGTCGGAACAGCCGGGCCACCCGTTCCCTCAGCCTGCGCAACATCGAGACCTCCCTGGTCGATCCTGCCGTTCACTCCACCGTAGCGGGGTGGTCAAGCCCCACGACGGAATCCGCTGAGAGGGTGCGCACGAGGGCGGCCGCCACGCTGATCGCGATCGTCGCGGGCTCCTTGCCGGGCAGGTCCGGCAGCCCGATCGGGCTGGTGATCGTCGCGACCGCCGCCTCGGAGTGACCGGCCTCCAGCAGGCGCTTGCGGAAGCGCTGCCACTTGGCGCTGGACCCGATGACCCCGACGGAGCCCAGGTCACCGCGCCGCAGCGCGGCCTCGCACAGCACGAGGTCCTCGGCGTGGTCGTGGGTCATCACCAGCACGTGGGCATGGGCGGGCAGGGCGTCCAGCACGGTCTCGGGCGCCGGCGCGTGGGTGAGGTGGACGTCGGCGAGCGCGTCGGGCGACAACCCGCGCGTCTGCTCCACCTGCGCGGCCCGGCTGTCGACCAGGTGCACGACGACCGGCAGCCGCGCCAGGATCCGGCCGAGCTCCTGCCCCACGTGGCCGAGGCCGAAGACGGCGACCACCGGCCGGGCGGGCACCGGCTCGAGGAGCAGGCTGACCTCCCCGCCGCAGCACTGCCGGCCGAACTGCGTGGTGGCGTGCTCGTTGAGGGACAGGTCGAGCCGCTCGGGGTCCCCGGTGCCGGCCGCGAGCAGCTGCCGGGCCCGGGCGACGGCGCTGGCCTCGAGGTTGCCGCCGCCGATGCTGTCCCACACCTCGTCGGAACCGACGACCATCTTGGCGCCGGCCTCCCGCGGCGCGTGCCCCCGCACGGCCGTCACGGTGACCAGCACCCCGGAGCGACCCTCGGTCCGGAGGTGCTGCAGCGCCCGCAACCAGTCCATCAGCCGCCCGCTCCGTCGGGACCGGAGGACGCCCCGCCGGCGCCCGACGACGCCCCGGCGGGGGACGACGCAGCCGGCTCCACGGCATACGGCCCGGTGGTGCCGGCGCGGGCGGCCTCGACCGCCCAGAAGACCGCCTCGGGGGTGGACGGGCAGCCCAGGTCGACCACGTGACCGGTCGGCCCGAACGCAGCCACGGCCGCCCGCAGCGCCTCCCGCACGCTGAAGGCCAGCATCAGGGGCGGCTCCCCGACCGCCTTGGAGCCGTAGACGGCGCCGTCCTCCCCGGCCCGCTCGAGCAGGTGGACGTTGAGCTCGCCGGGCAGCTCGGAGAAGGACGGCAGCTTGTAGGTGCTCGCGGCCTGGGTGGCCAGGCGGCCGCGCCCGTCGCCGTCGGAGGTGTCCCACCGCAGGTCCTCCAGGGTGAGCCAGCCGACGCCCTGCACGAAGCCACCCTCGATCTGCCCGATGTCCACCAGGGGCGAGAGGCTGTCGCCGACGTCGTGGACGATGTCGGTCCGCAGCACCCGGTAGGCGCCGGTGAAGCCATCGACCTCGACCTCGGAGACGGCGGCGCCGTAGGCGAAGTACTTGAACGGCTCGCCCTGCATCGTCGTGGCGTCCCAGTGCAGCCCCTCGGTGCGGTAGTAGCCCGCGGCGAACAGCTGCACCCGCGCCAGGTAGGCCTCGCGCACGAGCTCGTCCCAGGTCACGCTCTGGTCGCCGGCGCTGACGACGCCCTCGGCGATCTCCACCTCGTCCGGCGGGGTCCCGAACCGCTTGGCGGCCACGGTGACCAGCCGCTCCCGGATCTGCTCGCAGGCGTCCTTGACCGCGCCGCCGTTGAGGTCCGACCCCGAGCTGGCGGCCGTCGCGGAGGTGTTGGGCACCTTGTCGGTGCGGGTCGGCGCCAGCCGGATCGCGGCCAGCGGCAGGCCCAGCGCGGTCGCGGCGACCTGGCGCATCTTGGTGTGCAGCCCCTGCCCCATCTCGGTGCCGCCGTGGTTGATGAGCACCGACCCGTCCTTGTAGACGTGCACGAGCGCGCCGGCCTGGTTGAAGGCGGTGAGGTTGAACGAGATGCCGAACTTGACGGGCGTGCACGCGATCCCGCGCTTGGTGTGGGGGTGCGCTGCGTTGTGGGCCGCGATGTCCGTATGCCGTGAGGCCAGGTCCGCGCGCTCGCTCACCTCGTCCATCACCACCTGGAGCCGCTCCGCGTGGCGGACCGGCTGGCCGTAGGGCGTGCTCTGGCCGGGCTGGTAGAGGTTGCGCCGCCGCAGCTCGGTCGGGTCCAGCCCGAGCGCGGGCGCGCACCGGCCGAGGATGTCCTCGATGACGAGCATCCCCTGGGGCCCGCCGAAGCCGCGGAAGGCGGTCTGCGAGGTCTTGTGCGTCCGGGCCACCCGGCCGTGGACCTCGATGTCCGGCACGAAGTAGGAGTTGTCGACGTGGCACAGCGCCCGGGCCAGGACCGCCTCGGACAGGTCGAGGGACCAGCCGCCGTCGGAGGTGAGGGTGGCCCGCAGCCCCTGCAGGTGACCCACGTCGTCGAAGCCGACCTCCCACGTGGCGTGGAACGGGTGCCGCTTGCCGGTCATCGTCATGTCCTGGGTGCGGTTCAGGCGCACCCGCACCGGGCGGCCGGTCAGCACGGAGCCCAGGGCGGCGACCGCGGCGAGCCCGTGCGGCTGCATCTCCTTGCCGCCGAAACCGCCGCCCATCCGCAGGCACTGGACCGTCACCTCGTGGCTGCGCAGGCCGAGCACGTGCGCCACGATCTCCTGGGTCTCCGTGGGGTGCTGGGTGCTGCTCTGGACGAAGACCTGGCCGCCCTCGTCGACCGTCGCGAGCGCGGCGTGGGTCTCCAGGTAGAAGTGCTCCTGCCCGCCGAACTCGAACTCCCCGGAGAAGCGGTGCGTGGACCGGGCAAGGCCCTCCTCGGCGTCGCCGCGCGCGACGGTGCGGTGGGCCCCCTGGAAGGACTCCCGGGCGATGGCCTCGGTGAGCGTCAGCACGGTCGGCAACGGCTCGTAGGTCACCGCCACGGCCTCGGCGCCCAGCCGGGCCGCCTCCAGGGTCTCGCCGAGGACCCAGCAGACCGCCTGCCCGTGGTACTGCACCTCGTCGGGGAAGAGCGGCTCGTCGTGGTGGATGCCGGAGTCGTTGGTGCCGGGCACGTCGGCGGCCGTGAGGACCCGCACCACCCCGGGCACCTCCAACGCGGCGTCCGTATGCCGTGCGGTCACCCGGGCATGCGCGTGCGGCGCCTGCACGGGCCAGGCGTGCAGGGCGCCGGGAGTCCGGCCGACCAGGTCGTCGGTGTACAGCGCCGCCCCGGTCACGTGCAGGTCGGCGCTCTCGTGGGAGACCGCTTGGCCCACCGAGGGCTGCGGTGGCCGTTGCGCCAGTGGCGTGCTCATCGCCCCTCCCCCCAATTTTCGTAGGGGTTTCGTACGCCCTCCGCACCTTTTTGCAGGGGTTTCGTCCGGTCAGTCCCGCCGCTGCCGTCCTGCTCGGCGTGGAAACGCAGCAGCGCCTGACCGAGCATGGCGGAGCGGTAGCGCGCGCTGGCCCGGTGGTCGTCGAGCGGCGTCCCCTCGGCAGCCAGCACCTCTGCTGCACGGGCGACGGTCGCCGCGACCCAGGGCTGCCCGGCGAGCGACTCCTCCGTCGTCGTCGCCCGGATCGGGGTGGCGGCGACCCCACCCAGGCCGATCCGCACGGAGGCGACCGAGTCGTCCTCGAGCCTCATCGCGATCGCGACCGCCACGGAGGAGATGTCGTCGAACCGCCGTTTGGCGATCTTGTAGAACGCGGCCTCAGGGGCCAGCGGCAGGGGGATGCGCACGGCGCGGATCAGCTCGCCCGGCTGGCGCACGCTCTGCCGGTAGCCGGTGAAGTAGCCCGCCAGCGGCACCTCCCGCTCACCCTGCGCCGAGGCGAGCAGGAGGCTCGCGTCGAGGGCGAGCAGCACCGGTGCGGCGTCCCCGATCGGCGACCCGGTGCCGAGGTTGCCGCCGAGGGTCGCGGTGTTGCGGATGAGCCGGGACGCGAACTGCGGGAACAACTGGTCCAGAAGAGGCACCCCCCCGGCGAGGCCTCGCTCGATCTCGCTCAGCGTGAGGGCCGCCCCGATCTCGACGTGATCGTCGGCGACCCGGAGCTGGCGCAGCTCGTCGAGTCGGTCGACGGCGAGCACCAGTGGCGGGCGCGCGTGCCGCAGGTTGCGCTCGACGCCCGCGTCGGTGGCCCCCGCCAGCAGGACGGCCTCCGGGTTCTCCACCAGGCGGGCGAGCAGCTCGGCGAGGTCGCTGGGGCGCACGAACCCGCCGTCCTCGCCGGTCACCACGGTGGACGGTGCCGGCGGCGCCGCGGTCTCGCGGCGCTGGGCGAGCGGGTCGCCCGGGTCGGGCGCGCCCAGGGCGTAGGCGGCGTCCCGGATGGGACGGTAGCCCGTGCACCGGCACAGGTTGCCGCTCAGCGCGTGCAGGTCGAAGCCGTTGGGGCCGCACTCGTGGTCGTCGGCCCCGTCCCGCGGTGCCCGGTCGGGGCGGTAGAACTCGGCGGCCATCGCGCAGACGAAGCCCGGGGTGCAGTAGCCGCACTGCGACCCGCCGCGGTCGGCCATCTCCCGCTGCACCGGGTGCAGATCCCCCTCGCTCCCCGGGGACGACGGGGTGCCCAGGCCCTCGGCGGTCACGACCTCCTGTCCCGCGAGGGACAGCGCGGGCGGCAGGCAGGCGTTGACCGCGACCCAGCGCGTCCGCTCCGGCCCGTCGGGTCGGGCGACCAGCACCGCGCAGGCCCCGCACTCCCCCTCGGCGCACCCCTCCTTGGCCCCGGTCCACCCCTGGTCGCGCAGCCAGTCCAGCAGGCTGGTGTGGGGGGACGCCGCGCACGGGCGCGCGGTGCCGTTGACGGTGATGTCGCTCAAGCCCATCGGCGTGCTCCTTCCGGCCGCGGCCGCGCGGGCGCCGTCGACCGCGCGGTGCATGGTTCGGTGCACTCCCGCGACCACCGGTTATCCATGCGAACGACGGCCGCGTCCTGACCTTCGAGCATAGTCCCGAAGGCCACCCCCACCACCCGACCGAGCGCACGCCGCGTCGCCCACAGACCCCACCGAGCGCACGGGGCGTCGCTCCGCCACCCCACCGAGCGCACGGGGCGTCGCCTGCTCAGCTGTGCCGCGCCGCGAACTCCGCGACCAGTTCCGCAACCTGCCCCCGGTGCGTCGAGATGACCGAGTGGCCCGCCCCCGCGACCAGGTGGTCCTCGCACCCGGGGAACAGGTCACGCACCCAGCCGTGCACATGACGGAACCAGGGATGGCTGGCCAGCCCGCCGACATACAGCACAGGGCAGGTCACCACAGCGGCCCGCGCGGGATCGAACTGCCAGGTCAGCAGCGCGGGGACGTCCGAGCCGAAGAAGGTGACGGCGTCCCGCTCGACCTGCTCGACGAGCCCGGGATCGGCCGTGGCCCGCTCGGCGAGCCAGCTGGGGGTGCCGAGGACGCGCGTGAACTCCTCGAGTGCGGCCGTCACGCCCTGGTCGTGGAAGACAGAGACCAGGCGGGCGTTGGAGGCCGTGAACTCAGCAGCCGGCGGTCCGTGGCGCGGCGGGGGCTCGACGAGCGTCAGCGTGCGGACCGCCGAGGGGTCGGTCGCGGCCAGCTCGAGGGCTACCGCCGCGCTGTAGCTGACACCCAGCACGTGCGCCGGCCGGGCGTCCAGCGCCGCCAGGACCGCCAGACAGTCGCCCGCGTCCCGGTCACCGAGCCGGGGCCGTATGCCGGGCTGCTGGCTCCGTATCCCCGGCGCCGGAGATCGATGGTCCGGAACCGACCGGCGATCACGGGCTCTCGGGCGAAGGGGGCCAGTTCCTCGGGGGCGAGCGCGGTCTGGATCAGGAGCAGCGGCTCACCTTCGCCGTGGTGGTGGACCTCCACGGCGACGCCGTCGGCCACGGGGACCGTGGGTGCCTCACCCATGACCGTCCACGGTGGCACCGGCGCCGCGAGCGGTCAAGACGCGGCGGCGGCAGGACGGAGGACCGACAAAACCACTATCAAAATGCGGGGACGACCGACAAAACCCCTACGAAAATGCGGGGTTAGTCCAGGTGCCCGTAGCGCCCGCGGAAGTGGATCAGCGCCGGCTCGACCCGCGCGGGGATCTCCATCGCGACGACCTCGCCGACCACCAGGCTGTGGTCGCCCGCGGCGTGCACGTCGGTGGTGCGGCATTCGAAGGTCGCCAGGGCCCCGTCCAGCAGCGCGACCCCGGTGGCCGCGCCGCGGTGGTGCGGCACCCGGTCGAGCTGCCCGTGCAGGGGCCGTCCCGGGGTGCTCAGCCAGGACGCCGTCGGGCGGGCGGTCTGCGCCAGGATGCTGATCCCCCACACGCCGGCCTCGAGCACCGCCTCGTGCCACCGCGCCGACTGCTCCACCGAGATGAGCAGCAGCACCGGCTCCAGGGAGACGCTCGTGATCGAGTTGGCCGTCATCGCGTGGTCGTGCTGGCCGGCGAAGGTCGTCGCGACCGTCACCCCCGTGGCGAAGCGACCGATCGCCCGCCGGTAGGCCTCCTGGTCGACGGGCGCGGGGTCGACAGGCACCGGCTCGGCACCCGCGTCCTCCACCACTCCGGCTCCTCTCACCGCGACCGCCCCATCGTGCCTCACGGCAGCAGGTCGCCGGTCCCCGGGTCGATCTCCGCGAACCCCTCGCGCCCCGCCAGCCGCGCCGCGATGTCGTTGGACAGGGCGTAATAAGGAGCGGAGGCGTCGTCCATCACCGTCACCTGGGTCGGGTGCTCGCGCAGCGCCCTGACCTGGTCCGCCACCGCCGAGGGGTCCACGATCGCGTGGGTGACCACGGCGTCGTCCACCACGGACGGCGGGAACGGGTCGTCGGGCCCCGGC
>JAAYYA010000419.1 GCA_012515595.1 Actinomycetales bacterium
GCCGACGTCGTCGCGTCGCTGGCGCTCGGTGCGCGGTTCACGCTCGTCGGGCGGGCCTATCTGTACGGCCTGATGGCCGGTGGTCGCGAGGGTGTCGACCGAGCGATCGCGATCCTGTCCGATCAGGTCCGGCGCACCATGCAGCTGCTGCAGGTGCGCACGGTCGAGGAGCTCAACCCCTCGCACGTGACGCAGCTGACGCGGTTCAACCGGGTGGACCATCCGGTGCGGGCGGTGACCGAGCGGGGCTGAGCGGCAAGACCCCTGCGAAAAGTTCAGGGGTCTTGCTGGTCGTCCCCGTCATTTCGTAGTGGTTTTTCGGGTCGACCGGATCAGCAAAACCACTGCGAAAATGCGTGGGCCACCCGCAAAACCACTACGAAAATTGGGCGAGGTCCTCGTGGCAGCGGCGCTCCAGGGTCGCCAGCTCGGCGAGGGAGTCCTCGATGTCGCGGCGGCGGCTCTCCAGCTCGGTGCGGCGGTCGTCGATCTGGGCCAGCAGGTAGCGGAGCTGGCCGGCCTCGCCGGGCTGCTCGTCATACATGTTGATGATCGTGCGGATCTCCTCCAGCGGGAAGCCGATCCGGCGGCCCCGCAGGATCAGCGCCAGGCGGATCCGGTCGCGGGGGTGGAAGATGCGCTGCGTGCCGCGCCGCTCGGGGGAGAGCAGGCCGAGCTCCTCGTAGTGGCGGACCGCCCGGTGGGTCACGCCGAACTCCTCGGCGACCTCCGCGATCGTCCAGGTCCTCGGCTCGTCCGGCGCGGGGTCGCCTGTTGCCTGCGCTGCCTGCGTACTTGCCATAGCACCCCATGATGCTTTACGTTTACGTTAACGTCAAGCAGACCGCGAGAGCGCAATCCCCGAGAGCCTCGCCCAGCAAAGGTGGCCACCCGATGTTCGAGCTCAGCAGCGACCACGAGGACTTCCGTCGACTCGTCCGTGACTTCGCGGAGGCCGAGATCGCCCCGCACGTGGAGGAGTGGGACCGCGACAGCCACTTCCCGGTGCACCTGATCCCGAAGATGGGAGAGCTCGGCCTGTTCGGGCTCGAGGCGCCCGAGGAGTTCGGCGGGGCGGGGATGGGCCACGAGGGCTTCTCCTACCTGTGCGTCGCGATCGAGGAGCTCGGCCGGGTCGACCAGGCCATGGGCATCACCCTGGAGGCCGGCGTCGGGCTGGGCATCAACCCGATCCAGACCTACGGCTCCCAGGAGCAGAAGGAGCGCTGGCTGCCCGACCTGCTGGCCGGCAAGGCGCTCGCGGGCTTCGGCCTGACCGAGCCCGAGGCAGGCTCCGACGCCGGTGCCACCCGGACGCGGGCGGTGCTCGAGGACGGCGAGTGGGTCGTCAACGGCGCCAAGGCGTTCATCACCAACTCCGGCACCGACATCACCTCGGTCGTCACGGTCACCGCCAAGACGGGCGAGCTGCCCGACGGTCGGCCCGAGATCAGCGCGATCATCCTGCCGAACGGCACCCCCGGCTTCACCGTCGAGCCGCCCTACCGCAAGCTCGGCTGGCACATCTCCGACACCCACGGCCTGACCTTCGAGGGCGCCCGGGTCCCCGAGGCAAACCTGCTGGGCGAGCGTGGCCACGGGTTCAAGCAGTTCCTCAAGACCCTCGACGACGGCCGCATCGCCATCGCCGCGCTCGCCGTCGGGTGCCTGCAGCGGATGCTGGAGGAGACGACGCGCTACAGCCAGGAGCGGCTGGCCTTCGGCAAGCCGATCGCGACCTACCAGGGCGTCTCGTTCCAGGTGTCCGACATCGCGGTGATGACCGAGGCGGCGCGGCTGCTGGTCTACAAGGCGGCCTGGCTGCGCGAGCAGCACGCCGCCGGCAAGCGCTCGATGGCCGAGGTGAAGCAGGCCGCCTCGATCGCCAAGCTCTACGCCACCGAGTCCGCGGTGACCGCGACCCGGATCGCCACGCAGGTCTTCGGCGGCAACGGCTTCATGGAGGAGTACCCCGTCGCCCGGTTCTACCGCGACGCCAAGATCCTGGAGATCGGCGAGGGCACCTCCGAGGTGCAGCGCATGCTCATCGCCCGCGGCCTCGGCCTGCCCGCCGCCTGAGCGAGACCCGACCCGCACCAACCAGCAGCCCCACGCGACCTGAGAGGCGGCACCTGACACCATGAGCGGCATGACACCGCAGTCCGTTCCTGGCGAGGCACCGTTCGCCGACCCCTCGGAGGGGACCGATGCCCACGTGGGGGATGTCCGCGGCCGGTTCGCCACGGCATACCTCGCCTCGGACGCACCCAGCGAGAAGGCGCGGGCCAAGCTCGACTCCCAGAACAAGCTCTACGTCCGCGAGCGGATCGCCCTCCTCTTCGACGAGGGCACCTTCGTGGAGGACGGGCGCTACGCCAACGCGATGGCGGCCGGGCTGCCCGCCGACGGCGTGGTGACCGGGCGCGGCGAGGTCGACGGGCGACCGGCGATCGTCGTCGCCAACGACCCGACCGTCAAGGCCGGCTCCTGGGGCGCACGGACCGTTGAGAAGATCATCCGGGCCACCGAGATGGCGCTGCGCGAGGAGCTGCCGATCTTCTGGTTCGTCGACTCCGCGGGGGCGCGGATCACCGACCAGGTCGAGCTCTTCCCGGGTCGCCGCGGGGCGGGCCGGATCTTCCACAACCAGGTCGCGCTGTCCGGCAAGGTGCCGCAGATCTGCTGCCTGTTCGGTCCGTCGGCTGCCGGTGGCGCCTACATCCCCAGCTTCACCGATCTCATCATCATGGTGGAGGGCAACGCCTCGATGTATCTGGGCAGCCCCCGCATGGCCGAGATGGTCGTCGGCGAGAAGGTCTCCCTGGAGGAGATGGGCGGCGCCCGGATGCACTGCACCGTCTCCGGGGTGGGCGACCTGCTGGCGTCCGACGACACCGAGGCGATCGAGCTGGCCAAGCTCTACTTCTCCTACGTGCCCGACAACTGGCGCACCCCGGCCCCGCGCTACGAGGCGGAGGGGCCCGCGGTGCCGCTCACCCGGCACACGGTCCCGGAGGCGGAGTCGCTGCCGTTCGACATCCGCGAGGTGATCGACGGGCTGGTCGACGACGACAGCTTCTTCGAGATCAAGCCGCTGTTCGCCGCCGAGCTGGTCATCGGGTTCGGCCGGATGGCGGGGGAGACCGTCGGGATCGTGGCCAACAACTCCGCGGTCAAGGGCGGCGTGCTGTTCACCGACTCCGCGGACAAGGCGACCCGGTTCATCTGGCTGTGCGACGCCTTCGGGATCCCGCTGATCTATCTCGCCGACGTGCCGGGCTTCATGATCGGCTCGGAGGTCGAGCGCGGCGGCATCATCCGGCACGGCGCCAAGATGGTCTCCGCGGTGTCCGAGGCGACCGTGCCGCAGTTCTGCGTCGTGGTGCGCAAGGCCTACGGCGCCGGGCTCTATGCAATGGGCGGGCCGGGCTTCATGCCGGACGCGACCCTGGCCCTGCCGACCGCCAAGATCGCGGTGATGGGCCCGGAGGCGGCGGTCAACGCGGTCTACGCCAACAAGATCGCCGAGATCACCGACCCCGAGGAGCAGGCCGCGTTCGTGGCCGCGCGCCGCGCGGAGTACGAGGAGGACGTCGACCTCGAGCGGCTCGCCGCCGACCTGGTCATCGACGGGGTGATCGAGGCGGATGCGCTCCGCGAGGAGCTCCTGCACCGGCTGAGGTATGCCGCGCGCCGGGACCGGCACTTCTCCACCCGGCACCGGGCGGTCCCGCCGGTCTGAGGTCGCCCGGTCGGCCAGGTCACTCCA
>JAAYYA010000420.1 GCA_012515595.1 Actinomycetales bacterium
GGCCGTCACCGACTACACCCCCTACGGCGAGACCCCGATCGCCTACGCCCTGCAGGAGGCCGGAGCGGACCTCGGCAGTGAGGGGCAGCGCTCGATCCTGCTGGTCTCCGACGGCATCTCCACGTGCGACCCGGACCCCTGCGGGGTGGCGGCGGACCTCAGCGAGGACGGCATCGACCTGGCGATCCACGCGGTCGGCTTCGACGTCGACGAGCGGGCGCGTGAGCAGTTGCGCTGCATCGCCGACGCCGGGGGTGGGCAGTACTTCGACGCCACCGACACCGAGTCGCTCACCAGCGCGCTGGAGCAGGTGTCCACCCGGGCGTTCCGGCCGTTCAGCATCGCCGGGGAGCCGGTCGTGGGGACGCCGCAGCCGGCCGACGCCCCGGTCCTCGGCGCGGGGCAGTTCACCGACACGCTCGCCGACCGGGAGATGGAGGCCAAGCACTACCGCATCGAGCGGACCTCGCCCAGATCGGTGATCCACGCCGGCGTGACGATGCGGCCGGACCGAGGTGGCCTGAGCGCCTACCAGTTGCGGCTGGAGACCGTCGACGGGCGCTACTGCGGCGGCGCGGTCGGCACGCCCTGGAGCGCAGGGTCCAGCAGCTCCTTCGGCACCGCGGCCACCGCCTCAGGTGACAGCGACAAGTGTCAGGAGGCCGACGAGCTGATCCTGACGGTATGGGCCCAGAACGGCTCCGAGCAGATCCTGGGCACTCCGTTCGAGCTCGTCGTGCACGAGGTCCCCCGGCCGAGCAACGAGACGGACCTGCCCGGGCCGGCCCCCGAGCCGGAGTGGCAGGGCCTGGAGCCGGGCACCCCGGCCGGTGAGATCGTCGCGGGGTCGTCGCTCAACGGTGCGGCTGCCATCGAGCCGGGCCAGACCTTCTCCTCGGAGCTGACCCGCGGCGAGATCGTCTTCTTCCGTGTGCCGGTCGACTACGGCCAGCGCCTGGAGGCCCTCGTGGAGTTCCCGCAGCGGACCGGCGCCCTGGCCGACTCGACCGGTGCGATCGCCGACTCGGCCGAGCTCTCGATCATCGGTCCGACCCGCGGAGAGGTCGACGAGGTCAACGCCGATCTCGGGGACCTGCGGCAGCGCGCGAGCCTCTCCCGGACCGGCGCGCACCGGATGGCCGCGACGACCTCCGAGGTGCGCTTCGCCAACCACGACCACATCACCATCAAGGGCGGGGCCAGCATCGCCGGCGACTACTACCTGGCCGTCAGCCTGACCTCCCAGGACGAGCTGCTCCTGCCGGTCCCGTTCACGATCACCACCCAGGTGGTCGGTGAGGTCAGCGGGGTGCCGGAGTTCGACACGGCTGCGGCCGGTGACGCCGACCCAACCACGGAGGCCACTGACGACGCCCAGGAGACCGCGACCACGGCGGACGAGCCGGACCAGACTGACGACGCCGCGGACGACACCACGGACGCGGGCGACGGCCAGGAGGACGCGGCCATCACGGTGCCGGACGACGACGGTGCCCCCGCTGGCCTCCTCCTAGGACTCGGCACGCTCGGCGTGGCCCTCCTGGGCGCCGGAGGATTCGTCCTCGCCCGCGTGCTCCGCACCTGACGCCACTACCCCCCACCCGACCGAGCGCACGGTGTGGCGCTCCCACAGGCCACCGAGCGCACCGCGTGGCGCTCCCACAGGCCACCGAGCGCAC
>JAAYYA010000421.1 GCA_012515595.1 Actinomycetales bacterium
CAGGACCTGGTGCGTCGGGCGGTGGAGATCGTCGCCGCCGAGACCGGCTACGAGGCCTACGACCCGCAGCGGGGCGACACCTTCGACGGCAGCTTCGACGACGTGGCCGCGCAGGCAGCGCCCTCCCGGGCCAGCGACCACGACGACCTCTGGGCCGATGAGACTTCCATCGCGCCAGAGGACGAGGGCGCAGACGACGAGGACGAGGAGGCCGCTCTGGACCCTCGGGCTGAGCGCGCCCGCCTCATCCAGGAGCGACGCCAGCAGCTCCTGGAGGAGCGCAACACCCCTTCGGCCCTGCGACGTCGGGCCTGGTTCTACATCGTCTTCGGCGTGCTCCTCACCGCCATCGGCCTGATGCGCCGCGCCGACGGCCAGACCGACCTGCTCACCTGGCTGTTCCTTGGGTTCGGGGCGTTTGAGCTGGTCGGTGCGTACCTCCTGTTCTCGCAGGCGAAGCGCGCGCAGACTCCCCAGGACGCCCAGGAGGGCGGTGCGGAGCAGCCCTCCGGCTCGGTCGACGACGGCCCGGAGGACACGACCCAGCGTTGAGCCTGAGTGGGTGGGTTGACCCATGCCCGCCCGGTCAAGATGGGTAGGCCGGTCGATGCTCCGGGCGCTCCCCCTCTCCTAGCGTCGGAAACATGGACGCAACCCAGCACACAGAACTCGACGGACGCCACCTGGAGACCCTCGTCATCGGGGCCGGCCAAGCCGGTCTCGCCACGGCATACCACCTGAAGCAGGCGGGCCGGGACGCCCTGGTCGTCGACGCCGCCCGCCGGGTCGGCGACGGCTGGCGGCAGCAGTGGGACTCGCTGCGGCTGTACAGTCCGGCACGGTTCGACAGCCTCCCGGGACTCGAGTACGGCGGGCCGCCGTGGCACTTCCCGAGCAAGGACGAGTTCGCCGATTATCTCGAGCGGTATGCCGAGGAGCTGGCCCTGCCGGTCCGTCTCGGCACGCGGGTGCTCCGGTTGCGCAGGCAGGACGGCGGGGACGGCTACGAGGTGACCACCGACGCCGGGACGCTCACCGCGGACAACGTCGTCGTCGCGACCGGCACCTTCGGCCGCACGCCGTGGGTGCCGGACTTCGCCGACCAGCTCGACCCCGGCATCGTGCAGCTGCACTCCAGCCAGTACCGCAACCCCGACCAGCTGCCCGACGGGCCGGTGCTGGTCGTCGGGTCCTCGCACTCCGGGTGCGACATCGCCTACGAGCTGGCGGCGACCCGGCCGACCATGATGGCCGGGCGGGACACCGGGGAGATCCCGGTGCCGTTCACCTCGCCGCTGGCCAAGGTGGTCCTGCCGGTCATGCTCTTCGCGATGGTAAACATCGCGACGCGGACCAGCCCGATCGGCCGCAAGAAGGTCCAGCAGGTCCGGCTGCACGGCGGCGGACCGCGGCTGCGGGTGCAGAAGGCCGACCTGGCCGAGCGCGGCGTCGACTGGGTCCTCGACCACGTCACCGGCGTCGAGGCCGGCCTGCCGGTCGTGGGCGACCGCGGCCCGGTGCCGGTGGCGTCGGTCGTCTGGTGCACCGGCTTCCGGCAGGACTTCCGCTGGATCGAGCTCGACGTCTTCGACGAGCACGGCTGGCCGCGGGAGTTCAAGGGCACCGTGGAGGAGGCGCCCGGGCTGTTCTTCACCGGCCTGGCCTTCCAGAGCGCCGCCGGGTCGATGCTGGTGCACGGCGCCGGTCGCGACGCCGGCCGCGTGGTCCAGCAGATCCTCAGGCGCTCCCCCGCCACCGCGCACGTCCCCGCCTGACACCCCCCACTTCTCCCGACCGAGCGCACGGTGTTGCGCTCACACGTGCCACCGAGCGCACCGTGTGGTCCCCCCTGCAGGCGACCGAGCGCACGGTGCGTAGCGGGCGAGTGGTCTAGTCGATCGGGGCAAGCCCCTGATGTCGACGGGCCGAGTTGACGATCTCGTGCACGAAACTGGCCTTGCGTCGGGTGTAGTCGGACCCCCAGATCCCCTGCTGGACCAGGCCCCGCTTCAGATCCTCATAGCGCTGCCGGTCTGCGGGGTGGGATCGCAGCCATCTCGCGAACAGGCGCATGTGCGCCTCGGGCCACTGGACCGCGGTGAAGATGTGCCCGATCGCGGCTCGTCGTCCCTCCGCGGGATGGAAGATTGCCCAGTGGTCCCCAACCTCGACCGGCGCGGACCAGTCCGCCGACAGCAACGGCCTCGTCGCCTCCGTGACGTCCTGTCCCTCAGGAAGCCGCAGCACGAGGTCGATGACCGGCTTTGCCGACAGCCCTGGCACCGACGTCGAACCAGCATGCTCGATGACCCACTCGGGGCCAAGGCCCCGACGTAGCAGCTGGGCCACCTCGAGGAACCTGCTGGGCCAGTCGGGGTCGTAGGCCACCAGACGCTCCTCCGGATACTGCTCCACCCACGTCACCACCTGACCGTAGGGTCCGGCGCCGACAGTGAGGTTTGCTACCCGCTCAGGGAGGCCGGTGCGCAACACCGCGCGCCCGGTGCCACGTGGAGAGCGCAACACCATGCGCTCAGTCGAGAGTAGGAGCGCAACACGGTGCGCTCGGTCGTGGGTGGCTTGAAGGTAGGGCGAGTACGCTCGATGGGCGAGGCGCCATGACCATCGACGAGCTCACAGCAGGTCGGGAGGCGTACGCGGCGCAGGACTGGGCCGCCGCCCACGACCACCTCAAGCGCGCCGACCAGACCACCCTCGATGCGGAGGACCTGCGCGCGCTGAGCACCACGGCCTACCTCGTCGGTGACCACCACGCGGCGATCGAGGCGCTCCAGCAGGCGCACTCGGTCAACCTGGCCGCCGGCGACCAACGGGCCGCCGCCCGGGACGCCCAGG
>JAAYYA010000422.1 GCA_012515595.1 Actinomycetales bacterium
CTGAGCTCGCCGCTCAGCGTCGGCATGTTCGCCGGCAAGTGGGCGTCATACTCCGCCGTGCCGGACCTGCCCTACGACCAGCGGGAGGAGGACGGGGGAGCCCTGGTCTTCCAGAGCGAGCCGCTGGAGGAGCCGTTGGAGATCTTCGGTCTGCCGACCTTCACCGCCCGCGTCTCGGCAGACCAGCCCGTCGCCCAGCTGGCCGTGCGGCTCAGCGACGTGCGTCCGTCCGGCGAGGCGACCCGCGTCACCTACGGCGTGCTGAACCTCACCCACCGGGACGGGAGCGAGGACCCCCAGCCGCTGGAGCCCGGGCGGGAGTATGACGTGGCCGTGCAGCTGAACGGGATCGCCCACTCCTTCCCCGGCGGCCACCGGCTACGGATCTCGGTCTCCACGTCATACTGGCCGCTGATCTGGCCCGCCCCGGTGCAGGCGACGGTGAGCGTGGTCACTGGACCCTCCACCCGGCTGTCCCTGCCGGTCCGGGCGCCGCGACCCGAGGACGACGCGCTGCCCGACCTGGAGGCGCCGGAGGGGGCGCCGGGTCCGGAGGTGGCGACCCTGGCCACCGGTGAGCACAGCTGGAAGGTCACCCGCGACCTGGCCACGGACGTGTCGACGCTGGAGATCGTCAACGACCAGGGCACCTTCCGCCTCGAGGAGACCGGGACGACGATCCACCGGGACACCCGCGAGTGGTACAGCTTCCGCTGGAACGACGTGAACTCGGTCCGCGGCGAGACCCGCACGGTGCGCCGCTTCGAGCGTGACGACTGGCGCACCGAGGTCGTCACCCGGACGGTGCTGACCTCGGACGAGGAGTCCTTCTTCATCACCGCCCAGCTGGATGCCTACGAGCTGGCCGAGGAGCGTGGCAACCCGCGGGTCTGGTCGCAGAACTGGGACGTCACGATCCCGCGGGACCTGGTGTGAGTGCCCGTGACGGGTGAGCGCCGACCTCTCGAGCCAGCTGCCGCTGTGACGCCAAGCACACTGTGCCCCGACCGGGAACATAGTTGAACTGTCATCTATTGAACGAGGCATGAGTTCTTACAAGATCGGCATCATCGTCAGCTCCTCGCGCCCGACCCGGATCGGCCCGAACGTGGCCCAGTGGGTTTCTGAGCTGGCCCCCTACGGCTGCGAGGTCGAGATCATCGACCTGGCCGCGGTGAACCTGCCCTTCCTCGCTGAGCCGGAGCAGCCCGCCACCGGCAACTACACCCTGCCCAGCACCGTTGCCTGGTCCGAGCAGATCCGCGCGTACGACGCCCTGATCATCGCCGTGCCCGAGTACAACGCCGGCTACCCCGCTGTCCTGAAGAACGCGATCGACAGCCTGCACGCGGAGTGGGCCGACCTGCCCATCGGTGTCGTCGGCTACGGCTGGGGTGCCGCCGCCGGTGCCGCCCGCCAGCTGGGCGAGGTGCTGGACCGTGTCAAGGCCGTGCGCCTGGACGGCCCCGGCCTGAGCTTCGGCCAGGACCTCACCCCCGAGGGCGAGATCCTCGACGCCGCACCGGTCGACGGTGTGCGTGGTCTCTACGACCAGATCGTCGCCGCGGTGCGCGAGAAGGCTGCTGCCTGACCCACGCACCTCCGACCAACCACCGGTGAGGCGGTGGCGCCCTGGGCGCCACCGCCTCAGCTGTGTCCGCCGGCCGATGGCCCGTGATCAAATCATGGGCCACCCGTGCGGCGTGGGGGCGACACTGGCAGGAGGGGCCGGCACACCCCGGTTCCGCGGGTCGCGACGGACCCGGCGAGAAGGGACCGACGGTTGAGTGAACTGATGGTGGACGTGATCACCTCGCTGGACGGCTACGGCGCCGCGCAGGGGTGGCCGGGACTCTGGGGGATGGGCGGGCCGGAGTACTACGACTGGCTGGCGGGCCAGCCGACGGACTACACCGTCCTGATGGGGCGCAAGACCTACGAGCTGATGTCCGGGTTCGCGGCCACCGGCGAGGAGGACACCGGGGAGCTGGAGAGTATGCCGAAGGTGGTCTTCTCTTCGACCCTCACCGAGCCGCTGGGCTGGGAGAACGCTCGACTCGTGAGCGGTGACGCGGTGGAGGCCGTGCGGGCGATGAAGGCCGACGGCGCCAGGATGCGCACCCTCGGCAGCCTCTCGCTCAGCCGGGACCTGCTGATGGCAGGGCTGGTCGACCTGTATCGGGTGGTGATCTTCCCCGTGGTCAACGGCGCGACCGGCCAGGACAACGTCTATCAGGGCTGGCCCGACGTCCGGCTCGACCTCGTCGAGCACCAAACCCTCGACGGGCGGCTGCAGATGCTCACCTACCGCCCGACGGTGCAGGACGGCCCGCCCCACGAATGACCGGGCGCACGGGGTGGCGCTCTCAGGACCGAC
>JAAYYA010000423.1 GCA_012515595.1 Actinomycetales bacterium
GCCTGAGCGGCTAGCCTTCCCCCATGAGCAACCTGGAGGTGGCGCCGCCCGAGGTGCTCTGCGGCGGCGAGGCCGATGAGGCGTCCACGTCGGCCGTGGAGGTGATCTCCCCGCGCGAGGTGCCGCTGGGCGGGCCGCGCGCGATGCTGGTGCGGCGCTCCCTGCCCACGCGCGGGCGCACCACGATCGGTGCGTGGTGCTTCGCCGACCACTACGGCCCGGATGCCGTGGACCAGACCGGGGGCATGGTCGTGGCACCGCACCCGCACACCGGGTTGCAGACGGTCTCCTGGCTGTTCACCGGCGAGATCGAGCACCGGGACAGCACCGGTGTCCACGCGATGGTGCGCCCCGGCGAGCTCAACATCATGACCGCGGGCACGGGCATCTCCCACTCGGAGGTCTCCACCGAGAGCACCCGGATCCTGCACGGTGTTCAACTGTGGACCGTGTTGCCGCAGGAGTCGCGCTTCGTCGAGCCGGGCTTCGAGCACTACGTCCCCGAGCCCGTCGACCTCGCCAGTGGCGCCAGGCTCTCGGTCTTCCTCGGCTCCCTCGAGGTGACCGACGACAACGTGAGCGGACCGATCAGCTCCAGTGCCACGGCATACTCCCCGCTGTTGGGGGCGGAGCTGACCCTGCAGCCGGGCGCGGTCATCACCCTGCGGCTTGACCCGACCTTCGAGCACGGGGTGCTGGTCGACGGCGGTCCCGTCTGCGTGGGGCCGGAGCAGATCGCGATGCACGACCTGGCCTACGTGGCGCCGGGGCAGGAGTCGGTCGACATCCACGCGGGCGAGCACGGCGGCCGGGTGATCCTGCTGGGCGGCACACCGTTCGAGGAGCAGATCGTCATGTGGTGGAACTTCATCGGCCGCGACCACGACGAGGTGGTGGCCTATCGGGAGGAGTGGCAGCGGCGCGTCGAGGAGGGGGCGCAGACCCGCTACGGGCTCTTCGACTACCCCGGGGACCCGCTGCCCGCGCCGCCCATGCCCGGGGTGCGGCTGCGGCCGAGGGGCTGAGGTTTGCCCCGAGTCCTGCTGATCGACAACGTCGACAGCTTCACCTACAACATCGCCGACCTGCTGCACCGCGTGCTGGGTGAGGCGCCGACCGTATGGCACCACGACCACCCCGCGGATGACCTCAGCGGCTTCGACGCGATCGTCGTCGGGCCGGGCCCGGGCCGGCCGGAGCGCCCCGCCGACATGGGGCTCAGTGACCTGGCGCTGCGCCAGCGGGAGGTGCCGGTCCTGGGGGTCTGCCTTGGCCACCAGGGCATGGCGCACCTGGCCGGCGACGAGGTCGTCGAGCTGGCACGGCCGGTCCACGGGCAGGTGAGCGAGGTCGTCCACGACGGCACCGGGCTCTTCGTGGGTGTCCCGTCGCCGTTCTCCGTCGTCCGCTACCACTCACTCGAGGTCCGGCCGGCACGGTCGTCCCCGCTGGTGGTCACCGCGCGGGCCGCCGACGACGGGGTTGTCATGGCGCTCGCCGACCCGGGGGCGCGCCGCTGGGGCGTGCAGTTCCATCCGGAGTCGGTGCTCTCCGAGCACGGGGAGCTGATCGTCGCCAACTTCCTCCGTATGTCGGGGCTCGAGCCTGCCGGGTCCTCCGGGTCGAGCGCGGGTCGGGCCGGTGTGGGTCGGCATGGTGTGGGTCGGCATGGCGTGGGTCGGGACGGTGTTGGTCGGGACGGGGTGGTCGCGGTCGGCGACGTGCACCGGCCCCTGCCGACGGGGAGCGCGGGTGCTCGCCGGGTGCGGGCCGGGTCGGTGCTGCTCGGTCCCGCCCCGGACACGTGGGACCTGCACC
>JAAYYA010000424.1 GCA_012515595.1 Actinomycetales bacterium
GGCCAGCCCGACCTACGATGCGGTCATGACCGACGTCGCGGATCCACCGACGGACTCGGCTCCCCCCACCGGACCGGCCCGCTGGACGGCGCAGTGGAAGGAGCTCTACGAGGAGGTCGTCACCTCCGGGCTGTGCACCGGGTGCGCGGGCTGCGTGATCGCCTGCCCCCACGACGTCCTCGGCTACGACCACTCCTCCGGCGGGTACCGGCCGTTCCACCTCGAGGACGAGCTGGGCGCGTCCGACTGCGTCCACGGCCAGAAGGGCTGCACGAGCTGCACCCGGGCGTGCCCCCGCTACCAGCACTGGGAGACCCAGGCCGACGACCACCTCTTCGCCCGTGAGCGCACCGAGGACGAGGTGTCGGGCATCTACTCCGACATCCTGCTCACCCGGGCCAGCGACGACCACGTGCACGAGCTGGGTCAGGACGGCGGCCTGGTGTCGGCGATCCTGATCTGGCTGCTCGAGGAGGACTACATCGACGGCGCGCTCGTCTCCTACCTGGAGGGCGACGGCTCCTCTTGGGTCGCCAAGCCCGGTGTCGCCACCACCACCGAGGAGGTCCTCGCCTCGGCGGGCAGCCGCTACACCTACTCGGCCAACACGCTCGCCTACGACGAGGCGATAGAGCGGGGGCTGGAGCGCCTGGCGCTGGTGGGCATGAGCTGCCAGTCATCGGTCCCGCCGGTGATGTGGAGCCGCAAGGTCGGCAAGGTCTCCAAGCCGTTCCTGTTCAACATCGGGCTGCTCTGCTCCAAGACGTTCGACGACTCCATCTTCGAGGAGCTGTTCGAGGCGAAGTACGGGCTGACCCGGGCGATGATCAAGAAGGTCAACATCAAGGGGAAGTTCCAGATCTGGACCCACGACGGCGAGTACCACGAGGTGCCGCTCAAGGAGTGCCACGCCTGGACCCGGGAGGGCTGCAACCACTGCCCCGACTTCGCCGCCGAGCACGCCGACATCTCCACCGGCGGCATCGGCAAGTTCAACGACTGGACGTTGACGATCGTGCGCACCGAGCTGGGCCGCGAGGTGATCTCCCGGCTCGCCACCGCCGGCCGCATCGAGACCCGCCCCGGCGACGACGACCCCGGCGCCATCGAGCTGATGCACAAGCTCGCCACCAAGAGCCGCAAGCGCTGGCTCGAGGGCGCGCCGGTGCAGGAGCCGCGGCGGATCCCGCCACCGGCCCCGAAGCCCGCCCCCGCCTGATCGATCCGGGACCGAGGGTCAGCGCAGGGAGTCGGTGCAGCCGTCGACGATGTCGGTGATGCGCTCGTCGAGGGGACCGGGCTCGGCGCTCTGGTCCTCGTTGATCCGCTTGAAGTCCTCGAACGGGATGTTGTCCTTGATCCCGTTGTAGGAGCACTCGCAGATCTCGTTCGCCTCGTCGGCGTCGAACGCCTCGCCCTCACCGTCGTCGCTGGTCAGGGTGGTGACGCAGCCCTCGGTGAAGTTGTCGCGGGTCGTGCCGCCGTAGCTGTCGGGGATCTGCTGGCGGTTCGTGCAGCCCGCGACCACGAGCAGCACGGCCAGCGCGACGAGCACGGCGCGGGTGCGGCGGAAGGCGGTAGACGGACCGGGCACGGCGTTCGACGTTACCGGCCGACCCCCGGCCGACGGCAATCAGCCCGGCGCCTCCGAGCACGAGAGGTGTCGCGCACCGCGCACGAGGCTCCTCCGCCCCCGTCCGTACGCGTCATCCGGAGCCGAGTTGGCGCGCGCGGGCCAGGATCTCGTCGAGCATCGCCGGGGTGAGGCGGCCGGTGAAGGTGTTCTGCTGGCTCACGTGGTACGAGCAGAGCAGCGTCCTCCCGTCGGGCAGCGGCACCTCGACGCCGTGCCCGAACCGGGGCCGCGGGCGCACGCCGAGGATCCCGCTCAGCACCTGGTACCCGAAGCCGCCCAGCACGAGCAGCAC
>JAAYYA010000425.1 GCA_012515595.1 Actinomycetales bacterium
ACGAGGACGCCATCATCCTCTCCCAGCGTCTGGTGCAGGACGACGTCCTGTCCTCGATCCACATCGAGGAGCACGAGGTCGACGCCCGCGACACCAAGCTCGGCCCCGAGGAGATCACCCGGGACATCCCCAACGTCTCCGAGGAGGTCCTCGCCGACCTCGACGAGCGCGGCATCATCCGCATCGGTGCCGAGGTCCGCGACGGCGACCTGCTCGTCGGCAAGGTCACGCCCAAGGGTGAGACCGAGCTGACCCCGGAGGAGCGCCTGCTGCGCGCCATCTTCGGTGAGAAGGCCCGCGAGGTCCGCGACACCTCCATGAAGGTCCCGCACGGCGAGACCGGCACGGTCATCGGCGTCAAGGTCTTCGACCGCGAGGAGGGCGACGAGCTGCCCCCGGGCGTGAACCAGCTGGTCCGCGTCTACGTGGCGAACAAGCGCAAGATCACCGACGGTGACAAGCTCGCCGGCCGCCACGGCAACAAGGGCGTCATCTCCAAGATCCTGCCCGTGGAGGACATGCCCTTCCTCGAGGACGGCACCCCGGTCGACGTCGTGCTCAACCCGCTGGGTGTTCCCGGCCGGATGAACGTCGGTCAGATCCTGGAGCTGCACCTCGGCTGGGCCGCGGCGCAGGGCTGGGAGATCGCCGAGGGCGCCGAGTGGGCCGCCGGCATCCCCGCCGACGCGCACACCGCACCGCCGCGCACCCGCGTGGCGAGCCCGGTCTTCGACGGCGCGACCGAGGGCGAGATCGCCGGCCTGCTGGAGTCGACGCTCCCGTCGGCCTCCGGCGAGCGGCTCATCGGGGAGTCCGGCAAGGCCCGGCTGTTCGACGGCCGCTCCGGCGAGCCCTACCCGCAGCCGGTCTCCGTGGGCTACATGTACATCCTGAAGCTGCACCACCTCGTGGACGACAAGATCCACGCGCGCAGCACCGGGCCGTACTCGATGATCACGCAGCAGCCGCTGGGTGGTAAGGCCCAGTTCGGTGGCCAGCGCTTCGGCGAGATGGAGGTCTGGGCCCTGGAGGCCTACGGCGCCGCCTACGCCCTGCAGGAGCTGCTCACCATCAAGTCCGACGACGTCACCGGCCGCGTGAAGGTCTACGAGTCGATCGTCAAGGGCGACAACGTCCCGGAGCCGGGCATCCCCGAGTCCTTCAAGGTGCTCGTCAAGGAGATGCAGTCGCTCTGCCTGAACGTCGAGGTCCTGTCCTCCGACGGCACGCAGATCGACCTGCGCGAGTCCGACACCGAGGTCTTCCGCGCCGCGGAGGAGCTCGGGATCGACCTGTCGCGTCGTGAGCCGTCCTCGGTCGAGGAAGTTTAAGTCCGTATGCCGTGGGGCCGGCTGAGTGCACACCGGCCGGCCCCGCGGACCGGACCACACGTCATACCAAGTCTTTAACGCTTTTCCACGAGATCACGAGAGAAGGATCCACGTGCTCGACGTCAACTTCTTCGACGAGTTGCGCATCGGCCTGGCCACCGCGGAGGACATCCGCCGGTGGAGCCACGGCGAGGTCAAGAAGCCCGAGACCATCAACTACCGCACCCTGAAGCCGGAGAAGGACGGGCTCTTCTGCGAGAAGATCTTCGGCCCCACCCGGGACTGGGAGTGCTACTGCGGCAAGTACAAGCGCGTTCGCTTCAAGGGCATCATCTGTGAGCGCTGCGGCGTCGAGGTGACCCGCGCCGGCGTGCGCCGCGAGCGGATGGGCCACATCGAGCTCGCCGCCCCGGTGACCCACATCTGGTACTTCAAGGGTGTCCCGAGCCGGCTCGGCTACCTGCTCGACCTGGCCCCGAAGGACCTGGAGAAGGTCATCTACTTCGCGGCCTACATGATCACCTCGGTCGACGAGGACGGCCGCCACCAGGCGCTGCCCTCCCTCGAGGCGGAGATCGACTCCGAGCGCAAGGTGCTGGAGAACCGTCGCGACGCTGACGTCGAGGCCCGCGCCAAGAAGCTGGAGGCCGACCTGGCCGAGCTGGAGGCCGAGGGTGCCAAGGCCGACGCGCGCCGCAAGGTGCGCGACGGTGCCGAGCGCGAGATGAACCAGATCCGTCGCCGCGCGGACCAGCAGGTCGAGCGCCTCGACCAGGTCTGGGACCGCTTCAAGAACCTTAAGGTCCAGGACCTGGAGGGCGACGAGATCCTCTACCGCGAGATGCGGGACCGCTTCGGCATGTACTTCGAGGGCGGCATGGGTGCTGCGGCGCTGCAGAAGCGCCTGCAGAACTTCGACCTCGAGGCCGAGGTCGAGCTGCTCCGCGAGATCATCGCGACCGGCAAGGGCCAGAAGAAGACCCGCGCCATCAAGCGGCTCAAGGTCGTCACCTCGTTCCTGACCACCGCCAACAACCCCGACGGCATGGTCCTGGACTGCGTCCCGGTCATCCCGCCGGACCTGCGCCCGATGGTGCAGCTGGACGGTGGCCGCTTCGCGACCTCCGACCTGAACGACCTGTACCGCCGCGTGATCAACCGCAACAACCGGCTCAAGCGACTGCTCGACCTGGGTGCTCCGGAGATCATCGTCAACAACGAGAAGCGGATGCTGCAGGAGGCCGTCGACAGCCTGTTCGACAACGGCCGCCGCGGTCGCGCCGTCACCGGCCCGGGCAACCGGCCGCTGAAGTCGCTGTCCGACATGCTCAAGGGCAAGCAGGGCCGGTTCCGCCAGAACCTGCTGGGCAAGCGCGTCGACTACTCCGGCCGTTCGGTCATCGTCGTCGGCCCGCAGCTCAAGCTGCACCAGTGCGGCCTGCCCAAGCAGATGGCGCTGGAGCTCTTCAAGCCGTTCGTGATGAAGCGCCTGGTCGACCTCGACCACGCCCAGAACATCAAGTCGGCCAAGCGCATGGTCGAGCGCGGCCGTTCGGTCGTGTGGGACGTGCTCGAGGAGGTCATCACCGACCACCCCGTGCTGCTCAACCGCGCC
>JAAYYA010000426.1 GCA_012515595.1 Actinomycetales bacterium
CGGGTGGGCCGATGACACCTGAGGAACAGGACTGGGCCGATGACGTCCTGGGCAGCGGCCGGCCCCACGTCGACCGATGAGCACTGGCGTCACCCTGGATGCCGGGCCCCTCATCCAGGTGGATCGTGGCGACCGCCGCGTGGTGTTGCTGCTCGCCCGGGCTACGGAGGTGGGCGCGCGGGTGGTGATCCCAGCACCGGCCCTGGCGCAAGTTATCCGGAACCCCAGCAGGCAGGCACGACTGGCCAGGCTGTTGCGCCAGCCCTTGACCGACGTCGTGCCGCTCGACCGGGTGGAGGCCACCCAGGTCGGACTCCTCCTGGCCCAGAGCCGCACCCGAGACATCGCCGACGCGCATGTCGTCGTGTGTGCACGTCGCACGGGGTCGAGGGTGGTGACCTCTGACCCTGACGACCTGCGCGCCCTTGACCCGGACCTCGACCTGGAAGTGATCTAGCCCGTCGCTCGGCGCACGCCTCACGGCCCGTCGGGATGCGCCTCGTCCCAGGCCCGAGCCACCTTCTGCGGCACGCACATCCGCCACGCCTCGACGACGAGCTCGCGCGCCTCGACCGGGTCGAGCCGATCCATCCGCGCCCGCACCCAGTTGAAGCGCAGGTCGCTCGGCGCCGGGAGCGAGAAGGTGTCCGGGTCGCTGGCGATCAGGCCGTCCCGCTCGTCCTTGGGGAAGCCGAACTCGATGGTCTCCTCGTCGTCGGAGAAGGCCACGAAGACCAGCGACCCGACCCGGAACTTGCGCCGTCCCCGCACGAAGACCTCGTAGGCGCGCTCCAGGGTCAGCGCGAACGCGCGCACGTCCTCGACGTCAGCCACCTGCTCATCCCAGCACAGCCAGCACGACGCACAGCGCGCCGACGGTCACGTCGAGCCCGATGCAGAAGACCGCCATCGACCGGGGCACCACGGCGTCGTGGCGGTAGTGCCACACGTCCCACAGCGCGTGCGCCGCGAGCGCCAGCCCCGCGAGCGCCAGGCCGACCCGCGGCTCGAGCTGCAGCGCCACCACGGCCACACCGAAGTAGCCGAGCAACGCGCTGCCCTGCACGCTGCTGACGAGGCCGGTCCCGGCGAGCAGCCCGACCACCAGCAGCGCGACAGCGGCGAGCACGAACAGCGTCCACCACGGCGGGCTCACCACCAGGCCGGCGAAGGCGAGCCCGCTGAAGACCGGCACCCCCAGCCAGGCGACCCACCGGGTGTGCGTCGCCGCGGCCGCCAGGTAGCAGAGTGCGGCGACCCCCACCGACGTGGCGGGTGTCAAGGTGGTCGTGCCGGCCGCCACCGCCAGGCCGTGCATCGCCGCGAGACCGTAGGACAGCCCGAGGCCGGCAAGCACCCCGACCGCGAGCCAGAGCGGGATGGTCACGTCGCTGGGGGCCGATGAGCGCGTAGGTGTCAGGGTCCCTGTGGTCATGATCGTTCCTCCGTATGCCGTGTGCACCGCCGATCTGGCGGGTCACCTCCGACGATCCCCGGGCAGATCGGCACCGGGGCACGGATGTCCGAGATCCTGGGATAACCGTCTGACAGGACGAGTCCCTGGCTGCCATGCTGGCGTCATGACCGCAGTCCTGGTGATCGGGTACGAGGGCGCCGAGCTGGTCGACATCGCGTCGGTCACCTCGGCCTTCGCCCTCGCCAACCGCCTCGGCGCCAGACCGCGGTATGCCGTGCAGCTCGCCACTCCCTCGGGCCGGGACATCACCTGCGACTCGGGCCAGCTCCTGGGGACACAGGCCGACCTCGCGGAGGTCGCCGAGACGGACACCCTGGTGATCTCCGGCGGCCTCGGTCACGAGGCGGCCAGCCGCGACCCGGCGGTCGTCCACCACGTGCGCCGGCTCGCGGGCACGGCGCGGCGGGTGACCTCGGTCTGCACCGGGGCCTCGGTGCTGGCGGCGACCGGTCTGCTCGACGGCAAGCGGGCGACCACGCACTGGTTCTACGCGGCCGACCTGGCCCGCCGCTTCCCCAGGGTGCGGGTGGACTCCGCGCCGGTCTACATCCGGGAGGGGCGGCTGGCCACCTCCGGCGGCGTCACCGCCTCCCTGGACCTGACGCTGGCGCTCATCGAGGAGGACCACGGCGCGGAGCTGGCGCGCTGGGTCGCGATGGGCATGGTGACCTACCTCCA
>JAAYYA010000427.1 GCA_012515595.1 Actinomycetales bacterium
CTGGCCGGCCTGCTCGCGGTGCTCGCCGCGCTCGCCGCCACGCCCGGTGGCCGGACCGCCATGGGTGTGCTGGCCGTCCGCTGGGACGACCTGCTGGCCTGGATCGGAGGACTGTTCGGGTGATTGACTTCCGATACCACCTGGTCTCCCTGGTCGCCGTCTTCATGGCGCTCGCGGTGGGGATCGTCCTGGGGGCGGGGCCGCTCGGCCAGGAGATCTCCTCCACTCTCGAGGCGCAGGTCCGTGACCTGCGGGAGGAGCGCAACGACCTGCGCGCCCAGCTCGACCAGGCGCAGGCCCGGGAGGAGCTGAAGAACGACGTCGTGGCGATCCTCACGCCGACCGTCACGCAGAACCAGCTCACCGGTCACCGGGTGGCCGTGGTCACCCTGCCGGGCGCGGACCGCAACATCGTCGGGCAGCTGCAGGACCAGATCGCCACGGCCGGCGGGCAGGTCGTGCAGACCGCCCGGCTGGACGATGCGTGGGCCGACCCCGAGTCGGCGGCCACCCGCCACGAGGCCGCGGCCGAGCTGGCGCCGACGCTGACCGACCCCGAGCCCCGCGAGGGAGCCGAGCCCACCGCAGAGACCGTGCTCGCGGCGGCGCTGACCGGGGAGGAGGTCGTGGCGGGCAGCGGCGCGTGGCGGACCGCCACGGATAGGCTGGTGGAGCTCGGCTTCCTCGATGTCAACTGGGCGGACAGCGAGGACGACCTCACCGCCGACCCCCCGGACTCGTTCGTCATCGTCACCGGCGGTCTCACCACCCAGCAGGTGGAGGAGGACGAGGCCGGCAACCCCCAGCTGCAGCAGTCCCTGGACCTGATCGCCGCGTTCGGGGCGCTCGGGACCCCGACCCTGGTCGCCGGCTACGGCACCGAGAGCTACTCCGACCCGGTCCAGGCGGCCGAGTCCCCGGTGGTGCGCGGCGTGCGGGCCGAGTCGGCCATCGCCGAGACGGTGAGCAGCGTGGACCACGTCGAGGGCGCGGCCGGGCAGCTCGCGGCGGTCCTGGGCCTGCGCTGGTCGATCGAGGGGCAGCCGGGGCACTGGGGCCTGGGCACGGACGCCGTAGGCCCGTCGCCGTCCGTCCCCGAGCCGCTGCCCGCGGAGCCCGAGCCGGGGGACCCGGGCCCGCCGCTGCCCGAGGAGGAGACCGACCTGCTCTCACCCCTGGAGCCCACCCCCACCGGTGAGGACGAGCTGGGTCCGGTGGCCCCGACCACCGATGTGGGCTCCGACGTCGAGGCCACGACCGGCGCGCCGCCGCCGTGAGGCCCGTGCGGGACGGACTGCTCACGCTGGCCGGCACGGTGGGGACGACCCTGGTCTGGCGGGGGCTGCGAGCCGGTCGGGACCAGCCGTGGGCGGCCCGCTGGGAGCGCACCAACCACGCCGGGCGACCGGTCACCCTCCTCGAGGGGGTCGCGCTGGTGGGTGGCACGGCCGGCACCGCGCTCCTCACCGGAGCCGCCTCGCCCGGTGGGTCCCTGCCGTATGCCGTGGCCTCGCTCGGTGCCGGATCTCTCGGTGCGCTGGACGACCTGAGGCAGGACACGGACCGCAAGGGGCTGGCCGGCCACCTCAGGGCCCTCGCGCACGGGCGGGTCACCACCGGGGCGATCAAGGTCGTCGGCCTGGTCGCGACCGGCCTGGTGGTGACCGCGCTCGAGGACGC
>JAAYYA010000428.1 GCA_012515595.1 Actinomycetales bacterium
CAGGGCCACCGAGCGCATGTAGCCGTCAGCGGTGTCGTGCGGCAAGCCGGTGCATGGTGATCGAGAAGACGACGGAGCCCAGCAGGACCAGGGAGCCCGCGATCACCGCGGGCACGGTCCCGACCACCATGTCGAAGATCAACGTGGCAGTGCCGGCCAGCATCAGCACGACTCCAGCCAGGACCACGCGCAGGAAGGCGTGGCCGAGCTGGACGATCTCCTTCTTCATCCGGCGCCGGAAGAGAGTGCGGTGCAGGCTCACCGGGGCCAGCCCGAGAGCAGTCGTGGTCACCCCGAGCACCACCAGGACCAGGTACACCGTCCGCTGGAAGGTGGTGAGATCCGCCATCCGGTCCTGGAACGCGGCGGCCAGGAGGAAACCTGTCATGATCTGGGTGCCCATCTGGGTCACCCGGATCTCCTGGAGCAGCTCGACCCAGTTGCGGTCGTAGCGTTCCTGCTCCGTCTCGTGCCGACCAGGCCCGCCCTCGTGCGGGTCCTCCGGCGACTCGTCACGCCGAGTCTCGTCCTGAGGCTCGCTGCGTCGTTCGTGTCGTTGCGGCTCGCCGTCCTCCGGCGGGTCGGTCAATGGGACCTCAGCTTGTCGATCAGCTCGTCCTTGGTGAGGTCGCTATACCCCTCGAGCCCGAGTTCCTTGGCGCGCTCCTGCAGCTCCTCGACGGTGCGGTCCTCGTAGTCCTCCGCCTCGCCGCCACGGCTGCCCACCTCGGACCGGCCCTCAGCTGCCGCGGCATTACTGATGCGGGCGGCCTTCTCCTTGGAGTTCCCCTCGTCGCGCAGCGACTCATACATCTCGGGGTCCTTGATCGAATTCTCGCTCATGGTTCCTCCTGGGGTCCGTCGCCGCGCCGGCGACGCCTTCCACGCTACGTCCGGGTCCAGTCGGCCGCACCCGCGAGGCGCACCCTGACCACGACTACTGTCCCGGCGGACCGAACTCCGCTAGCGTGCAAGGGATTGGGCGGCACAGAGGGAGAACCGGACCGCACAGAGGGAGAGCCATGTCGGAGGCGCAGTCAGTGGAGCACGCGGAGCCTGCCCACGGGCCGAAGGTCCGCGTCCCACCACGGTGGTTCGTCACGCGCGCGTGGACGGTGCACCGCAACATCCACCGGCTGACGGGCGGGCACTTCGGGCTGTGGCGGCCCAAGCCGAGCCGCTGGGGCACCATGCGCCTGACCACCATCGGGCGCCGGACAGGGCAGGACCGCAGCGTCATCCTGGCCTACATCGAGGACGGCGCCGATCTCGTCACGATGGCCATGAACGGCTGGGGCGAGGGGCACCCCGCCTGGTGGTTGAACCTGCAGGCGCACCCGCAGGTCCTGGTCGAGACCCGCGACGGCGTGCGCGCGGTGACCTCCCGGGCAGCCTCGGGAGTGGAGCACGACAGGCTGTGGGACAGGTGGCGGGAGATCGAGAAGGACCTGGACGCCTACGCCTCGCGGCGCGCCACTCCGACGGCCCTGGTGATCCTGTCGCCGCGCACCCCCGGCTCCCGCGGCTGACCCCACCAGCCCCGGAGAGCACCACCCCACGCGCCCGGTCGCCCCCAGGAACACCACCCCACGCGCCCGGTCGGCCAACACCTAGACTTCGCCCCGTGACCAGCCTGGGCGTGCAGCTGCGCGACGAGATCGTCGTCCTGCGCGACGCCGCTCGCCTGCTCTGGCGCCACTGGCCGGTCCTGCTCGTGCTCTACCTGCTCGGTATGGCGGGGCGCGAGCTCTCGATCTACCTCGCCGTGGAGGGCAGCGCGGTCAACGTGTGGCTGGGTGCGGCGCTGCTGCCCTTCGCCCCGCTGTCCCTGATGATCGCGGTCCTCCTCATGCTCGACGCGGTCGGTCCCTCGCTGTGGCACGGACCCGCCCGCCAGGACAAGCTGACCCTCCTGGCTGGCGCGCTGGTCCCGTTCCTCGCGGTCTACTCGGCCCAGGGCCTACTGCGGACCGACCGCGAGCGGTTCCTCAACGAGGCTGTCGCCGACGAGTACCTCAACGACTCCTACCTCTTCGACGCCACCACCATCCAGAGCCGGACGATCGCCGACGTCGACCCGACCGTGATGATCGTGGTGATCCTCGTCGTGCTGCTGGTGCGACGACTGCTGGACTGGACCGGGGCGACCAAGAAGAACCTCGTCGCCCGGCTGTTCGCCGCCTGGCTCGAGGTTGCCTGGCTGACCTGGCTGGCGTCCCTGCTGCTCGCCGAGTTCGAGACGCTGCAGGCGTGGATCGAGCAGCGCGTCTTCGTCGACTGGGCGCTCAACGGCTGGGAGGCCTTCCTCGACCTGATCGGCCCGGTGGCGGTGCCCGTGTCGGCAGTGACCGGCTGGATCGGCGCGCTGCTCACCGACATGAACGCCCTCGTCGTGCTGCCCCTGGCGTGGCTCACCACCGGCGCCGTCGTCTACGGCGGCACCCTGACCAGCCGCTCCCTCGGCGTCTCGGCGCTCAGCCCCCGACTCACCTGGTCCGCGCGCCAGTTCGCCCGCGCCCAGGAGCGGGTGGGGCTCCTGCCCCAGCCGGTGCAGGGCTGGGTGACCTCGGTCGGCAAGGCCCTGTTCGCCCGCTTCACCACGCTGATGGGCGGGCTGCGGACCCTCGCGGTGGGCGGCATCGTGCCGATGGTGCTGTTCTGCCTGGCCTTCCTGGTCTCGCGCTACGCCGAGGCGGCCACGGCCGAGGTGATCCGCTGGGTGCTCGGACCGCGCGAGGCCGGGCAGATGGTCGCCTTCGACAGCTACGTCCGGATCGCGAGCACCTCGGTGTCGCTGCTGCTGCAGGTCACGCTCGTGGCCGCCGCCGTCGACCGGCTGCTGGTCACCGCCCGCCGGCTGGCAGCAGCTGCGCCGTCAGAAACGTCGGCGGCTCCCACCACACCCTGACCGCGACCGGCTCGAAGTCCGCCGCCGCCAGCAGCTGCACGACCTTGCTGTATGCCGGGGGCCGGGTCGAGGGGTCGCGCTCGGGCTCGTCCACGAACAGCTGGGCCATGGGGTTGACGGTGTCGTGCGGCTGGCACGCGTCCCACCCGGCGTCCCAGGGCAGCAGCGTGGCGTCCCGCTCGGTCACCCGCCCGGCCGCGTCCACCAGGGCGACGTGGCAGCCGCCGAGCACCATCTCGGGGTCCGCCTCGACATCGATCTCCAGCTGCCAGAGCCGGGTCCCGCCGGGCAGCTCCCCCAGCACCTCGAGCGGGACGCCGGCGACGTCGACCGGCTGCGGGTCGGCCACCACGTTCCGCACCGCCATCCGCAGGCTCCGCTCGCGCGTGCCGCCGGCGTCCACGTAGTCGTCCGTGAAGTCGGTCATACGCCCGACCTCGGTGTCGACGCTGTCGACCATCTCGTAGGGCAGCCAGAACGTCGCAACCCGGCCCCAGCCGCTGGCCCCGACGACCACGAGCACCACCGGCAGGGCCAGCAGCCCCCAGCGGTTGCGCCGCCACCAGCCCACGCGACCCTCACCCATCGCCGCCCCCGACGACCGTCGCCCGCGTCTCGATCGTCTCCTCGGCCGCGAGGGCCTCCTCGACCTGCTCGGCCGTGAGACCGAGGTCTATGACCGCCAGCGAGTCGTGCCGTTGGTCGGTCTCGGTGGACACCAGCAGGTCGGCGCCGGCCAGGGCCTCCGGCGGCACCTCGAAGGTGAGGTCGCAGGTGACCGGCACGCCCGGCGGCGTCGCCGGGCACCCCAGCGCGGTCCTGGTCCGCCCCTCCCAGACCCGGTCGCCCTCGGCGGAGCGCACCGCGGTGTAGGTGAAGGTCTTCTTCTCGTCCGCCGGGGTCAGCCGGGCGCCGACCACCACCCAGAGCCCCGGGGTGCGGTAGCCCTCGGTGGGCGTGAAGACCGTCGTGGCCAGCGCCACGTCGAGCACCTCCACGGTGCCGGTCCGCAGCTCGACGGCCTCACCCGCTTCGCCGTCGACCTCGAACGGGCGCAGGCTGGCGGACTGGTCGGGCAGCGAGGTGGCCAGCTCCTTGCCGACGACGAGCGCCACGAGGACGAACGCCGCCTTGCCCAGGCGCCCCCACGAGCGGTTCACCGATCGTCCCCGTCGTCGGCGCCGGCCTGCCCCGTCTCCTGCGGCGCCAGCGGGACGACCACCTGCGTGACCTCCGCGGGGTCGCGCCAGTCCTGCTCGCTGCTGAAGTTGACCCGACGGTAGGTGTAGCCGGAGAGCGTGAACGTCAGCTCGTGCGGCAGCTCGTCGGCTTCGGTGCGGTAGACCAGCCCGATCTCGTAGGTCAGGTCCGGCCCGATCCGGCTCAGCCCGGTGCTGTCCTGGGCGGAATACAGCTCCGGACGGGCCTGCGTCACGTCGATCGGGGCGCCCAGGATGTTGACCGGGTCGGGCAGGTCGGTGACGGCGACCGCCTGGGTGAGCAGGGTGCCGGGGACCGTGCGGTCGTGGCGGGAGGTCACGGTGCCCCGCACCACGACATACTGCTGCCCGGGGTCCAGCTCGGGGAACGAGTCGCTGGGGCGGGGCGTGAAGTAGGCCCGCTCCAGCGAGACCTCGAACGGCGGCGCCTGCACGACCTCCCCGGCCGCCGTGACCG
>JAAYYA010000429.1 GCA_012515595.1 Actinomycetales bacterium
AGCACGGTCGCCCAGCCGTCGAGCTCCGGCTCGATGACGACGCCGAGGCGACCCTTGCCCGGCAGGGGGACCCGCAGCCCGGGTGCCCCGTCGAGCACGTCGAGGCTGGCGAGCAACTCCTCCTCGCGAGCGCTGTCGCGGACGAGCGGACCGTCCTCGCTCGCGGGAGCACGGAGCAACGGGACGGTGCGGACCTGGTGCCCCAAGGCATACCGGAAGGTCCAGCGCAACCGGGTGCGGTGGTGCGCCTCGAAGCGCACCTCGAGCCCGAGCCGCGGCGGCTTGACCTCGGGGAGGTCGACGCTGCCGTCGGAGGAGGTGACGGTCAGGTGCTGGCGCAGGGCGGGGAAGTAGCGGGTGAGGAAGCGGTCGATGTCCGCCTCCGGGATCGTCGGAGCCGTGCCGCCGATCAGCCGGGTCAGCGCCGGCGTCAGCGGCTTGGCCAGCGCGGCCAGGTGCAGCGCACCCCGCTCCTTGCTGAGCAGGCCGTGCGCCGGGTTGCCGAGGAGGCCCTGCTCGGACCCGGGCAGGTCGATCGGCGCCTGCAGGAGCAGGCCGCCGTCGGGTCCGCGGGTGAGGTCCAGCGACAGGTTGACCGGCTCGGGGCGCAGGTGCACCGCCTCTCTGCCCTGATGGCCGGTGACCAGGGCGACCCCGGCCTGCTGGGCCTCGCGCAGCAGCGACCACAGCGTCGGCCCGATGGCGGCGGCGTCGAGCGTGTCGGCCACGGAGTACCACTGCGACGCGCGCACCCGTGAGGAGTTGAGCATTGCGGCCACGGCACCCCGTTGACGCGGGTCCCACCGCCCGGTGTGCGCGTGGGCCATGTCGGACCAGGAGATGCCGGTCTTGATCCAGGCCCCGGAGGCACCCCGCATGAGCGGGCGCACCATGAGGCGCAGCTCGCCCGAGGCGAAGCGGTAGGTGCTCCGCTCGGCCTCGAGGTGCAGCGCGAGCGGCACCGTGGCGGGGCCGGTGGCCGGTGGCTCGGTCTCGGCGACGATCGGCGCGAGCAGGGCCTCCCAGTCCGGCAGTGCGGGCCGGGACGGGAGGTGGACGGGGGCGGTGGGCACCGACGCCGGACGGACGTGTCCCTGCGGCACCGTCCGTCCGAGGTCGCCGCCCGCGGCGTGCGCCTGCGCCTCCAGGATGGTGGCGGCCGCGTGCTTGCAGTAGATCCCGACGGGGCAGGAGCAGTTGGTCACGAACCCATGACCAGCGGACCGTCGGGGGTTCCAGGTGAGCGTCGTGCGGTAGCGGCGCGTGCCGTCGACCATCGACCTGACGGTGCCGTCACCCTCGGCCGTCAACTGACGGACCATGCCCTGGCGCTGGTAGGCCCGACCGCGGTCCAGCGTCGCGCGGCCGAACACCCTGGCCAGGGTGTCCTGGGTCAGGTCCAGCAGCCACGCGGGCGCGACGAACGGCCGCTGTCCCTGTGGGCTGCTGGTCATGCGCGCCTCCGTCCTCGATCAGGCACCGCAAGAGTATGTCGAGTGGCTGACACTCCCGACATGTCCTGTGGACAACGGGTTGCCGTGGGCGCGCGAGGAGCACGGTCCCGCGCGACGATGAGGCATGGCGACCTACGGCGTGAACGAGGCGGGCGTCGCCCGCTGCCGGGAGCTGATCGCGAAGCGGCAGTACGTCCTGGACAGTGAGTGGGGTGACGTGCAGCCGGACGCGGACGCGGAGAACGCCTACCTCGAGCGGCATTCGTGGGAGGACTATGCCGCCTGGCACCTCGGCCTCACCGAGGGTGCGACGGAGGAGACGAAGGCGCGCTACGCCTTCGTCTACGGCGACTTCCGGCGGGTGCACCGGAGCGCGCTCATCGCCTGCGTCTTCCGCGCCTCGGAGTGGCGGCACAAGCAGGTCGAGCTGGCCGCGCACGACCTGCTGCAGGAGTTGGACGCGGCGAGCGGCTGACCGTCTGCCTTTGGGACTGCGCGAAAGGGCAGAGTTTGCCCATTCGGAGGAAGTTGTCACCACGCTCGCTCTATCCTGTGGTGGCGAGGCGGCGAAGACCCGCAACGTCGCCATGAGAAGAGTTCCGCGACACCGACCTTGAGGTGATGCCGGGATGTATGCACGTGACGATCGTCCGCACGATCAGTCCGGCGCGCGATCAACTCGCAGCGGACCGAGGAGCGCCACCCACTCGGTCCTGCGTCTGCAAGGGCTCGCGGGCAACCGTGCGACAACGCTCGCAGTCGCAAGCCACCCGGCGCGGTACTCGAGCATCGGCACCGAGGTGCTGATCCAGAGGTGGGAGGACTTGGGCGGTGGGCTTGTGGGCTTCCGACCCGACGAGCGTCCCAAGCCGAACCGCTTCAAGGGACGACTTGAGGGCGACGACATCCACGAGTATGAACGGCAGGCAGCCAAGGATGCTGAGCACAATGACTTGGAGGTCTGGAGTCGAAAGGTGAGGCTCGGAGCACCGGTGCTGGCAGCTGTAGACCCGGCCGCCGAGAAACTCCGTAAGGAACTGCTCGCCGAGAAGACTGCTCAGGCAAACCTCTTCGACAAGGCGTTCGGCGGTGACCAGAAAGGCACGATCGCCTACGTCGCCAACTACCTCTATGCCGAGGTGCCCAACAAGCAAGAGATCTGGGATGAGGTCTGGAACGTCGAGGTGGTCAATGACGCAGCCAAGCGCACCCTGAAACCGTTTGAGACGTTCAAGTTCCTGGAACGGCTCATCGCGTTGGGGCTCGACACGACGTGGCGATCCGTCGGTCCGAAACGGGCAGGCTTGATCACGATCAGGCGGAAGGGGCTGCCTAGCCTGGGCGTGGGATTCCACACGACTTTGGGTTCGCCAGGAGTCGTGCTCACGTCGGCGAAGAAGCAGGCACCCGACGGTGCGCAGGGCTGGGGCGGGATCAAGCAAACGATGACCGTGCCCACGTTCCGCCGGGACTACGCGCTGGACCAGCCATGGAACCCCCTCGGTGAGTACCTGCGGAGGAATGGCCCAGCCTTCCGCGTCGGCAATAAGGACAACGAGCTTCTCTCGACAGTGAGTGTGGCGACCCAGACTCACGCGACCGTGCGGTTTCCTCTGTGGAACTCGGCGCGCCCGGGGAGTGAGGTCGAGCACAACGTTGATAACAAGACGGAGCGGACCTTCAAGATGGAGGTTTACCTCTATGCGGTCGAGGTGTCTGAGGCCTTCCCGACGTCGGCGCGTCAGGGGGGCAACGCGTTCGCCGAGGTGGCGACCGCGAGCATCCCGAGCAATCAGGTTATCGGGCACTCGAGACTCACGCGGTACCACCAGGGCGATGGCCCTGCCACGAAGGCCAACGGCTGGCCCGAGCAGTACTCAACGGCTGACTTCTGGTACGAATTGACACCGCTCACCCGCAACCCGGCCTATCGGGGTCGAGGTCTGGGAGATCAGGTGTTCGCGGTCGCGGCGAAGGCTGTGGATGCCGAGATTGCAGCGGCGAAGGCTAAGCACACGTCGGGCTGATCAACCCGGGTTCTCGCGGGTCTCCGACGTTCGTGGGTCTGCCGGGATCCCGTCAGGGCATCGTTGCGCCCTCACGGTTGCTGGTCGCTGCCCGCCCGGGCACTGTTCCACGCGCCGGTGCGCCGCCCGTCCGTTGCTCCGACCAGCCGGCCGGCCTCGTGGTCCAGCTCGAGGGCCTGGACCGACCCGAAGAGGTTCCAGGACAGAGGGACCGGGGCCACGGCATACCCCATGGCGGTGAGGTCCTCGACGGTTGCGCCCGGCAGCCCTTCCACCTGGAGCTGGCCGTCCGAGAAGTGGGTACGCGAGGCGTCGACGGCAGTCTGCAGGTCCTGGCCGTGCAGCGCCCACCGGGTGAGGACCGCCGCCTGGATGTTGGGGATGCGCATGCCGCCGGGGGAGCCGATCACGAGCACCGGCCGCTGCTGGTCGTCGAGCACGACCACCGGGGTCATGTAGCTCACCGGCCGCCGCCCCGCCTCGGGCTCGTTCGCCTCCGTGCGCCCGGTGCTGGCGAACCGGATGAGGTGGTTGTTGACGAAGAACCCGCCGACCTCAACCCGCGACCCCCAGAACGAGGTAATCGTGTTGGTCATCGACACGGCCAGCCCGTCGGCGTCGACCACGCTGAGATGCGTCGTGTTGCCTGCTGCCGGAACACCAGCCGGTATGCCGGGTGGCTGGCTCCCCGCGGCCGCGCCCGCGACGCCTACGGCTTCCTCCTCGGCAAGGGCCGCGTTGGCCGCCGGGTCGGTGAGCCGGTCGACTGGGACGTCGACGAAGCGCGGGTCGCCCAGGACGGTCTCGATCGAGTCGTCGGCCACCAGCCAGGCGTCGGTCAGGGTGTCCACGTATGCCGCGGAGCCGGGGTCCGCGTCCGCCACCCCGGCGGCCTCGGCCACCTGGAGGAGCTGGATCAGGCCGACGCCGGAGAGTGCCGGGGCGGCCGCCAGCACCTCGTAGTCACCGAAGGCCCCGCGCGGGGGCTCGCGCACGTCCACCTCGTAGGACGCCAGTCCCTCGGCGTCGATGCCGTCGACCTGGGTGAGCTCGGCGGCGATCTCCCCCTCGTAGAAGTCGCGCGGGTCGTCGGCGATGGCGCGCAGGGTGTCGGCGAGCTCGGGCTGGTAGAGCACGTCGCCCTCGCCGAGCAGGTCACCGCCGTCGAGGTGGAACTGCGGCAGGTCCGTGGTGGCCGCGCGTCCGGCGTCGGTCCGCATCTCCTGCGCGACCCACCAGGAGACGGGGACCCCCTCCTCGGCCTGCCGGATCGCGGGCCGGAGCACCTGCTTCCAGGAGAGCTGACCGTGCTCGGCGTGGATGTGCGCCATGCCGGCGACGAAGCCGGGGATGCCGGTGCTGGTGTCCGGGATCTGGCCTGACGACTGCACGACCTCGCGGTAGTCGTACGCGACGGGCGCCGTCGGGTGCCCCGCCACGGTGCTGCCCGGTGGGGCGACGACGAGGGTCGCCCCACCGCCACCCGGCCCGGAGGTCAGCGGCTCTAGCACCGCCATCGAGAACGCGGTCGCCACCGCGGCGTCGACGGCGTTGCCACCGTCCTCGAGGATGTCCATGCCGACCTGGACCGCGCGTGGGTGCCCGGCCGCCACCCCGTAGTCGCCGAACGCGTCCTCGGCCGGCTCGGTCGTCGGGCTGGCCGTGGCCGTCTCGGTGTCCGGGGGAGAAGCGGTCTCGTCGGTGGTGTCCTCCTCGGCCGGCTCGGTGGGGGAGGGCGTGCTCGTCGGCTCGGGCGGTGCGCTCGTGGTCCCGGTCGGCGGATCGGTGCTGACGACTGGGTCGTCCTCGCCCGAGCAGGCGGTCAGGACCAGCAGGGCAGCCGCGATCGACGCGACGATGCGGCGGTGCGTCGTGGCCATCTGACCTCCCTGCGCCCAGCCTGCCTCCGCGACCTGTGTCTGTCGAGGATGGCGCGCGGGGGAGCGCCCAGCAGGGCCGATCAGGGTCAGTCGATCAGGCAATGACCAGGAGGTCAGATCAGGCGGCGCTGTCGAAGTTGCGCCCGAACTGTTGGAGCGCCCTGCTGAAGGCCTCCTGCGTCACCGGCCCGCACATTGGGAAGCCTTCCCGCGCGAGGCCCAGGGTGGGCAGCACGGGTGGGGCGTTCGAGTCGTAACTATGGCCGGTGGGCGTGGTCACCCGAACTGTGTGTTTGCCCTTGTGCGAGTGGATCGTGACGTGGCGGAAGTCGGGTGCTTCCTTCTCGTAGTTGCAGGCCTCGCACAGGCCGTCGCCGTTGTCCTCGGTCGTTGTGCCGCCCCGGGCGAACGCCTGGACGTGGTCGACGTGCCGGATAGGGGCATCGCACCACGGCGTTCGGCAGACCTGGTCGCGAGCCACGATGAAGCGGCGCAGTGCACCGGAGAAGAGGCGTCGCCGGGCATCCTGGCCGGCGAGGACGCCGGTGACCGCATCGGCATATAGCCGGCGGATCCAGACGCGGGCCGTCTGTGCGAGGTCGTCCGCGTCGGAGCCGTCGGAGGCTGCCGCGCTGTCGGCGGACTTTGCGTCCGTGGAGCCACCGTTGGTCGTGCCATCGTCGATCGTGCCATCGTCGATCGTGCCGTCGGCGTCGTCGCCGGGTGCACCGCGCACAAGGTCGCGCGCCAGGGGAGCGGGGATCGGGCCGAAGCCCTCGAGACGTGCGGCCTTCTCGTCGAGGCCAAAGAGAGCGCGGTCGGACATCACGAGGCCTAGCTCGATGCTGCAGTTGTCGGCGGCGCGCTGTCCGGTGAGGCGCTCCACGAACAGGTCGGCGCGGAGCTGGTCCAGGCTGCGCTCGTCACCGGCGGCCTTGAGGGCCCGGGCCGAGTCGTCGAGGGCCTTCTTGCAGGCCACGCCGTGGGCCACCGGCAGGTAGCCGGACACGACCGACATGACGTCCGGCGCGGGGCGCACGGTCACTCGACGGTCCTTGGCGGCCTTGCGGCCCCGATTGGTGAAGGCGTAGGGGTCCAGCTCGTAGGCGAGCGCCCGTGCCGCGGCCACGAGCTTCTTGTGAGAGTCGACGCGCAGCCGCGCGGCGAGGCGGACGTCGACGGTGGTGCGCTGCTCGCTCGTGAGGCACGCGGTCTCGCGCACGAGCTCGGTCGCGGTCCACTCGGTCAGCACGCCGTCGGTCATGGCTGCGTGGGTGTAGGGCATCTCATGCACGAGGGCGTGGGAGAAGCCGATGTGTCGCGAAGCGCTCTGCGGTGACTGCCGGCGTGCCAGGCCGAGCTGGGCGCGCAGGCCCTTGTCCGCCCGCTTGCGGGGGACGCCGTCGGCGATCGCCTGGTCGCGCAGGGTGTTGACGACGGTGTCGGTCGCCCGGGCCTGCGCGGCTGCTGCGGCGTTCTTGATGTTCTCGAGCCCGGTGATGACGTCACAGAGGTCGGCGGGGGAGACGTCACGCAGTGAGGTGACGTCCGCCCCGCCGGCGAGTCGGCGGGTGAACTCGGTGAGCTCGGCAGCGGTCACGGGCTTCGTCGTCGACGGTGCCGTTGTCGATGTCGTCATCGCTGCCTCCCCTCGGTGAGTCCGTTCTCAACCTGATAGAAGCAGACTAGAACAGAGGTCCGACAATGCCCCTCGTTGTCCACAGGCCATGCGAAACCGCAGGCCAGAGGCCGGTGGGTTCCGCGCCCGCCGGGATCCGGGACCCGGCCCGCCGGGATCCGGGACCCGAGCCCGCCGGAACGCCCGTCCGCCGGGCGCCACGCCCGCCGAGATCCCGCACCCCGCGGCCCACGAGGGACCGCGGGGCAGAGGCTCGCGCTCAGCGCCGGCGTTCCTCCAGCAGCGAGTGCAGCACCTCGCTGTCCAGCTTGCGCAGGTCGTCGAGCAGGAGTGTCTTCTCCAGCTCGAGCAGGTCGGCCGTGGGGAGGGCCGCCATCCGGTCGAGCACCGCCTGGCGCCGCTCGTCCAGGGGCAGGTGCGGAGGCGGCGCGGGGGAGGCGGCGATCGCCCCCAGGTCGCGACTGCCGCCGCCCTTGGGCACCGTCACGACGATCGAGATGATCGCGGCGAGCACCAGCACCAGGTTGAACAGCATGACAATCATCCCGGCCTGGCGCAGGTCGACGTTGGTCTGGTCGCCGATGAACTGGACGTTGTTGCCGAGCAGCAGGGTGTCGATCCCGAGCAGGCCGGTGAAGATCGCCAGCGAGACAGCCGCGCCGATGGCGCTGCCCAGCGAGGAGGCCATCTTGTAGAGGCCGGCGCCGGCGCCCGCCTGGTCGGCGGGCAGGTTGGATAGCGCCGCGTCCGTGGACGGGGTGGCGTAGAAGGCCAGCCCCAGGCCGAAGAGGGCGTATGCCGCGACTGCGAGAATCTTGTAGCTGTCCAGCATCACCCAGGTCGGGGCGAGCAGCAGGCAGGCGGCCCCGACGATGAGGGAGCCCCAGATCATCGGCTTGCGGGGTCCGAACCTCTGCAGCAGCTTCTCGCCGACGCGGATGAACGCGATGATCGTCACCGCATAACCCAGGGTGAGCAGGCCCGCCTCCCACGCCGAGACCGCATCAGGGTGCCCCACGGGACGTGCCCGCTGGAGCATCTGCTGGCTCACGATCAGCAACCCGATGGTGGCGTTGAGGATGAAGTTGGAGATCGTCGTGCCCGTGAAGGTCGTGTTGGTGAACAGGGAGAAGTCGATGAACGGCTCCGCCTGCTTGCGCTCCCACCGGACGAACGCGATCAGCCCGACGGCGGACAGGACGACCAGGCCGAGGGTGATGATGCTGGTCCAGCCGAGCTGCTTGCCGAAGATCAGGACGACCATCAGGGACAGCACGGTGACCATGAAGACCGCCAGACCCACGAAGTCGAAGCTGTGGTGGTCGCGGTGCTCCGCCTTGCTCTCCGGCGTGCCCAGGATGAGCAGGATCGAGACGATACTGACCGCGATCGAGCCGATGAAGATCCACCGCCAGCCCACGGAGGTGGCCATGGCACCACCGAAGATCGCGGCCAGTCCCGACCCGCCCCACGACCCGATCGACCACATGGAGACGGCACGCTGTCGTCCGGGGCCGTCCCAGTAGGTCTTCACCAGGGCCATCGTCGCGGGCATGATGCACGCGGCCGAGAAGCCTTGGATGGCCCGGCCGGTGAGCATCAGCGGCAGGGCGGCCGCACCCGCGGCCAGCACGACGAGCAGCGACCCGACGATGCCGGCGCCCAGGCCCAGCAGGGTGACCTTTACCCGGCCGATGCGGTCGGCCAGGCCACCCATGACGACGATGAGCAGACCGGAGAAGAGCGCGGTGATGGACACCGCCAGGTTCATCTGCTGGGCACTGATGAGCTGGGTCTCGGAGTTGATCGAGCGCATGATCTCCGGGGCGACGGTGCCGACGGTCCCGGCGAACAGCCAGAAGGTGACGACTCCCAGGACGATCCCCAGCAGGAGCTTGTCCGTGCCGCGGTATGCCGTGCCGCTGGCTGGAGCGGCGACCGCGCTGGTCGTGGTGGTCATGTCTGGTCCTCACTTCCCAGATAGGCGAGAACGGCGACGACGGCCGCCTCAGTGCCGGTGCGCAGCACCGGCTGGATCGCCGGTGCGAACGCGGGGTTGTGGTTGGGGACGGCGTCCATGTCGGGGGTGAAGCCGCCGTAGCCCCAGTAGGTGTAGGGGACGCCGAAGGCGTCAGGGATCACGCTGAAGTCCTCGCTGGCCGGGATGCGTCCCAGCTCGTGGACCCGGTCCGGCCCGAGGTGGGCGACGAGCGCCCGGGTGACGGTGGCGGTGACCTCTGGGTCGTTGTCCGTCAGGGGGAAGGAGTCCAGGACCGTGATCTCGGGCTCGCGCGGGCAGTCGGCGGCGAGGCACTCGGCCCGGACGATCCGCTCGATCGCGGCCAGGATCGTGACCCGCACGTCCTCGTCGTAGGCGCGGGTGTTGACCAGCAGGACCGCCTCGGCCGGGATGATGTTGGCCTTCTGGCCGGCCTGCACGCTGCCGACCGTCACGACGCCGAAGTCGCCGGGTGCGAGCTCGCGGGCGACGACGGTCTGCAGGCGCAGGACGATCGAGGCGGCGACCACCACGGGATCGATGCCCAGGTGCGGCATCGACCCGTGCGAGCCCTTGCCGTGGATGGTGATCCTCAGGGAGTCCCCGGCCGAGAGCACCGGGCCGGCCATGGTGCCGACGTGCCCGGCCGGTGGCGCGGCGAGGACGTGCTGGCCCAGGCAGACGTCGGGGTGCGGGACCTTGTCGAGCAGCCCGTCGTCGACCATGGCCTGTGCGCCCGCACCGAGCTCCTCAGCCGGTTGGAAGAGGGCGAGGTAGGTGCCGGACCAGGTGTCCCTGCGTTGCGCGAGGAGGGCCGCGGCGCCGAGCGCGCAGGTGATGTGGCTGTCGTGCCCGCAGGCGTGCATGACGCCGACCGTGGCGCCGTCCGCATCGGTGGCGGTCACCGTCGACGCGTAGTCCAGGCCCGTGGCCTCGGTGACCGGCAGCGCGTCGATATCGGCGCGGAACAGGACGGTCGGGCCCTCGCCGTTGCGCAGCACCCCGACGACGCCTCCGCCGATCTCCTGCACCTCGTAGCCGAAGTCCCCGAGCCGGCGTGCGATCTCGGCGCGCGTCTCCACTTCTTGGAACGAGAGCTCAGGGTGTGCGTGAAGGTGCCGGTACAGCTCCTCCTGCCACAGGCTGACCTCGTCGAGCCCCTCCAGGGCTCGTGTGACGGTAGACATCCGCGTCCCCTTCCGCTCGCCCCCTGCTCGCAGGGGGGTGGACCGACAACGTCGTCGGAATACTACAGAGTGTAGTACATGTGACTTTCGCGGGTGCCCCTAGGGGGTATGACGTGGGGCGGGGGTGTGTGGTCAGGGCCGTATGACGTGGGGCGGGTCGGGGGTCTGGCCCGGGTCGGCCTAGCCCAGGGTGGAGCGGCGGGCGACCAGCTCGGGGGTGAAGACCACCGACTCGTGCTGGTGGTCGGGGTTGTCCGTCTCGTCGAGGATGAGCCGGGCCGCGGTCTCGCCGAGCTGCTGGCGCGGCTGGCGCACCGAGGTCAGCGGCACGGCGGCCGCCGCGGCAAACTCGATGTCGTCGTAGCCGATGATCGCCAGGTCGTCCGGCACGCGGCGACCGGTCGTGACGGCCTGCTGCAGGAGGCCCAGGGCGAGCAGGTCGTTCGCGCAGAAGGCAGCAGTGGGGCGGCGGCGGGTGCTGAGGCCGGCGATGCGCTGCCCTGCGACACGGCCCTCGTCCACGGACAGGCGCTCGGTGTCCAGCCGCACCAGGTCGTCCTCCGGCAGACCGGCCGCGCGCCAGGCCTCGCTGGCGCCTGCCCACCGGTCGCGGACCTGACCGATCGAGTGGGGACCGCCGACGAAGGCCACGCGGCGGTGCCCCCGGTCAATGAGGTGCTCCACGGCCAGACGTCCGCCGAGCTCGTCGTCGACCGACACCGAGCAGATCGTGTCGCCCTGACGGGTCCGGTCGACGATCACGACGTGCGTGCCGCGCGCCCGGATCTCGTCGATGACGGCCGAGCCGGGGTCGACCGGCGTGATCAGGATGCCCTGCACGCGCTGCTGCTCCAGGAGCTGCAGCTGGGTGCGCTCGCGGGCTGCGTCGCCGCCGCTGTGGCACAGGAAGGTCGACATCGACGCGCGTGCGGCGGCGTCCTCGATGCCCATCGCCACGTCGGTGAAGAACGGGTTGGAGGCGTCGAGCATGACGTACGCCAGCGAGCGGCTCTTCCCCGCTCGCAGTTGGCGGGCCGACTCGTTGCGGATGAAGCCGAGTTCGGCCATGGCCTGCTCCACGCGCTGCCGGGTGGCCTCGCTGACCCGGTCGGGGCGGTTTAGCACGTTGGAGACCGTCCCCACGGAGACCCCGGCCCGGCTGGCGACGTCCTTCACTGACGCGGGGCGGGGGCGCCCGGCCTTCGCCCGCGACATCGCAGCACGGTTCATGCTGGCCCCTCTCCGCAGTGATTGAATCGTTCAATAGTTAACCACACGACGTCAAGGCAGCGCCGACGCGCCCGTGCTCAAATCGTGACCTTAACCGGTTGACTCTCGTCGATCGCTTGGATTACGTTGAGCGTGAAACGTTTCATCAACGAGGAGGAACGGATGCCGGGAGGCGACTCCGTGGACGCGGCCGCCGCGAGTGAGGCTGCGGGCCGCGCGGGCGAGGGCGCTGGCCCCGTGGGCGCGAGCGGTCACTCCGAGCACGCCGCCGGCTCCGTCGTGCTCGAGCTGCGTGACGTCTCCAAGTCGTTCGGCCCGGTGACCGCGCTGCGCTCCGGCAGCCTCACGGTCCGCGCCGGCTCCATCCACGCCCTCGTCGGGGAGAACGGCGCCGGCAAGTCCACGCTCGTCAAGATCGTCGCGGGGGTGCACCGCCGCGACGGGGGCACCTTCGAGCTGCACGGCCAGCCGGTCGACTTCGCCAGCACCGCCGAGTCCAAAGCCGCCGGCGTAGCGGTGATCTACCAGGAGCCCACGCTCTTCCCCGACCTGTCCGTCATGGAGAACATCTTCATGGGCCGGCACCTGCTCGGCCGGGGCCGCCGGATCGACCGGGCCGCGATGCACGCCGAGACCCAGCGCATCTTCGACCGGCTCGGGGTCCGCATCGACCCGCGCCGGCCGGCCGAGGGACTCTCGATCGCCGACCAGCAGATCATCGAGATCGCCAAGGCCATCTCGCTCGACGCCTCCCTCCTGGTCATGGACGAGCCCACCGCCGCGCTCAGCGGCGTCGAGGTCGACCGGCTCTTCGCCGTCGCCCGCAGCCTGAGGGACGAGGGGAGGGCCCTGGTCTTCATCTCCCACCGCTTCGACGAGGTCTTCGCCCTGTGCGACATGGTCACCGTGATGCGCGACGGTGACTACATCTCCACCGAGGCGGTCGCTGACACCTCGGTCGACAAGCTGGTCGCCGCGATGGTCGGGCGCGAGGTCTCCGACCTGTTCCCCAAGACCCCGGCCGAGCTCGGCGACCCTGTCCTGCAGGTCCGCGACCTCAGCTCGACCGGCCAGTTCCACGACATCTCCTTCGAGGTCCGCGCCGGGGAGATCGTGGCCCTCGCCGGTCTCGTCGGGGCCGGCCGCAGCGAGGTGGCCAGGGCGGTCTTCGGGGTCGACGGCTACGACACCGGCGAGGTAGCCATCGACGGCAAGCCGGTCCCCGCCCGCAACCCCAGCGCCGCGATCCGCGCCGGCATGGGTTTCATCCCCGAGGACCGCCGCAAGCAGGGCCTGGTTATCGACGCCTCCGTCAGCCGCAACGTCGCCGGCGCCATCCGCCGCACCCTCTCCCGCGCCGGACTCCTTACCGCCGCCCGCGAGAACGCCGCCGCCGCGACCTGGGCCTCCCGCTTGGAGGTCAAGACCAGCGCCCTCGACATGGCCGCCGCCACGATGTCCGGCGGCAACCAGCAGAAGGTCGTCATCGCCAAGTGGCTCGCCACCCGCCCCCGACTGCTCATCATCGACGAGCCCACCCGTGGCATCGACGTCGGCACCAAGGCCGAGGTGCACCGCCTGCTCTCCAGCCTCGCCGGGGAGGGGCTGGCGATCCTGATGATCTCCTCCGAGCTGCCCGAAGTCCTCGGCATGGCCGACCGGGTCCTGGTCATGTGCGAGGGCGGGATCACCGCCGAGCTGGACCGCGCTGAGGCCACCGCCGAGGCCGTCATGCACGCGGCCACCCACGCCGCGGCTCACTCGGCGACGGGCGCGAGCACCCACGCCACGACATACTCCGGGGAGGGCACCCGATGACCGCACCGGCCACGCAGGACCTGGCCCCCACCGAGGAGCTGCTCACCGACCCCAGCCGTATGCCGCGCGCCCGCCGGATCCTGCTCGGCATCCTCCGCTCGCGCGAGCTCGCGATCCTGCTGGTGCTGGTCTTCGTCGTCCTCGTGGCGACCTCCCGCAACAGCGGCTTCCTGTTCAGCAGCGACGGCTGGCGCAACTTCCTGCTCAACCCCTCGATCCTGCTGCTCGTCGCGGTCGGGCAGGCCGCCGTCATCATCACCCGCAACGTCGACCTGTCGGTGGGCTCGGTCATGGCGCTCACCGCCTACCTCACCGGCCGCCTGTTCATCGACGTGCCGGGCATCCCGATCGTGGTCGTCTTCCTCCTCTGCCTGGCCGCCGGCGCGCTTCTCGGCCTCATCAACGGCGCCCTCACGACGATCTTCAAGGTGCCCTCGCTCGTCATCACGCTGGGCACGCTTTACGTCTTCCGCGGGGTCATGCTGACCTGGGCCGGCAGCGACCGGATCAACGCCGGCGACCTGCCGCGCGACTTCCTGGCGCTCGGCACCAAGTCCGTCCTGCAGGTCCCCGTCCTCACCTGGGTCGCGGTGGCCGTGCTCCTCGTCGTCGGCTACTACCTGCACACCGCCCGCGGCGGCCGGGAGATGTATGCCATCGGCTCCGACCCCGACGCCGCCGTGCTCTACGGGCTGCGGGTCAGCCGCCGCGTGCTGCTCGCCTTCATGGTCTCCGGGGCCCTCGCCGGCCTCGCCGGGGCGTTCTACACCGCCCGCTACGGCACGGTCAGCTCCGGCGTCGGCTACGGCATCGAGTTGCAGGCCGTCGCCGCCGTAGTCATCGGCGGGGTCGCCATCTTCGGCGGCAGCGGCACCGTCTGGGGCGCCGCGCTCGGGGCGTTCCTGCTGGTCACCATCAACCGCGCCCTCCCGTCGGTCGGCATCCCCGACTTCTGGCAGCAGGCCGTCGTCGGTGCGCTCATCCTCGGCGCGATCGTGCTCGACCGCTTCCTCGCCCATCGCCAGGCCGCGAAACTCGCCCGAGCCAGGGAGTCCGCATGACATCAGCGAGCACCTCG
>JAAYYA010000010.1 GCA_012515595.1 Actinomycetales bacterium
GTGGTCACACCGCACAGAACATGGCGTGGGGCATCAAGCGGTTCAGCAACGACGACCTGCGCCAGAAGTTCGTCGACATGACCGTGCCCCAGGCGCAGAAGCTCGGCCTGACCCTGCCCGACCCGGACCTGCGCTGGAACGAGGAGCGTGGCCACTGGGACTTCGGGGCCATCGACTGGGACGAGTTCTGGCGGGTGCTCAAGGGCGATGGCCCCTGCAACGAGCAGCGGATCACCCACCGCCGTCGGGCCCACGAGGAGGGTGCCTGGGTGCGCGAGGCCGCCAACGCATACGCCGCCAAGCACGCCGCTGCGCAGGAGGTCGCATGACCGACGCCGCCACCCCGACCTCGCGTGACAACTGGCCCCTGTGGGAGGTCTTCGTCCGGGCCAAGCGCGGCCTGTCCCACGTGCACTCGGGGTCGCTGCACGCGCCCGACGCCGAGATGGCGCTGCGCAACGCCCGCGACCTCTACACGCGGCGCCAGGAGGGCGTCTCGATCTGGGTGATCCGCTCCGAGGACATCACCGCGAGCAGCCCCGACGAGCGGGACAGCTTCTTCGACCCCGCGGGCGACAAGGTCTACCGGCACGCCTCGTTCTACGAGGTGCCCGAGGACGTGGAGTACCTGTGACCGACCCCACCACCTCCACCGCGACCGAGGCCGCCCCCACCGCCACGACCGCGACCGAGGCCGCCCCCACCGCCACGACCGAGCGCACGCTGTTGCGCTCTCAGGGCCCACCGAGCGCACCGAACGGCGGTCACACTCCCTACCTTCTGGGTCTGGCCGACGACGCACTCATCTACGCCCAGCGGCTGGGGGAGTGGCTCACCCGCGCCCCGCAGATCGAGGAGGACATGGCCCTGGGCAACGTCGGGCTCGACCTGCTCGGCCAGGCGCGCTCCCTGCTGACCCGGGCCGGCGAGCTCGAGGGGGCCGGGCGTGACGAGGACGACCTGGCCTACCTGCGCGACGAGCGCGAGTTCCGCAACGTCCACCTGGTGGAGCAGCCGCGCGGCGACTTCGGGGAGGAGATGGCCCGGATGCTGTGGTTCTCCTCCTACCAGCACGAGCTCTACACCGCGCTGCTCGACTCGACCGACGAGGTGCTCGCGGCGATCGCGGCCAAGGCGGTCAAGGAGGTCGCCTACCACCGCGACCACGCCGGTCAGTGGGTGGTCCGGCTCGGCGACGGCACCGAGGTCTCGCACGAGAGGATGCAGGCCGGGCTGGAGGCGGTCGCGCCGTATGTCGCGGAGCTGGGGGACGATGATCGGGCGAGCGTGGCCGCGGCTGAGGCGGGTGTCGGCATACTGCCGTCGTCCCTGGTCGAGGGCACCGTGGCGCACGTCCAGGCGGTGGTCGCCCAGGCGACGCTGAGTATGCCGGATGAGCCCCGTTGGCGGTCCCGCGGCGGTCGCGAGGGGGTCCACTCCGAGACGATGGGCTACCTGCTCGCCGAGATGCAGCACATCCACCGCAGCCATCCCGGGGCCAAGTGGTGAGCGTGATGACCGCGCTGACCGCGACCCAGGCGGCCGAGCTGGAGCAGACGATCCGGGACATCCCCGACCCCGAGATCCCGGTGATCTCGATCGACGACCTGGGCATCGTGCGGGACATCGAGGTCGAGGGTGACGTGGTCCGCGTGACCATCACCCCGACATACTCCGGCTGCCCCGCGGTGCAGGCGATCACCGACCAGATCGACTGGACGGTGCGACAGCACGGTCTGGTGGCCGAGGTGGTCACCACGCTGTCGCCCGCCTGGACCACCGACTGGATGACGGAGAAGGGCCGGGACTCGTTGCGACGCTTCGGGATCGCCCCGCCGAGTGGTGCGGGCCCGGTGCGGCCGGCGGGCCCCGTGCCGGTGGGGTTGTCCGTCCGACGGGTGGCGTGCCCGTCGTGCGGGTCGGATGACACCGAGGAGCTCTCCCGCTTCGGCTCGACCGCGTGCAAGGCGCTGCGGCGCTGCCTCGCGTGCCAGGAGCCGTTCGAGGAGTTCAAGGCCATCTGATGCACCTGACGACCACCAAGCCCAAGCGGCACCGCGCCGTCTTCCACACCCTGACCATCAGCACTGTCGAGCAGCTCACCGACGAGGCGATCGCGATCAGCTTCACGGTGCCGCCGTCGCTGAAGGACGAGTACTCCTTCGAGCCCGGCCAGCACCTGACCCTGCGGGCCACCGTTGCTGGGGAGGACATCCGGCGCTCGTACTCGATCTGTGTCTCGCGGCGGCGGGCGCTGGCCACGGGGGAGCTGCGCGTCGCCACCGCCGTGGTGCCTGAGGGTCTGATGTCGACCTGGCTCCACGAGAACGCGGAGCCGGGTGAGCAGCTGCAGGTGATGACCCCTATCGGCGGGTTCACCTGCCCGACCGACCCGTCGTCAGCCCGGCACCACGTCGCGATCGCCGGCGGCTCCGGGATCACCCCGGTCCTCTCGCTGCTGACGACCGCGCTGGAGGAGGAGCCGGAGTCACGGGTCACGCTGGTCTTCGCCAACCGGCGCACCGACACGATCATGTTCCTCGAGGAGCTGATGGACCTGAAGAACCGGTTCCCCGACCGGTTCACGCTGTTCAACGTGCTCTCCCGCGAGGCGCAGGATGTCGAGCTGCTCAGCGGCCGGCTCGACCGGGAGCGGCTGGAGCAGTTCTTCGAGGCCTTCATCCCGGTCGATGACGTCGACGAGTGGTACCTCTGCGGGCCCCTCGGCCTGGTCGAGACCGCCCAGGAGGCGCTCGCCGACCACGGCGTCGACGGCCACCACGTGCACCACGAGATCTTCCATGTCGAGGGCGCAGCTCCCGTCGCGCCCCCGCCGCCGCCCGACGCGAAGCCGTTGGCGCTGGTGACCGTGACGTTGGACGGTCGCACGACCAAGGTGCCGGTCAAGAGCCAGGCCGAGTCGATCCTGGCGGCGACCTTGCGCGAGCGTCCGGACGCGCCGTTCAGCTGCACCAACGGAGTCTGTGGCACCTGTCGGGCGCGGGTGGTCGAGGGCGAGGTGCGGATGGACCGCAACTACGCGCTGGAGCCGGAAGAGGTCGAGGCGGGCATCGTGCTGACCTGCCAGTCGCACCCGGTCACCGACGAGGTCGTCCTCGACTACGACGCCTGACGGGTACGACGCCTGACGGGTCGGAGGCGCACTCCGGCGCCGCTCTCGTCTGGAACCCGCCGCCGCTGGACCGGCCCGCCGCGCGTGCGGCCCGCCCCGTCATCCCGGCCCGCCGCCCGCCCAGTGCCGCGACTTTCGACGCCGGGATCACGTGGCCCGTCAAGAGTCGCTGCACTCGGCGACTTCCATCGGCGGGCGTGTGCACGAAGCTCGGGGCAGGGTGAGGGCACGTGCCTGGGAACTACCCGACATTTGCCCTCGCTCCCGGGTAGTGCCCGGGAGCTGAGCGTTGTGCTCGTCGGGCGGGCGGAGCGCGCGGCGCGGTTCGGGCGACCGTTCGTGCGCTCGGTGGGGTCATTTCTCGCAACGCCGCGCGCCCGGTGGGGTGATTTCCCGCAACACCGCGCGCTCGGTCGGCAGAGGGGGGCGCTCGGTCGTCAGGTGGGGGTGGTGGTGCGGCGGAGGTACTCCACCCAGGCGAAGCCGTCCTGGACGTCGCGGCTCTCCTCGCGCCACCGGCGCGGGTCGATCGACGGGAAGGTGACCGCGCCCTCCGGTTCCTGCTCGACGTGGGTGATCACCAGACGGGAGGCGACGTCGATGGTCTGCTCGTAGACCTGTCCGCCCCCGGCGATGAAGACCTCGGTGTCACCGGCGATGTCGAGCGCCTCGGGCAGCGAGTGGGCGACCTCCGCGCCGGGTGCGGACCAGTCGCGGTCACGGGTCACGACGATGGTGCGCCGGCCCGGGAGCGCGCGCCCGATCGAGTCCCAGGTGCCGCGACCCATCACCAGCACCCCGCCCATCGTCGTGCGCTTGAAGAAGGCCAGGTCCTCGGGCAGGTGCCACGGCATGGAGGATCCGTCGCCGATCACGCCGTTGCGGCCGACGGCCGCGACGAGCGTGAGGGTCTGGTCGAAGCCGCGGGTCAGCAGCGTCGGTGCGTATGCCGTGTGCCGGCCCTCGTGGGCGCCGGCGCCCGGCCCGTGGTCCCGCAGGTGCTCCAGTGCCTGGCGCTCGTGGGGGACGGTGTTGTCGGGCAGGGTGGCCAGCGGCCACCAGCGTAGGTCGAGCGCCTTGTCCGGCTCGGTGATCACCGGATCGCCGGTGACGTCGGTCGCGGTGAAGAAGAGGTCGATGCGCTGCTCGATCGGTCCGCCGAGCACGCAGCCGCGCTGAAGGACCGCGGCCAGGGAGACCTGACTGGGCTCGATGGTGAGGCCGAGCTCCTCGGCGGCCTCACGGCATACGGCCCGGTCGGCCGGCTCGCCCTCCTCGACGTGCCCGGCGGCGGCGCAGGCCCATCGGCCCTCCATGTAGCCGGTCGCCCCGCGCAGCTGCAGCAGGACCTCCGGACCGGAGGCGCCCGGCCGGGTCAGCACGAGGTAGGCCGCCGGCACGACGGGGAAGCGGGACATGGTGGGGACCGGTCAGACGGCGATCGGTGCCTTGATGGTGGGTGCGGCGACGTAGTCGCGCACCTCGATGTCCTCGAGCTCGAACTCGTCGATCGCCCGGACCTGCGGGTTGAGCCACAGCGTCGGAAGGGGTCCGGGCTGGCGGGTGAGCTGTTCCTCGGCCTGTTCCAGGTGGTTGGCGTAGAGGTGTGCGTCGCCGAGCGTGTGCACGAACTCGCCCACCTCCAGGTCCGTGACCTGGGCGACCATGTGGGTCAGCAGGGCGTAGCTGGCGATGTTGAACGGCACGCCGAGGAAGATGTCGGCGCTGCGCTGGTAGAGCTGGCAGGAGAGCCGGCCCGGGCCGCCGTCCACGCCGGGCGCGACGTAGAACTGGAACATCGTGTGGCACGGGGGGAGCGCCATCTCGTCGACGTCGGCGACGTTCCAGGCGGACACGATGTGGCGCCGCGAGTCGGGGTTGGTGCGGATCGACTCGATGACCCGGGCGATCTGGTCGACCGTCTCGCCGCTCGGCGTGGGCCAGGAGCGCCACTGGTGCCCGTAGACGGGACCGAGGTCGCCGTTCTCGTCCGCCCACTCGTCCCAGATGCTGATCTTGCGCTCGTGCAGCCACTTGATGTTCGTGTCCCCGCGCAGGAACCAGAGCAGCTCACCGGTGATCGACCGCAGGTGCAGCTTCTTGGTGGTGAGCACCGGGAAACCCTGGGTGAGGTCGAAACGCATCTGGTGCCCGAAGACGGACAACGTGCCGGTGCCGGTGCGGTCCTCCTTGCGGACGCCTTCGGTGCGGACGCGGTGCAGGAGGTCGAGGTACTGGCGCATGGGCCGACTCTAGTTGCGGACACCGACGTCGGCGAGGAGCGCCATGCGGATCAGTGACCATCGTCCGAGAAACAGCAGGTCATCGCGGGCGTGACCCAAATCACAACCCACCGATATGGTTTCTTCAATCGGTCTGGGCCAGAGTAGTCACCGATCGCGCCGCTACCCGGACCCCCCGAGCGGGTGGCGGCGCGATCACCTCCACCGGGGGAGTGAGAGGGCAGGCCGCGCGAGGTCGTCGCGGGGGCCGTACCCTTGCCCGCATGAGCCACCCGCATCCTGAACTCACCGCCCCCGGACCGTTGGCGAAGAACGGCGTCCGCGTCGTCGCACTCGGCGGGCTCGGTGAGGTCGGCCGGAACATGGCCGTGGTGGAGCACGCCGGCAAGCTGCTGATCATCGACTGCGGCGTGCTCTTCCCCGAGGACGAGCACCCAGGGGTCGACCTGATCCTCCCCGACTTCGAGTACCTCGAGGACCGCTGGGACGACATCGTCGCCATCGTGCTGACGCACGGTCACGAAGACCACATCGGAGCCGTGCCCTTCCTCCTGCGGCGCAAGGAGGACATCCCGTTGGTCGGGTCGCAGCTGACCCTCGCGCTCGTCGAGGCCAAGCTCAAGGAGCACCGCATCACGCCCTACACCCTCGGCGTCCGCGAGGGCGACCGGGAGACCTTCGGACCCTTCGAGTGCGAGTTTGTCGCGGTCAACCACTCCATCCCCGACGCCCTGGCGGTCTTCGTGCGGACCGCGGGGGGCAACCTGCTGCACACCGGCGACTTCAAGATGGACCAGGTCCCGCTGGACAACCGGATCACCGACCTGCGCGCCTTCGCGCGCCTGGGGGAGGAGGGGGTCGACCTCTTCCTCACCGACTCCACGAATGCCGACGTCCCCGGCTTCACCACCCCGGAGCGCAACATCACCCCGGCGATCCAGCGGGTCTTCCACCACGCCGAGCGGCGCATCATCGTGGCCTGCTTCTCCTCGCACGTGCACCGCGTGCAGCAGGTGATGGACGCCGCCGAGGAGTCCGGCCGCAAGGTCGCCATGGTGGGTCGCTCGATGCTGCGCAACATGGGGATCGCCGCGGAGCTGGGCTACCTGCGGATCCCGGACGGTGTGCTGGTCGACCTGGGCCGGCTCGCCCAGCTGCCGGATCACCAGCAGGTGCTGATCTGCACCGGCTCCCAGGGCGAGCCGATGGCCGCCCTGTCCCGGATGGCCAACCGGGACCACAAGATCGAGGTCGGCCAGGGCGACACGGTGCTCATGGCCTCCTCCCTCATCCCCGGCAACGAGAACGCCGTCTACCGGGTCATCAACGGCCTGACCCGGCTCGGCGCCAACGTCGTGCACAAGGGCAACGCGCTCGTCCACGTCTCCGGTCACGCCAGCGCCGGAGAGCTGCTCTACTGCTACAACATCGTCCGGCCCAAGAACGTGATGCCGGTGCACGGCGAGTGGCGTCATCTCGTGGCCAACGGGGACCTGGCCGTCGCCACCGGTGTGCCGGCCGAGAACGTGATCCTCGCCGAGGACGGTGTCGTCGTCGACCTCGTCGACGGGCAGGCCCGGATCGCCGGAGCGGTGGACGTCGGCTACATCTACGTCGACGGCTCCTCCGTCGGCGGCACCACCGAGGGGCTGCTGAAGGACCGCCGCATCCTGCGCGACGAGGGCTTCGTGACGATCATCGTCGTGCGCGACGCCTCCACCGGCAAGGTGGCCGCAGGCCCGGAGATCCAGACGCGCGGCTTTGCCGAGGACGCCGCGGTCTTCGACAAGGTCCGGCCCCGGCTGGAGACGGCGCTGGAGGAGGCCCGGGAGAACGGCGTGACCGACACCCACCAGCTCCAGCAGGTCATCCGCCGCACCGTCGGGTCGTTCGTGGGCAGCAAGCTGCGCCGTCGCCCGATGATCATCCCGATCGTCATCGACGCCTGACCCGGTGGCGGGGGAGCGGGCCCTCCGCTTCCTCCTTTGGCACGCTCCCACGTGGGGAGGCCGGTGCCGTATGCCGTGGGCCGGGCCGGGCGGCCGGCTCAGGCCAGGCGGGACACCGCCAACGCCGTCATCGCGATCAGCCAGCTCACGAAACTGCCGATCAGGAAGTACTCGGTGACCTGGTCGATGCTGGCCGCGCGCCGTGTGTCCTGGTCCGCTGCCTCCTGAGCGGCCTCCCGGCGCTCGCTGTCGCGGCTCGCGCGCTGCAGCTCGGGCCAGCGGATCAGACCCTTGGCGGCAATGACGATACTGGCGGCCGTGACCTGGCCGGCCAGCCCCAGCCCGAGGATGAACACCCGCTCCATCGGTCCGAGGAGCCGACCTCCCCGCAGCCGGTCTGAGGGCTGCGGCTCGCCCAACGGGTTCAGTGCCCCCGTGTGCTCCAGCACCAGCCGGACGATGATGTTGCCGGTCGACAGCTGCACCAGCACCAGGCCGGCCCGGAGCAGGACGTGCGTCGGGTCGGCCCCCGCCAGCACCCCCAGGTCCGTCCAGGCCAGCCAGCGCGCCACCGCACCACCCACCGGGGAGGACCAGCCGGCGAGCAGCAGGGTCAGCGCGACACCGAGCGCGAACACGCCGAGCGCACGACCCTGCCCCCGGTCGGTCGCGACGGCCCGGCCGACGAGGACGACCCAGGCGCCGGTGGTCAGCGCGACGACGGCCAGCAGGGCGAGATCGCCCCAGCCGTCCAGGTCGGCGAGCAGGGCGAGCGCGGCGATCGATGCCAGACCCACGAGCGCGCCGACGCGCCGGGCCAGGAGCGGGTGGGGCCAGTCGCGGGCAGAGACGAGGTCGGCCAGGCCGACGGCGATGAGCAGGAGCGCCAGCGCGCTCACGTGACCATCCGGAGGCTCTCCGCGGCGGCGACCGCGATGGCCAGCCCGTCGTGCTTGCGCCGCTGGTTGACAGCCTGGCGGGTGAGCCCCAGCTCCTCTGCCAGCTTGACCTGGGTCCGTCCGTGCATGAGCCCCTCCAGGATGTGCCTCGACCTCGTGTCCAACAAACCAATCAGATGGTCCTGACAGAGGAGGGCGGCGTTGATGGCCTCGGCGGAGGGACCGGGATCCATGGGGAAGGGACCGGCGTCCGTGCGGGAGGCGGCGGCAGCAGCCGTCTCGGCGGGACGGTAGGCGGTGCGGACGTGCTCCCACCCGGTGGCGGCCTGCCTCTCCTCGACCCACTCGACCGCGGCTCGCGCAGCCCACCAGGCCGGTCCGTCCTGCGTCCCGTTCTCGGCGTCCAGCACGGTCACCTCACCCCAGCCGATGCCGACCCGGATGTCGATGTCGGGGTGGAGGCGGAGTCGGAGGAGGAGCGCGGCATACAGCGACTCGCCCACGGTGGCGAAGGTGCCCTGGAACTCGTCACCCGCCGTGACCTGGAGGTCGTGGATGGTGCTGACCTCCGAGCTCACCTCGCTCAGGGCGGTGGTGAGGGTGTCATGGAGGGCCTGCCGGTCGTCGGCGGTGCGGGAACCGATGACGTCGCCCAGAAGTGTCGCGAGCGGTCGGTCGCCCGCCGGAGGTGCCATGAGGCTAGTGTATCGCTGGACGGGCGAATAGCAAGGAATATCCTTGATCATCCCAGAGAGCAAGTATTTA
>JAAYYA010000430.1 GCA_012515595.1 Actinomycetales bacterium
CCGCCCTCGACGTCGCTCTTGATCGAGGCCATCGACCCGGAGGCGTCGAGCAGGAAGGCCATGTGGGTGTAGTTCGGGTCAGTCACGGTTGTTCCCCTTGCTGGTGCGTCGGACGAACCGCATGGGTGCGTCCTGCTGGTGGTCGGCTCGTGCGAGCGCGATCCCCTGGGCGTCGACCCGGCCGTCCCGGGAGTATGCCGAGAGCGCGGCTGATCGTGCCAGGCGCGGCGAGACGCTGTTGGGGGCGATCCCCGCGAGCGCCGCGACCTGCCGCAGCGACGCGCCCTCGCGCGTCACCGCCTGGGCCATCGCCTCGTCAAGCGCGGACTGGACGGCATCACGGGCGCGGGTTAGTGACGTGACAGCAGCGGTGGAGGAGGTCAGGTCGACCTCGGCCAGGGCTGTCACGGCCTCGTCGTAGCGGTGGGTGAGCTCGTCGTTCATGCCAGCAGTATATGCGCAGAAATTGCACATGCGCAAAAGTTGCGCACGAGCTAGTCCCCGACGGTCTCCCGCGGCGTGCTGGCGAGGCGATCAAACGGGTCGGCGTAGGCGAAGCGGCCGGTCTCGCCGGAGTGCCCCGTGAGGGTCCGGACCTGGAAGTAGTCGCCCCACGCGGGGTCCGGTGCGATCACCCCAGCTGAGTGGGCCGGCACGAAACCGAAGCGGCGGTAGTAGTTCGGCTCGCCAAGCAGTGCAACCAGCGGCTCGCCCAGTGCGTCGGCCGCCCCGAGAAGTGCGTGCATCAGGGCAGCACCGACGCCTGACCCCTGCCGGGCCGGGAGCACGCTCAACGGTCCCAGCCCCAGGGCCGGGTGGCCATCGACCGAGGCACGCGACGCCACAACGTGGCCGACGACGTGCCCGTCCTCGACCGCAACGAGTGACAGCTCGGGCACCCACCCAGCGTCGGCTCTCAGCCAGGTCACGAGGGTTGCCTCACCGGGGTCGTCACCTTGGTCCACCGGCGGTGCGCTCCGCTCGGCGCTGCGAAAGGCCGCAGCGGTGACGGATCGGATGGCTTCGATATCGGCTGGGTGCTCGCGTCGGATGATCACTGCGCCATCGTCCGCGACCCCGCAGACGGCAGTCAACGCGATAACGGGGGGCCGAGCCGGGGGATACTCGTCCCATCTGACAAGGAGTCAACCGCGATGAGAGCCGCCGTCTACGACCAGTACGGCCCGCCGGACGTCCTGCGCATCGACGAGGTCCCCGAGCCCGAGCCCGGCCCCGGCCAGGTGCTCGTCGAGGTGGCGGCGACCTCGGTGAACCTCTCGGACTGGGAGTGCCTGGTGGGCCGGCCGTTCTATGCCCGGATTGGGGGCCTGCACAGGCCCGCGCGGCGCGTCCTCGGGTCGGACATCGCCGGTCGCGTCGTCGCGGTCGGTCCGGACGTCACCGGGTTCGCCGTCGGCGACGAGGTCTACGGCGACAACCTCCGGCTCAAGGGCGGCTTCGCGGAGTATGCCGTGATGCCGGTCTCCGTCCTGGCCCACCGGCCGGCGGAGCTGAGCTTCGACGAGGCCTCCACCCTCCCTCAGGCCGGAGCCATCGCCACCCAGGGCACCGCGCGGGTGCAGGCGGGGCAGCGGGTCCTGGTCAACGGCGCCGGCGGCGGCAGCGGGTCGTTCGCCATCCAGCTGGCCAAGCAGGTCGGCGCCCACGTGACCGGCGTCGACAACGCCCGCAAGCTCGACTTCATGAGGAGGCTCGGAGCCGACGAGGTGCTCGACTACGAGCGCGAGGACTTCACCGACCTGCCACCGTTCGACCACGTGCTCGACCTCGTCGCGCACCGATCGGTCCGCGACTACCGCCGGGCCTTGGCTCCCGGGGGCCGCTACCGCTGCGTGGGCGGGTCGGTGCCGACGCTGCTGCGGGTCGCCACCGCCGGCGCCGTGGTGGGCGCCGCGACCGGACGCAGCATCGGCGTGCTCGGGGTAAAGCTGGGGCCGGACCACTTCGAGCCTCTGGCGCAGCAGTGCGCCGCGGGTGAGGTGCAGATCCACATCGACCGCACCTTCGGCCTCGACGAGGTCGCCGAGGCGCTGGCCCACGTGGGCGAGGGGCGCGCCCTCGGCAAGGTCGTGGTGGTTCCCCGCTAGAACCTGCCCTCAGCCGTCGGGTCGGTCGCCCGGAGCCGGAAGAGGCGGACCGTCCGGCCCGACTCCCGCTCGTAGGCCCGGTAGCCCGGCCACTGCCGCTGGAGGTGGGCCCACGTGGCCTCCCTCTCGGCATCCTCGATGAGGGTGGCGCGCACCGGGAACCGCCGGCCGCGCACACTGACCTCGGCGTCCGGGTGCGCGAGCAGGTTGTAGGACCACCCGGGATGCAGCTCGCGACCGAAGCTCGTGCCCGCGACGACGGCCGTGCCGCCGGGCTCTGGCGTGTACATCAGCACGCTGTCCCGGACCACGCCCGACCGCGCCCCGGTCGAGTGCAGCACCAGGGACGGGACGAGCAGCCCGCTGACCTGGAGCCGCCCGCCACTGACCCTGGCCAGGACGCGTTCGCACGGCGGGAGCCAGTGCGGCGCGGAGCGCCGGAACAGCCGGGTTCTGGTGAGCGGCGCGATGGGCCGGCGCAGCGCGCTGACAAGGGGATTCACGCCCTCAGTCTCGCCCAGACGGCGGCCCGATGCGGCGCGATGCGCGGATGTCCGCAGAACCGCTCCACGCGGGTGACAAAAGTGCTAGCGTCGAGTATGCGCGCCGCCGACATTCTCAGGAAGAAGGGCAGTTCCGTCGTGACACTGCCGTCTGCTGCGACCGTCGCGCAGCTCGTGGAGTGCCTTGACGATCACAAGATCGGAGCCGTCGTCGTGGTCGACGACGACCGGGTGGTCGGGGTGGTCTCCGAGCGCGACGTCGTCCACTACCTCCGAGGTGCCCAGGACATGACCCGGGCCGTCTCCGAGGTCATGTCCGCCGACGTCCAGTCCGTGACGTCGCACGACGACCTGGATCTCCTCGCCGTCACGATGACCGAGCGGCGGATCCGCCACCTACCCGTCGTCGAGGACGGTGCCCTCCGCGGCATCATCTCGATCGGCGACGTCGTCAAGGCCCGCATGGACTCCCTGCAGGCCGAGCGCGACCACCTGGAGGACTACCTGCGCAAGGCGCCCTAGCCACGCCAGGAGACGGGTCCCGGGAGGTGGCCGCCCGGGCCGTCGGCATGCCTCCCACCCAGCCCCCGGTATCCTCAAGCGGTCCCTCAGACCCGGCTGACGGCATACCTCGAAAGGCTCCCCATGGCTCACCAGTGGCGCGGCGTCATCGCCGAGTATGCCGATCGCTTGCCTGCCTCGATCACCGGCACCGTGGTCACGCTGCGGGAGGGCGGCACCCCGCTGATCCCGGCCGAG
>JAAYYA010000054.1 GCA_012515595.1 Actinomycetales bacterium
TGAGCTGCACTTCGACAAGTGCCGCATCCCCGGCGACCGCATGGTCGGTGAGGTCGGCGAGGGCCTGAAGATCGCGCTGCGCACCCTGGACCACACCCGCGTCACCATCGGGGCCCAGGCCGTCGGCATCGCCCAGGGCGCCCTCGACTTCGCGCTCGGCTACGTCAAGGAGCGTCAGCAGTTCGGCAAGCGCATCGCCGACTTCCAGGGCCTGCAGTTCATGCTCGCCGACATGGGCATGAAGCTCGAGGCCGCTCGCCAGATGGTCTACGTGGCCGCTGCCAAGTCCGAGCGCAACGACCCCGACCTGTCCTTCTTCGGTGCTGCCGCCAAGTGCTTCGCCTCCGACGTCGCGATGGAGGTCACCACCGACGCCGTCCAGCTGCTCGGCGGCTACGGCTACACCAAGGACTTCCCGGTCGAGCGGATGATGCGCGACGCCAAGATCACCCAGATCTACGAGGGCACCAACCAGGTGCAGCGCATCGTCATGGCGCGCCAGCTGCTCAAGGGCTGAGTCCGCCGGCGAAAACCGGAGGCGTTCGCCGCGCCGCGCTGCCATGCTCTGGGCATGGACGAAGGGCACTGGCAGGACGTCGCCGCGCTGGCGCACCGGCTCGAGGCCGAGGAGAGCTTCTCCGGGATCCTGCGGGTCACGCGGGGTGAGCAGCTGCTCTACGAGTCCTGCCACGGTCTGGCCAACCGGGCCGACGGCATCCCGGTCCACCGGGGCACCCGCTTCGCGACGGCCTCGCTGAGCAAGATGTTCACGGCGGTCGGGGTGCTGGACGCCGCCGGGCGCGGTGAGGTGGGCGTGCACGACCGGGTCGTCGACGTGCTGCCGCCGGGCAAGCGACCCTCGACGCTGCGCGACGACGTGACCGTGCACCACCTGCTCGCGCACAGCTCCGGGATCGCCGACTACTTCGAGGAGGACGAGGACCTCCCCGGCTACCGCGAGGACTATGGCGACATCTGGGACCGGATCCCGAACTACCGGGTCAGGGACTACGCCAGCCTGCTGCCGCTCTTCGCCGACCTGCCACCCAACTTCCCGCCCGGGGACACCTTCCACTACAGCAACGCCGGCTACGTCCTGCTGGGCATCCTCCTGGCCGAGGTCTCGGACCTGCCGTTCGCCGAGGCCGTGACCAGCAGGGTCCTGGATCCGGCCGGCATGACCCGGAGCGGCTACCTGGCCTTCGACGAGGTCCACCCCGACATCGCCACCGGTTACCTACCGCCGCTCGCCCCGGGCGGTCCGTGGCGCACCAACATCTACTCGGTGCACCCCGTCGGAGGCGGTGACGGGGGAGCGATGGTCACCGCCGAGGACGTCGAGCGTTTCCTTCGTGCCGTGCACCGCGGGGGAGTATGGCGAGGGGTCACCCCCGCCGACGTCCTCACCCCGCGCACGGCCGCAGAGGGCCGTTGGTCCGCCGGCTACGGGGTGAGTGTCCGGGACGACGGGGTCTTCTGCAAGGACGGGGGTGACCCGGGCGTCTACACCTTCGCCCGCTGCGCGCCCCGCACCGACACGACTCTGGTGTTCCTGGCGAACGTCGACGAGGACACCAGCCCGGGCATGGACGAGCTGCTCGGGCTCCTCGTCGACGCGGCCGACTCCGTGGGGTAGCGCTGCGACTCGTGTCGCCCCGAAGTCTCGACACACCGCGTGCCGGACGCTCCTGCGGCGCGTTCTGTCCGTAGTCTGCCGGGGAGTGACCTGTGTGACGCATGTGACTCGGGTGCTCTCAGCGGTGGCCACCGGACCTGATGGCGGGAGAGATGACCAGCAGCACGGCTCAGCGTGTCGTCGTGACCGACGAGCGGGCGACCCGGGGCGCGGCGCCCCTCGGGCGGACCTCCGTGCACGTCCGGCCCCGGACGGCACGGGAGCGCGCGATGTACCGCCGCCGGCGCCTGGCCGCCGCCGGGCTGGGGCTTGTCCTGATCGGCGCGCTGGTCCTCGGCGTCCAGGGAGTCCGGGCACTGGTCTCCGGGCTCACCGCACGCTCGGCGGTGGACACCGTGACCGTCCCGGTGACGGCGACCACCCCGGTGCGCCTCGACCTCGGTTCCGGAGGCCTCGACCTGCCGATCTACGGTGCCGGCCTCGACGAGGACGGCGAGATCGACCCGCCTCAGGGCGCCGTCATGTGGTACGCCGGCCACGGCCGGGTCGCGCCGGGAGAGCTCGGGACCTCCGTGGTCACCGGGCGGGTCAGCTACCAGGGCGAGCCGGACACCTTCTCCGACCTGCCGTCGGTCCGGGAGGGGGACCGGGTGACCATGACCCTCGGTAACGGTGACACGGTCGCGGCCGACATCGTGAGCACGCACGTGATGAGCACGGAGGAGCTGCAGGGCTCGGACGTGGTGTGGGGCGACCAGCAGACCGAGCGCCGCATGGTCCTGGTCACCTCTGACGCGACCACGGTCCCCGGGCATGACGGCGACAGCGAGGGCCATGTCGTGGCGGTCGCCGAGGTGAGCTCGGCGCAGCCATCTGCCGACACACCGGGCGAGACCGTTCCGAAAGGCTGACTGGTTGACGCATGCTGGGTCCAGTACGTGAGCAGAGTGACTGATGTGACGGGAGGGATTGGCTGTGTCGGCGCTGCCGCAGGCCCCGCTCGTTGAGGAGACCCTCACCGAGCCGGTCGGCCGACCCGGGTGGGCGCCGGACCCGTCACACCCCGACGAGGCGCCCGTGCGGACCGCTCCGGTCCGGCGCCCGGTCTCGGCGCGACAGCGTGCCGTCTACCGCCGCCGCCGGATCGTGGCCGCCGCGCTCCTGCTGCTCCTGATCGCGCTGGTGGTCGTGGGGGTTCGGGGACTGACCGCGCTCGTCTCGTCACTGGTGTCGGGGCCGACCGCGGCTCCGGTTCACGAGGCGGCACCTGACGACCCGGTGCAGGTGGCGATGCGCGCGGGGGGCAGCGGCCTCCCGCTCTCGCCGGTGGGGGTGGACGGGCGGGGCGTGGTGGACCCGCCCGAGGGCGAGGCGGTCTGGTATGCCGGTGGTGACCGGGTGAGGCCCGGAGCGCTCGGGACGGCGGTCATCGTGGGCGACGTGGCCGCGGGTGACGGCACGCCGACCTCCTTCGCCGAGGTGACCTCGCTCACCGAGGGGGACCGGGTCGTCGTGACCTTCGGCGACGGGGTCACCCTCGAGCTCGACGTGGTGAGCGCCTCACTGGTCGACCGGCGTCAGCTGGAGTCCTCCGACCTGGTGTGGGGCGACCAGGCGGACACCCGGCGGATCGCGCTCGTCACCTCGGAGGAGGTCACCGACGGCGACGATCGGGGGACCTTCCTGGCCGTCGCCGAGCTGGGCTGACCGGCGTCAGGATCCCGACGAGGCGACCGCCGCGAGCACGGCGGTGGCGAGGTCGACGTCCGAGCCCTCCGGCACGCACCGTAGGTCCAGCAGCAGCTCGCCGGCCTCGACCTGCCCGACCACGGAGGGGGTGCCGGTCCGAAGCGGCCCGGCCAGCGCAGCGGGGACTGCGACGGCCCAGCCCGGCAGCCGCACGCCGGGGGCACCCCCACCTCCGACCACCCCGTCGTGGCGTCGCACCCGGCCACCGACCTGCTCGGCCAGCAGCTCGGTCCGGCGGAGCAGGGCGGCCGGATCCGCGGTGCGGTATGCCGTGACCGGGGCCGGCCCGCCGCGCAGAGTCGCCTCGAGCGCGGCCAGGGTCAGCTTGTCGACCCGCAGGGCGCGGGCCATCGGATGACGCCTGAGCTGCTCCACCAGCGTCGGGTCCCCGAGCACGAGCCCGGCCTGCGGGCCCCCGAGCAGCTTGTCGCCGCTGGCGGTCACCAGCGCCGCGCCAGCACGCAGCGCACTGGTGGCATCTGGCTCGTCGGGCAGGGCGGGGTCGGGTGCCAGCAGACCAGAGCCGATGTCCACGACGACGGGCACGCCGAGCTCCACGAGGTCGGGCACACCGACACCCCCCGTGAACCCCTCCACCCGGAAGTTGCTCGGGTGGATCTTCACGATCGCCCCGGTGCGCGGGCCGACCGCTGCCGCGTAGTCGTTCCGCGTGGTCCGGTTGGTCGTGCCCACCTCGTGCAGGCGGCTGCCGCTGGCGGTCATGAGGTCGGGGAGCCGGAAGCCGTCACCGATCTCGACCAGCTCCCCGCGGCTCACGACCACCTCCCGGTCCGCACCGGCGAGAGCCGTCACCGCGAGCAGGAGTGCCGCGGCCCCGTTGTTCACCACCAGCGCCTCGGTGCCCTCGGGGAGCAGCGCGCGCAGCGCGTCAGCCGTCCCAGCACCCCGCGGACCCCGCCGGCCGGTGTGCAGGTCGAACTCGAGGTCGGTGTAGCCAGCGGCCCCCACGACCGCCTCGACCGCGACGTCCGAGAGCGGTGCCCGGCCGAGGTTGGTGTGGACGACCACGCCGGTGGCGTTCAGCACGGGCCGCACCGAGCTCGGCGTCGGCAGGGCGGCGATGGCGTCGTCCAGGACGTCCTCGGGCGCGATCAGACCGGACCGGGCCCGCTCCTGCGCCCGGTGCACGGCCGGGAGGACGGCCTCGCGCCCGAGCCCCCGGGCCGCGTCGGTCAGCCTCGGGTCGGCCAGGAGGTGGTCGGTGCGCGGGATGCGCCGGCGTGGGTCGCTCAGCGGACGATCTCCACGGGGCAGGTGGCCAGGTGCAGCACCGCCCGGCTGGTCGAGCCGAGCAGCAGGCTCTTGAGGTCGCCGCGGCCGCGTGCGCCGACCACGAGCACCGCGGCCCCGGTGGACTCCTCGGCGATGACGTCGACGGCTCGGCCCCGCGAGACCGTGATGGTGACCTCCAGGCCCGGCTGGGCGGTCGTGGCCTCCTCGGCGGCGGCACTGGCGATCCGCTCCGCCGCCTGCTCGATCTCCTTGTCGAGGTCGACGGCGTCGGTGAAGGCGGTCGGCGAGGGCAGGCCGTAGCGGTCGTAGGGGGGAGGCTCCCAGGCCGTGATGACCTGGAGCGGCGCCTCGTAGTGGGCCGCGATCTCCGCGGCGTGCCGCACGGCCGTGGTCCCGCTGGCCGAGCCGTCCGTGGCGACCGACACGCGGTGCTCCGGGCCGGGCAGCGGGGGATCACCCTGGGGCACGACCACCACGGGGCACTCGGCGCGCGTTGCGACGTGGAAGGCCGTGGAGCCCAGGAGGATCCCGGCGACCCGGCCGCGTCCGGTGTTGCCGACCACGATGGCGTGGGCCCCGCCGGACAGGTCCTCCAGAGCGAGGGCACCGCTGTGCATGGACGAGGTCGTCCTGACCTCGACCCCGGGTGCGGCTGTCCGGGCCAGGTCTGCGCCGCGCTCCGCGACCCCCAGCGAGGCCCGGTTGACGTCCTCGGGGTCCCAGATGGCCGTGCCGGCGTCGTGGACGTAGCGGAACATGTCCGCCGCGTGCAACACGACGAGGGGTGCGTTCCGGCTGGCTGCGAGGCGGGCCGCCCAGGTCACGGCCTGCCCTGCGGCGTCCGAGCCGTCGTAACCGACGATGACCGATGGTGAGTGCTCCGTCGCGCTCATGTCGACTCCTTCGCTGGGCCTGTTCCCATCCTCTCGCACGGCCTGTCGGGAGGTCACGTCGGGGTCGCTCGAGGCCACGCTGTGCGCCCGGTGGGGTCTGGGGGCGCCGCGCCGTGCGCCCGGTGGGGTCTGGGAGCGCCGCGCCGTGCGCCCGGTGGGGTCTGGGAGCGCCACGCCGTGCGCCCGGTCGAGGGGGTGGGAAGGAGCGGGGGCGGGTCAGGCGCTCCGGTCGGCGACCACGTGGGCCTTGACGACCAGCAGGTCCTCCCGGGGCATGGCGTCGTAGGGGGCGACCAGGGCCAAACCCTCGAGCTGGCGCCGGTTGCGCGAGGTCAGCTGCTCCGTCGTGACCTGCCAGCCCGTGTCGTGCAGCACCCGGTGGTAGTCGCTGAGCTGCAACCGGTTCTGGTAGCCGAGCCGGTTGTTGGCCAGCCGCCAGCGAGCCGCAGGGAGGGTGAGGAAGTGGAACTCGTTGATCCGTGGGTCGAAGCCGGCGTAGTGGTCGGCCAGGTCGATGTAGTGGCTCATCCGGGCCGACGGCCCGCCGACCCGCCGGAACTCCGTGAAGATCCCGGCGAGCACGTCGGCCGGGATGTGCTCCAGGGTGTTGTTGGAGACCAGTAGGTCCGACCCGTGGGTCTGCGGGAGGCCGGAGAGGTCCGTGGCGTCGGCGAGCAGGGCCGTCACGCCCAACGGCTCGAGCAGCTCCTCGGTGCCGCGGGGCGCAGGATCGGTGAGCAGGTCCCTGAGCCGGGCGAGTCGTTCGGGTGCGGCCGTGCGCACCCGCCCGGCGGCCTCCAGGTCGCTGAGGAGCTGCATCGCCAGCCGCACCCGGGCGGGGTCGAGGTGCCCCGTGCGGTCGACAGTGATGACCGTGGCCCCGTGCAGCGCCAGCCCCAGCGGCACGATCGGGAACCACCCGGTCCCCAGCTCCAGCACCCGGGTCCCTGCGGCAAGGGCGGCGCCGGTCCCGCCGCCGACCGCCACCAGGTGGGACTCGACGTGGTGCCACTTGGACAGGACGTAGTCGCTCGTCAGGTGCGGTGGGCGCAGCCGCCGCCGGATGCGGTCGTCCAGGGCGGTCGCGCCAGGAGCTGCCGCGAGCAGCCCCTGTGCCGCGGCCTTGACCCACCAGCGGTTCAGCACCGAAGCAGCCACGGGGTCACGGCTCGATCGACAGCGGCTCGCCGTTGCGCAGCGCCTCGAACAGGGCGGTGGCCTTCTCCTCGTCCCAGAGCACGCTGGAGCCCGCGCTGGTCATGTAGTTGGCGTCGGCCACCGGGACGGTGAGCGACTGGCCCTCGCCGTTGGAGATGGCCCGCATCCCCAGCGCCATCCGGACCGTCTCCCACATCGAGGTGTCCTCACCCAAAGCCATCGCCGAGCCCGTCGCGGTGCCCACGTCGTGCAGCCGCCACGGCACGAGCACGGTCCCCGGCGTGGCCATCTCGTGGGTCAGGGCCGCGAGGAACTCCCGCTGCCGCTCGACCCGGCCGAGGTCGCCCCGGGGGTCGCCGTAGCGCATCCGGACGTAGTTGAGGGCCTCTGCGCCCTCCAGCACCTGGCACCCCGCGGGCAGGTCCAGGCGGGTCTTCTCGTCCTGGACCGGCTCGTCCAGACACATCTCGACACCGCCGACCGTGGCGACGACCTCGACGAAGCCGCCGAACCCGATCTCCAGGTAGCCCTCGATGCGCAGGCCGGTGGACTGCTCGACGGTGTCGGCCAGGAGGGCCGGTCCGCCGATGGCGTAGGCCGCGTTGATCTTGTTGGAGCCCTGGCCGGGGATCTCCACGTAGGAGTCCCGCGGGATCGAGATGAGGGTCGGTCCGCCCGAGTCTGGCAGGTGGAGCAGCATGATCGTGTCCGCCCGCGCGCCCTCCGCGTGCCCGGTCACCAGGTCGTTGCGTTCCTCGCGGCTGAGGTTCTCGCGGCTGTCGGTCCCGACCAGCAGGAAGTTGGTGCCCGACGCGCTGAGCGGCCGGTTGCTGCTCGTCGGTGTGGCGTCCACCCGCTCGATGGAGTTCCAGATGCTGGTCACGGCCCAGATCATCGAGCCCACGTAGGCCAGGACCAGGAGCAGCAGCACCGCCATGACGCGGCGCAGGGTGTAGCGCCGGCGCCGCCGCTGCAGCGGGGGCCGCCCACCCGGCGGACGCCCCCGGGGCGCCGCCTGCGGCACCGGCTCCTCGGCATACTCCCGCGCGACCCAGCGCTCGTCGGCGAACTCGTCCTCGGCGTAGCCGTAGTCGGCGGCGGTGGCGCGCCGCCCGACCGGCAGCTCGCGGGTCGCGTCGTCGTAGCCGTCGTCGTAGGGGGCCTCGCCGTAGCCGTCGTCGTAGGTTCCGCCGTCGCGCTCGTCGTACCCGTCGTCGGAGCGCCCGCGCGAGCCATGGGTGCGTGGCATCGGGCGGGTCCAGTCGTCCTCGGGGTGGGTCGGCACGCAGGACAGGGTAGGCGCTGACGCTGGGTGAATCCTGCGCCCACGCCGGTCCAGCCGTCAGAAGGACCGACACCGGGGGACGGCGGGTAGCCTCGTCGTCGTGACCGACGCCCCTCCTCCCGTGTCCGTGATCATGCCCATCCTCAACGAGGAACGGCACCTGGCCGAGGCAGTGGGGTCGGTCCTGGCCCAGCAGTATGCCGGGGAGCTGGAGATCGTGCTGGCGCTCGGGCCCAGCACCGACCGCACCCAGGAGGTCGCCGAGGGGCTGGCCGCCCGGGACCCCCGGGTCACCCTGGTCGCCAACCCCTCCGGCCGCACCCCCGACGGCCTCAACGCCGCGCTGGGCGCGGCGCGCCACGAGGTGATCGTGCGGATGGACGGGCACGGTGAGATGTCGGACGGCTATATCGACACCGCGGTCCGCGTGCTGGAGGAGACCGGTGCCGCCAACGTCGGCGGAGTCATGCTGGCCGAGGGGCAGACCGACTTCGAGCGCGCGGTGGCGGCGGCGATGGGCTCGGTCCTGGGCCTGGGGGGTGCCCGCTTCCACGTCGGGGGACAGGCCGGCCCGAGCAAGACGGTCTTCCTCGGGACGTTCCGGCGCGACTGGCTGCGGCGGGTCGGCGGCTACGACCCGGCCTACGCCCGCGCCCAGGACTGGGAGATGAACTGGCGGATCCGGCAGCTGGGCGGCACGGTCTGGTTCACGCCCGACCTGACGGTCACCTACCGGCCCCGGCCCGACCTGCGGGCGCTCGCGCGGCAGTACTTCCGCACCGGCCAGTGGCGCCGCTTCCTGGTCCGCCAGCACCCGGACTCCGTCAACGCCCGCTACCTGGCGCCGCCGACGGCGCTGCTGCTCGTGGCGGGGGGAGCGGTCGGCGCCCTGGCCTGGCGGCCGCTGCTGGCGCTGCCCGTGGGGTATGCCGTGCTGGTCACCGCCGGTGGGATCGCGATCGGCGCCCGGCACGGCGCCGCGGTCGCGGCCCGCGTGCCGGCCGTGCTGGCCACCATGCACCTGTCGTGGGGTGCCGGGTTCCTGCGGGGCACCACGGGGGCCTGACCACCCGGGTGCCCACGGCTCCGGCCCGTGACGCGGACCAGCCCCGTCCCGGGCGGGACGGGGCTGGTCGGTGGTGTCTGCTGTGGGTCAGGCCAGGTCGACGACCAGCGGGGCGCCGGTCTTCTCCTGGACCTCCTCCGGGGTGACGCCCTCGACGACCTCGCGGAGCACCAGCCCCTCGGGGGTCACGTCGATCACCGCGATGTCGGTGATGATGCGCTCCACGACGGCCAGGCCGGTGATCGGCAGGCTGCACTCCTGGACGATCTTGTGGGTGCCGTCCTTGGCGACGTGGTCCATGAGGACGATGACCTTCTTGGCGCCCAGGACCAGGTCCATCGCGCCGCCCATGCCCTTGACCATCTTGCCGGGGATCATCCAGTTGGCGATGTCGCCGGCCGCGGAGACCTGCATCGCCCCGAGGATCGCCGCGTCGACCTTGCCGCCGCGGATCATGCCGAAACTGGTCGCCGAGTCGAAGATCGAGGCGCCGGCCCGCAGGGTCACGGTCTCCTTGCCGGCGTTGATCAGGTCCGGGTCCTCCTCGCCCTCGTAGGGGTAGGGGCCGACCCCGAGGATGCCGTTCTCGGACTGCAGCACCAGCTCGACGTCGTCGGGCACGTAGTTGGGCACCAGGGTGGGCATCCCGATGCCGAGGTTGACGTAGTCGCCGTCGTGCAGCTCCTGGGCGGCACGGGCCGCCATCTGCTCACGTGTCAGTGCCATGGCTCAGGCCTCCCCATCTGTCGTGGTGTCGGTGGTCGCGGTGTCCGGGCGGGGGCGGGTGGTGCGCTTCTCGATGTCCTTGGCCGCCACCTGCTCGGGGGTCAGCACCAGGACGCGCTGGACGTAGATGCCCGGCAGGTGCACCTCGTCCGGGTCGATCTCACCGGGCTCGACGAGCTCCTCCACCTCGGCGACCGCGACACCGGCGGCCATCGCGCACAGCGGGTTGAAGTTGCGGGCCGAGCGGTTGAAGACCAGGTTGCCGTGCCGGTCGGCCTTGGCGGCCCGGACCAGGCCGAAGTCGGCGAAGATCGAGTTCTCGAGGACGTACTCGCGGGTGTCGCCGCGCACGGTGTACTCCCGCTTCTCCTTGGCCGGGGACTCCTTGATGACGTTCCCCTCGGCGTCGTAGCGCCACGGCATACCGCCCTCGGAGACCAGGGAACCGACGCCGGTCGGGGTCCAGAACGCCGGGATCCCGGCGCCGGCCGACCGCATCTTCTCCGCCAGGGTGCCCTGCGGGGTGAGCTCGACCTCGAGCTCGCCGGAGAGGTACTGGCGGGCGAACTCCTTGTTCTCACCGACGTAGGAGGCGATGACGCGGCTCACGCGACCCGCGGCCAGCAGCACGCCGAGCCCGGCGCCGTCGACCCCGCAGTTGTTGGAGACGACCTCCAGATCGGTGGCTCCCTTGGCGAGCACGGCATCGATGAGAACACTGGGGATGCCGGAGATCCCGAACCCTCCCACGGTGAGGGTCATGCCGTCCTCGATACCCTCGACGGCTTCTGCGGCGCTACTGACGACCTTGTCCATGGCCGAGAACCCTACCCGCGGGCCGCGGCGCCCCGGCGACCGGGCACCCCTATGTGCGCAGCGTCACACCCTCGCTCGCCAGCCGGTCCTCGTCCACCGGGCCGCCGCCGCGGACCAGCACCAGGGAGGACCCGGTCACCAGGGCGTGGAGCAGGTGCCGCAGCAGGTCGTAGGTCGAGGTGCTGGTGACCAGGGCGCGCGTCCCGGCCGGCCAGGCGGCGGGGTCGCCGACCAGGTCGGCGAACAGGTCCGCGTAGCCGGTCCGGCTGCCCTCGTGGACCAGGGCGTCGTCGTCCTCCTCCGGCTCGTCCCACGCGGTGAACCCGTCGCCGAAGCTGGAGACCTCCTTCGCCTCGTCCATGACGCCGGACCGGAGCTCCCCGTCATACTCCCGGGCCAGGGCGGCCAGCGTGACGGCCACGACCTCGTCGGCGTCCTCGGCGGTGCCCGAGTCCGGGTCCGTGGTCACCAGCACGTCGGCGCCCTCGTGCGCGTCCAGGGTCAGGGTCGCTCCTACGGCCCACACGGCCAGCGCCCAGTAGCAGGCGCGCCAGTGCGGGCAGGGCAGGTCGAGCAGGACGACCGAACCGCGCTGCACGTCCAGGCCCTCCTGGAGGGCGTTGGCGGCCTTGGCGACCCAGTTGTCCAGCACGCGCCGCGAGATCTCGATGCGCTCGCCCTGGGTCGGGCCGGGCGTGTCGTCGTAGAACGTGATGGCGGGCCGGGTCGCGTCGTCGTGCACGAGGTCATTGAGTGCCTGGTGTGGGGTGAGCACGAGGTCACGCTAGCCGAGACCCGCTGGATGCGGGTCGACGCCGCATGGAATGCTGGATGGCGTGACAGCCATCGCCGCGCCACGACCGCTCGTGCGGACGTGGACGCCAGGGCGTCCGGTGGACGTGGCCGCGACCTGGGGGACGCTGCGGCGCGGCGCCGGTGACCCCACCTGGAAGTCGTCCGGCGGTGCCCTGTGGCGGGGCGTCCGGACGCCGGCCGGGGCGGCCACGCTCCGGGTGGCCACCCGCCACGCGGAGGGCCGCATCGTCGGCTACGCCTGGGGTGCCGCGGATGCGGCCGCGTGGCTGCTGGACCACCTCCCGACGATGCTGGGCCAGCACGACGACCCCTCCGGCTTCGTGCCGCACCACCCACAGGTGGCGGCCGCGCTCGAGCACCGCGGCGACGGGTGGCGGGTGCCGCGGACCGGACTGGTGCTGGAGTCCCTCGTCCCGGCGGTCATCGAGCAGAAGGTGACGGGGCAGGAGGCGTTCGCGGGCTATCGCGGGCTCGTGCGGCGCCTGGGCGACGTCGCTCCCGGACCCGGTGCCGAGCTCGGCCTGTACGTCCCGCCCACGCCGGAGCGGCTGCGCCGGGTCCCGTCCTGGGAGTGGTTGCGCATGGGCGTGAGTCCGCAGCGGTCCGACACGCTCATGCGGGTGGTGCGGCTGGCGGACCGGCTCGCCGACCTGGGCGAGCTGCCGCTCGCCCAGGCGCACCGGCGGCTGCGGGCCGTGCCCGGCGTCGGCGTCTGGACCGCGGCGGAGACGGCCCAGCGAGCACTGGGCGACGCCGACGCGGTGAGCTTCGGCGACTACCACGTGGCCCGCAACATCGGGTGGGCGCTGACCGGGGAGGAGCTCGACGACGACGGGCTGGCCGAGCTCCTCGAGCCCTACCGCGGTCACCGCTACCGGGTGCAGCGGCTTCTCGAGCTGGCCGGCGCGATGCGTCCTCGCCGCGGCCCCCGCATGCCCCCGCGCCGCCACCTCCCCCACCACTTTTCGTAGGGGTTTTGTCGCTCGCCCAGCA
>JAAYYA010000431.1 GCA_012515595.1 Actinomycetales bacterium
CGCGCATCGACCGGTGCCACAGCCACACCCCTGCCCAGACGGCGCAGGAGGCGAGTCGGCCGGGCTCCCAGTCGCCAGCGAGGCTCGCGTTCAGGAAGCCGGCCATCGACACCGTGGCGTTGATGAGTGCGGTCAGGGTCATCGCCGCGAGGTAGAGCGACCACACGAGCGAGCCCCGCTCGTCGGGCTCGGTGAGCCGGCGCCGCTGCCACCACCAGAGCACCGCGGCCAACGGGATCGCGATGAGGGCGAAGGCCAGGGACCGTGCCAGCCCGGTGCTGTCGTCGGCGAGGACGTCCCCGCGGTCGAGGATGCGGCCGATCAGGCCGCCCAGGCCGGAGGCACCGATCACGACCACGGCATACAGCAGGGCGAAGACGATGAGGCGGCGGACCACGCCCTGCGCGTCGGAGGAGGGCCGGTGCGCCGGCGGTGCGGTGTGACCGGTCATCAGAGCGTCGCCCCCATGCAGACGGCGAACATCCACGGCGTGGTCTCCAGACGCCAGTCGCCGTCGACGCGGGTCAGCTCGAAGGTCTCCTGCTGCTGGAACTCGCCGCTGCCGAGCAGGCCGGGGTCGTAGTACGTCGTGACCATGACGTCGACCCGTGCGGAGTCTCCCTCCTCGCTGGCGCCGGTCAGGGTGACGCGGTAGTCCTCCCCACTCGGTTCCAGACGTTGGCACTCCTCGGCGATCGTCGGGGTCAGCAGGGCGAGGGCCGTCTGTCTGTCGCCGTCGGTGACCGCCTGCACATACCGCTGGACGACCCCCTCAGGCGACCCCTCGGCATACTGCGCCGGGCCCCCACGGGTGAGCACCGCGATCAGCGCGACGATCACCACCGCGGCCACGGTCACCAGCAGCGCGATCAGCGCGCGCTGCGATCGTCGGCCGTCCCCGGCCGCGGGAGCCTCGTTACTCATGGGTACATCATGCCGGGGCCGGCCAGCGGGGCTGCAGGAGGGCATGTGCGAGATGCGCGCTCCAGCGCACTTCCTGCACAGGCGATCTGGCTACAGAGGAGGTGGGGCGGTCACCCCATGGAGCCGTAGGTGGGCTTGCCCGCCTTGTCGTAGGTGAGCTGGACGGTGCCGTTCGGGTAGATCCGCGACTGGACCAGGCTGAGGGCCGCAGGCACGGGGCCGTCGGCGAAGACCCGCTTGCCGGTGCCGAGCAGGAGTGGATAGACCAGCACGTGGAGCTGGTCGACCAGGTCGTGCTGCAGCAGCGACTGGAGCAGGTCGAGGCTGCCGATGACGTGGGTGCGCTCGTGGCGCTCCTTGAGGGCGCTGATGCCCGCGGCGAGGTCGCCCTCGACCAGGCTCGTGCCCTCCCAGGTGAGGGGCTCGGTGAGGGTGCGGCTCACGACATACTTCGGGACGCCGTTGAGCAGCCCGGCGAACGGGTTGCTGTCCGGCTGGTGCGGCCAGTAGCCGGCGAAGATGTCGTAGGTCTTGCGGCCCAGCAGCAGGGCGTCCATCGCCTTGGCCTGATCGAAGACCGCCTGGCCGGACTCGGAGTCGGCGTAGGGCGCCTGCCAGCCGCCGTGCGTGAAGCCGCTCTCGGTGTCCTCCTCGGGTTCGCCGGGTGCCTGCGCGACCCCGTCCAGTGTCATGAACTCGGTGACGATGAGCTTGCCCATGGCTGCCTCCTTGGTAGTCCTTCGGTAGGGCAGACCCCGAGGGTTTGACGAACTCATCGTTGGCGTGCCTCCGATCGAGCTCGCTGTCGGAACCGCCTGGCGGCCGGCACCGTCGCAGGACCATGACGATCTCCCACGTCCTCGGACGGCACGCTCGTCGGGCTCTTGCCCTGGCCACGACGGCGGCCACGCTGGCGTTCTCCGCCTGCGGTGGGCCGACGGGCGCTGCGGACACGACGGTGCACCTGAGCGTGGCGACCCAGGACTGGTCCGAGTTCACGCCGTCGGCGCCCGAGTCCGTCGCGTTCAGTGGCGAGGTGGGGGAGGGGCAGGTCGTCACCGTGGTGGCCGTCGGCAACGACGTGGACCTCACCGTCGTCGAGATCGGTGAGGGCGTGGTGCGGGTCGAGACGAGTCAGCAGATGCTGCCCCACGAGGACCCGGTGGAACTGATGCGGGGGTTCACCGTCACCGCGGACGAGCCGCTGCGGATCTCGACGGCCTCGCTGGACGGTGGCACGGACGTGATCATCACGCTGACCACCTGAGGTCGTGGTCGCATGCGCCCGCGGTCGGTCGCATGCCCGCGCAGTGACCTGCTAGTCGAGACCGAAGACCTCGGCGCGAACGCGCTCGGACTCCTCGTCGTCCTGCCACTCCACGCGGTAGGTCGCGCCATCGTGCCGGAACAGACCGTCCCGCCAGCTCGCCACCTGCGCGTCCAGGTCCTCGCCGGACACGATCCAGTCGTCGATCTGACCGTCGCCGCGGCGCAGGCGTGCGTGGACGACCTCGCGTGGCGACGACCACCGCGACCACCACCAGTGGCCCCCTGTCCGGGACCAGTGCGTCTCGGTGTCGAGCAGGACGTAGGCGCCGTCCTCCGCGCCCTCGCCGTTGAGAACGCCGGCGCGCTCGCGGAACGGGTCGAGCACGGGGTTGCTCGCCTCGACGTCTCCTGGGGGTGACCACGGCACGACAGTGACTATGCCACCTCTCGCCGTGGTTGCATTCGACGAAGCCACGGACTACCTCGTCGCCGGCGAGCGCTTCGGCGATCACGAGGTCCGAGTCGCTCAAACTGACATACCGACCACCGCACGTTCTTTGTGAACTCGGCCAACCATCTCCCGTAGCCCGGAGAGCGCCAGTGCCTCATTCCGCCCAGAATGATGCGCCGGTAGTCTCCGAGAATGAGTCGGTCGCTGACCTTGCTGCTCGGTGCTGCTTTGGTGCTCATAGGCTTGGTCTGGACCGGGCAGGGTCTGGGATGGATCGGGGGCAG
>JAAYYA010000432.1 GCA_012515595.1 Actinomycetales bacterium
CAGGCCACGGAGCGGGTCAGCGGTCACATCTCCCGTGAGACCTGGGGGCGGGCCGTGCGGGAGTGTCTGGCCCTGCTCGAGACCGACCGGGAGCAGGTGGTCATCCACGGGGACCTGCACCTCGGCAACGTGCTGCGCTCGCAGGACCGTGGCCTGGTCGTCATCGACCCCAAGCTCTGCGTCGGGGACCGGTGCTTCGACATGGTCGACTTCGTGGTGACCGCCGGGACCGCCGATCAGATGACGGCCCGCGCCCTCGAGCTGGCGCCCCTGGTCGACGTCGAGCCCGAGCGCCTGCTGCGGTGGAGCCGGGTCAACGCCGTCGTCACCGGGATCTCGCGGACGTTTGGGTCAGGTCCGGACGGCTGGACCCGGACGCTGCTGGAGTTCGCCGCGGAGGAGTGAGAACGACCTCCTGCCAGCCCCGGGGCCGGACGTCGTGGGAGACCATGACCGCGCTCTGCTGAGCGGCACCCAGCCGCTCCAGGACGCGGGTGGCGGTGACCTCGTCGAGGTGGGCCGTGGGCTCGTCCAGGAGCAGGACCGGCCGGCCCGAGAGTATGCCGCGCGCCAGGCTGAGCCTGGTCCGCTCGCCCCCGCTCAGGCCGGTGAGGCGGGTGTCCAGCCCGTCCGGTAGCTGGTCGAACCAGTGGCCCAGCTCGGCGGTGCGTAGCGCGTCGACCAGCTCCTCGTCAGTGGCCTCGGGCCGAGCCAGCACCAGGTTGGCGCGCACCGTGTTCGTGAACGCGTGCGGCTCGTCGTCGGCGAGCGCGATCTGGTCCCGCACCTGTTGCAGGGGCAGCTCGCGGACCTCGACGCCGTCGTGGCGGTAGCTCCCGGCCGAGGGGTCCAGGTGCCGCGCCAGCACCGCGAGCAGTGTCGACTTGCCGACGCCGTTGGGCCCGGTGAGCACGACGCGGTCGCCCGGCCCCACCCGCAGGTCGGTCGCGCCGAGGTCCGGCGTCCCGAGATCTGCTGTCCCACCGGCGGAAGGGTTCCAGGTGGCCTTGACGCCGTGGGTAGTCAGAACCGGAGCACTCCCGACCGACGCTCCCCCTCCCCGACCGAGCGCGTCGTGTTGCGTTCCACGACCCGACCGGGCGCGTGGGGTGGCGCTCTCAGGCGCCACTGAGCGCGCGGCGTGGCGTTCCTGGGCGACGGCCGGCTCTTGGTCGAAGAGCGCCTTCAGGCGTTCGCGGGCGGCGTGCGCGCGGGCCCGCGCGCCGAAGATGTCGGGGACCGCACCCCAGGCGTCGGCCAGCGCCATCGGGGTCAGGGCCACCAGGGCTGCGGTCGGGCCGGTGAGGGACCCGGCCAGGAAGGCTCCGCCGGCCAGCCAGGCCACCGACCCGACGGCTGCCGCGATCACCAGCCAGGTCAGCCCCACCGTGATCCCGCGGGACCGGCTCAGCGCCCGTGCGGCGGAGTCCTCGACGCGCTGGGCGCGGGCCACGCGGTCGACGACGACCTCCGCCCCGCCGAGTCCGGTGACGGCCTGGACCTGAGGGAGCTGCGCGGTCACCAGGGACGTGAGGCGGCGCACGGCACCGCGGGCCGCCACCAGCCGGTGGTGAGCCGACTGCTCGAGAGCCTGGTCGAGCCGCCCCAGCAGGAGCACCAGCACCGCCCCCGCCGCGACGATCACGCCCGCCGCCGGCAGGAAGGCACCCACGACGAGGGCGGCGACGGCACTGGCCAGGACGGTGTCCCAGACCGGCACGACGACGCGCACCTTCTCGTCCGTGACGTCGTCCAGGTCCCGCACCACGGCGGTGAGCACGTCACCGCGACTGCGCCGACCGAGCCGTGCCGGGGTCAGCGGGACCAACCGCGCATAGGCACCGGTCCGCTCCTGCGCCAGCACCTCCAGGGCCACGTCATGGGAGGTGACGCGCTCGGCATACCGCAGCACGGGGCGCGCCAGGCCGAACGCGCGGACCCCCACGATGGCGACCAGCAGCGTCAGGACCACGGGCTGGTACGACGCCTGGACGATGAGCCAGCCGGAGGTGGCGGTCAGCGCCACGCCCGAGGCCGTCGCCAGTCCGCCCACGACCGCGGCCACGCGCAAACGGGCCCGTGGTGTGGGGAACCAGCGGCGCAGCCAGGTGGTCCGGTCAGCCGGTTGGAGCGGTTCGTATGACGTGTGCTCCGGGGGCGGTGCGGACGTGGCCGCCCGCGTGTCGGCAGGGGCGGTGACGGCGTCGCCGGCATCGGGAGCGACGCCGTCACCGGTCAGGGGGGTGAGCGCCGATGAGGGCATCTGCGCCGAGCACGACGGGACCGGGCTTGCCGGCGCGGCGTCGGTGCGGTGGAGGAGGGGCACCCGCCACTGCTGGTCGGCGAGGCCAGCCAGCCCGAGGTCGTGGGTGGCGACCACGACCCGGCGATGACGCGCCAGGTCCACGATGAGGCGCCGGATCGCCGGCAGGTCGCCGGTCGCGATGTGCGCCGTCGGCTCGTCGAGCAGCACCAGGGGGGCGTCGGACAGCAGCGCCCGAGCCAGCGCCAGCCGGCCCCGCTGACCAGCGGAGAGCCCGAAGCCGTCGTCACCGAGGACGGTGTCCAGACCGTGGCGGTCGCGGAGCGCGGCCCAGAGCCCTACTCGACCCAGGGCCACCGTCATCTCGCCCTCGGTCACGTCGGGGGCGCCGAGGGTGAGGTTGTCGCGGACCGTGCCGGGCAGCAGGAGGGGGCGCTGCGTCGCCAGGTGTGCGCGGGGCGCGTGCACGGTCCCGGCGGTCGGGACTCGGAGCCCGGCCAGCAGCTCCAGCAGGGTGGTCTTGCCGGCACCCGACGGTCCGGTCAGGGCGGTCAGCCCGGGGTCGGTGTCGGTCGACAGGTCGAGGTCCCGCAGGGTGTCCGCGCGGCCAGGGTGGTGGTAGGTGACGCCACGGGCCACCACCCGCTCGCCATCCGGTGCGCTCGGTGG
>JAAYYA010000433.1 GCA_012515595.1 Actinomycetales bacterium
GCAGAGACCTCGACGTCGTCGCTCATGGACGTCATCGTGCCAGCCGGGACCGGGGAGCGTCGGCTGACGCGACGATCGCCATGGCTCGCGCGCCGACTGCATGGACTTTTGACGGCTTCGTTGGTCTCGGCGTCAAGAGTCGCTGCAGTCGGTGCGCGGGACCTGAATCAGTGGCGGTCGCGTCAGCCGCGACCGAGGAGGGTGCCGCCGTTGACCTGCAGGATCTGCCCCGTGGTCCACTCGGCGCCCGGGCCGGCCAGGTAGGCCACGGCCGCGGCGACCTCCTCGGGCGTGCCGGGACGGCCCATCGGGATGGTCGCCATCCGCTTGGTCCGCACGGACGGGTCCGCGGCGATCCGGTCCTCCCAGAACGGGGTGGCCGGCACGAAACCCGGCGCCACCGCGTTGACGGTGATGCCGTCGGCGGCCAGCTCCTGCGAGAGGGAGAGCACCCACGCGTTGACCGCTGCCTTCGCCGCGCCGTACGACCCGGACCCGCGCAGCGCCGCGATCGAGCTCATCGCGATGATCCGCCCGCCGGGTCGCCGGATGTGGTCCCGCAGCGCGTGGGTCAGCAGCACCGCCGACAGCACGTTGGCGTCAAAGTCGGCCCGCCATCCCGTGGCCACCGACTCCAGGTCGTCACCGGCCCCCACCCCGAGGTTGCCCCCCGCGTTGCAGACGAGCACGTCGATCGCCGATCCCCGGTGCAGGATCCCGGCGAGGCGCTCCACCTCGGCCGGCACGGTCAGGTCGCAGGCGAGCGGGCTGATCTGGACCCCGGGCGGAGCAAGCGGGGCCAGCTCCCGCGCCGCCTCGCGCAGCACCTGGTCCCGACGTCCGACGATGACGACCTGGGAGGCCTGCGGCAGCAGTGCGGTGGCGATGGCACGGCCGATGCCCGTGCCGCCTCCGGTGACGACGATGCGCGAACCCATGGGGCGAGTCTGCCGCACCCTCGTTACGCTGGCCATATGCCCCACGCCGACGGTGACGACCTCCTGCTGCGTGTGGGCCTGAGCGGGGGCATCGGGTCCGGGAAGTCGACCGTGTCCGAGACTCTGGCCCGGCTGGGGGCGGTGGTGATCGACGCGGACGGGCTGGCCCGGGAGGTGGTCGAGCCCGGCACCCCCGGTCTGGCGGCGGTCGCGGAGCGGTTCGGAGACGACATACTGACCCCGGAGGGGACCCTGGACCGACCCGCTCTCGGACGCCTTGTCTTCGGCGACCCTCGGGCGCGTCGGGACCTGGAGGGGATCACCCACCCGTTGATCGCCGAGCGGACCCGGGAGCTCATCGCGGCGGCACCGCCCCACAGCATCGTGGTGCATGACGTGCCGCTGCTGGTCGAGGTGGGCTACGCCCCCCGCTACCACCTGGTGGTCATCGTCGGCGCCTCCCGCGCCACCCGGCTCGAGCGACTGGTGACCCACCGCGGCATGGACCGGGCGGAGGCCGAGCAACGGATCGACGCCCAGGCCACCGACGCGCAGCGGCGGGCGGTCGCCGACGTCTGGCTGGACAACGAGGGGACGATCGAGGACCTGCGGAGCGCCACCGAGCGGCTGTATGCCGAGCGCCTGGTTCCCTTCCTGACCCACCTGGTGCAGGGGCTGGGTCTGCCCACCCACGAGGTCCCCGGACCGGCGGAAATGGTCCGACTGGGGGAGCGGTTGGACCACGTCCTGGGCGAGGACCTGGACGGCGCTCTCGAGCTCGACCCGGGCACCGACAGCCTGTTGGTGCCCCTCGCGCCCGGCGTGCGCGCCGAGGCGGTGCGCGAGCGGCTGGCGCGGGCCGGCTTCCCGTGCGTGGGCGCGGGACGGCACGCCTCGGCCGACCCGGGACGGCCGGTCGTCCTCACGCTGCGGGAACACTCTGTCGGTGCCCACGGTTAGCGTGGAGGTATGCGTCCCACGACCGACCTCCAGCGGACCGTCGCGCCGATCCGCGTCGAGTCCGACTTCCAGCCCAGCGGCGACCAGCCGACGGCCATTCGCGAGCTCGCCGACCGGATCAACCGGGGCGAGCAGAACGTCGTGCTCCTGGGCGCCACCGGCACCGGCAAGTCGGCGACGACGGCCTGGCTGCTGGAGCAGGTGCAGCGCCCGACCCTGGTGATGGCGCCCAACAAGACCCTCGCCGCGCAACTGGCCAACGAGTTCCGCGAGCTGCTGCCGCGCAACGCGGTCGAGTACTTCGTGAGCTACTACGACTACTACCAGCCCGAGGCCTACGTCCCGCAGACGGACACCTACATCGAGAAGGACTCCTCGATCAACGACGAGGTCGAGCGGCTGCGCCACTCGGCCACCAACTCGCTGCTGACCCGGCGTGACGTCGTCGTGGTCGCGTCCGTGTCCTGCATCTACGGTCTCGGCACCCCGCAGGAGTATGTCGACCGCATGGTCCAGCTGCGGGTGGGTGACGAGATCGAGCGCGACGACCTGCTGCGCAAGTTCGTGACGATGCAATACACCCGCAACGACATGGCGTTCAGCCGCGGCACCTTCCGGGTGCGGGGCGACACGGTCGAGATCATCCCGCAGTACGAAGAGCTGGCCGTGCGGGTCGAGTTCTTCGGCGACGAGATCGACAAGCTCTACACCCTCAACCCGATCACCGGCGAGGTGGTGCGCGAGGAGCAGGAGATGTATGTCTTCCCGGCCTCGCACTACGTGGCCGGCCCCGAGCGGATGGAGCGGGCGGTCGCCGGCATCGAGGCCGAGCTCGCCGAGCAGCTCGCCCGGTTCGAGAAGGAGGGCAAGCTGCTGGAGGCGCAGCGCCTGCGGATGCGGACCACCTACGACATCGAGATGATGCGCCAGGTCGGGTCGTGCTCCGGCATCGAGAACTACTCGCTGCACATCGACGGGCGCGAGCGCGGCTCCGCGCCCAACTGCCTGCTCGACTACTTCCCCGAGGACTTCCTGCTGGTCATCGACGAGTCGCACGTGACCGTGCCGCAGATCGGGGCGATGTACGAAGGCGACATGTCCCGCAAGCGGACCCTGGTCGAGCACGGCTTCCGGCTGCCCAGCGCGATGGACAACCGTCCGCTGAAGTGGGAGGAGTTCCTGGAGCGGATCGGGCAGACGGTCTACCTGTCTGCCACGCCCGGGGACTACGAGATGGCCAAGTCCGACGGGGTCGTCGAGCAGATCATCCGGCCGACCGGCCTGGTGGACCCCGAGGTGGTGCTCAAGCCCACGAAGGGTCAGATCGACGACCTGATGCACGAGATCGGTGAGCGGACCGCCAAGAACGAGCGGGTCCTGGTGACGACGCTGACCAAGAAGATGGCCGAGGACCTCACCGACTACCTCCTCGACAAGGGGGTGCGGGTGCGTTACCTGCACTCCGAGGTCGACACGCTGCGCCGCGTCGAGCTGCTGCGCGAGCTGCGCCTGGGGGAGTATGACGTGCTCGTCGGCATCAACCTGCTGCGGGAGGGCCTGGACCTGCCGGAGGTGTCCCTGGTCAGCATCCTGGACGCCGACAAGGAGGGCTTCCTGCGCTCCGCGCGCTCGCTCATCCAGACGATCGGTCGCGCAGCCCGCAACGTGTCCGGGCAGGTGCACATGTATGCCGACAAGATCACCCCGTCGATGGCGGAGGCGATCGACGAGACCAACCGGCGCCGCGAGAAGCAGATCGCCTTCAACACCGCCCACGGGATCGACCCGACGCCCCTGCGCAAGAAGATCGCCGACATCACCGACATGCTCGAGCGCGAGGACGCGGACACCGAGGCGCTGATGGGCAGCGGCCGCTCCCAGTCGCGCGGCAAGCGGGGCCGCCCCAACGCGGGCGCGGTCGCCGCGGACGCCGGTGTGGCGCTGGGCGGTCGCCGTGAGAACCTGGCGGCGAGCGAGCTCGCCCAGCTGATCCAGGAGCTGACCGGGCAGATGCACCAGGCGGCCACCGACCTGCACTTCGAGCTGGCCGCGCGGCTGCGGGACGAGATCGGCGACCTCAAGAAGGAGCTGCGGCAGATGAGGGAGCACGCCGGCTGAGCGGCCCGACTCTCCGGTCGGCCCTCCGTGCGGCCCCCCGGTCGGCCCCCGTCGGGTCCCCGGCCGGGGGCGCGCCGGTGGTCGCCGAGCGCCTGCCAGGAACCCGCAGGTGTGAGAGGATTGGCCGGTGCGGAGGGGAGTATCCCCATCTCAACGATGGTCCGTCATCACGGCACCCAGCGCGGTGCCCGGGCCCTCGGCCGGTCAAGCACGACCGGTGGGAGAGACCTCCGGTTGTCGTAACCCGCTGACCGGAAGGCCCTATCGCCTTGTTTGACAATTCGTTCGTCCCTGCCACCACCGCCATGATCTTTGTCGGCGCGATGATCGTGGTGCTCCTCTTCGACGTGATCATCCTGGGCCGTCGGCCCCACGTCCCCAGCAACCGTGAGACCGGCACCGCCCTGGGGTTCTACGTGGGCCTGGCCGTGGCCTTCGGCATCTACGTCTGGGTGGTGGGCGGCCACCAGCTCGGTGGGGAGTTCTTCGCCGGCTGGCTCACCGAGTACTCGTTGTCCGTCGACAACCTGTTCATCTTCATCATCATCATGGCCAACCTCAAGGTGCCGCGGATGTACCAGCAGTACGCCCTGCTGGTCGGCATCGTCATCGCGCTCATCCTGCGGGCCATCTTCATCATGCTCGGTGCCCAGGCCATCGAGGCGTGGTCCTGGGTCTTCTACATCTTCGGGGCGTTCCTGATCTACACCGCGGTCAAGCTCGCCATGGAGAACCTCAGCGACGACGACGAGGAGGACGAGGGCGAGAGCAAGCTCATCAAGTTCGTGCAGCGCGTGCTGCCCTTCACCGAGTCGTGGGAGCACGGCAAGAAGATGCGGGCCGTGGAGAACGGCAAGCGCGTCTTCACCCCCATGCTGCTGGTCATCCTGGCGCTCGGCATGACCGACCTGCTGTTCGCGCTGGACTCGATCCCGGCGATCTTCGGCCTGACCCAGGACCCGTTCCTGGTGCTGATGGCCAACATCTTCGCCCTGATGGGTCTGCGGCAGCTCTACTTCCTGATCGGCAACCTGCTCCAGAAGCTGGTCTACCTCGGCATCGGTCTGGCCGTCCTGCTGGCCTTCATCGGGGTCAAGCTGATCTTCCACGCCATGCACGTCAACGAGCTGCCCTTCCTCAACAACGGTGAGCCCTTCCTGTGGGCGCCGGAGATCCCGATCTGGCTGTCCCTGACGATGATCGTCGGCATCCTGGGCATCACCACGGTCGCCAGCCTGATCAAGAGCGGCCGCGACGCACGGCAGCGCGAGCGCGAGCAGCTCGAGCTGGACGAGGTGTCCACCACCGGCTTCTACGGCCGGGACGACCAGAGCGACCCGCAGGTGAGCGACCCGGGGGACCCCTCGGGGCGCTGAGGGCTAGGTGCTGCGGCCGCGCCGGCCCAGCACGGCGATGCTGGCGCACACGACCATCACCATGCCGGCGACCTGCACGACGGTCAGGGTCTGGGAGAGCACCAGCAGACCGGCCAGGGCCGCCGCCGCCGGTTCCAGGCTCAGCAGGACTCCGAAGACGCCGGCCGACAGTCTGCGCAGGGCCAGGAGCTCCAGGGAGTAGGGGATCGCCGAGGACAGCAGGGCGATCCCGAGTCCCCGCAGGAGCACCTCGCCCTCCAGCAGCGAGGTTCCGGCCTGGACGATGCCGAGGGGCAGCAGTGCCACGGAGGCGATGGTGAGGGTGATGGCCATGCCGTCCAGCCCCTCGAACCGGGAGCCGGTCCGACCGCTGAGCACGATGTAGCAGGCCCAGAAGCCTCCGGCGGCGGCGGCCAGGGCGATGCCGACCAGGTCCATCTCCGACCACGGCACGGAGAGGGCCTCGGAGATGAGGACGACGCCCGCCAGGGCGAGCAGGACCGCCAGCAGGTCGCGGACCTGGCGGGAGGTCGCGGCCGCGAGCAGCAGCGGCCCCAGGAACTCGATGGTGACCGCGACACCGATCGGCAACCGTTGGAGCGAGGCGTAGAAGCACAGGTTCATGGCGGTCAGCGCACCGGCGAACAGGACCACGGTGGCCCAGTCCTGGCGGCTGCGCCCGCTCCAGCGCGGTCGGATGACCGCGAGCATGATCACCGCGGCCAGCAGCATCCGCAGGAGCACCGAGCCGGCGACCCCCACGAGGGGCAGCAACGTGGCGGCCAGCGCCCCGCCGAACTGGACGGACAGCACCGCGACCAGGACGAGGCCGACCGGGTGCTGCTGCAGGGCGGCGGAGAGTCCACCGCCCCTGCCTGGGGAGTCGGGTCCGGGTGAGCCGGGCGCTACCATCCGCGGGCTCGCCAGTCGGCGAGGTGCGGGCGCTCCGCGCCGAGGGTGGTGCTGTCGCCGTGCCCGGGGTGCACCACGGTGTTGTCCGGGTAGACCCCGAAGACCCGGGTCTCCAGGTCGTCCATGAGGGAGGTGAAGGCCGCCTCGTCCTGGGTCTTGCCAGGGCCACCAGGAAAGAGGCTGTCACCCGTGAAGAGGTGGGCCCCTCCGGCCCCGTCGCGCAGCGCCAGGGCCACCGACCCCGGGGTGTGTCCCCGCAGGGCGATGACGTCCAGCCGCAGCTCACCGACCGCCAGCTGGTCCCCGTGCCGGAGGAGTGTGGTGGGAGGCACCGGAAGGGCCTCGGCGTCCTCGGCGCCGGCCGCCGTGGGGACCCCGAAGTGCTCGACCACCGCAGCGAGGGCTCGGTGGTGGTCCCAGTGCTGGTGGGTGGTGACCACCAGGTCCAGCCGACCCGACCCCTCGGCCACCAGGGTGCGCAGCCGGTCGACGTCGTCGGCGGCGTCGATCAGCACCTGCGCACCGGTGCGCCGGCAGGTGAGCAGATAGGCGTTGTTGTCCATCGTCGAGACGCTGCACTTACGCAGCATCGCCGTGCCCAGGTGGGCGACCCACGAGGTGCCGCCGGGCTCGACGTGGGCGGGGTTGACGACAGGCTCGGACATGCCCCGAGTCTATGAGGCCCATGGGTTGGGCCACGGGTCGGCTCGTCTGCACACCACCGCTGCTGATGACCGTATGCTCAGGGAGGGGACACGGACGGTGAAGGAAGCCAGATGGACGGCAGGCGACCGATGCTCGACGAGAACATCCGGGCGTACTACGAGCGTCGGGTCGCCGAAGGTCAGCGCCTGGTGCAGGGGCTGGGCCGCGTGGAGTTCCTGAGGGTGCAGGAACTGGTCCGGCGTCACCTGCCGGACGGACCGCTCCGCATCCTCGACGTGGGCGGCGCGGCTGGGATCCACGCATCCTGGCTCGCCGGCGATGGGCACGCGGTCCGGCTCGTCGATCCGGTCCCGCTGCACATCGAACAGGCGAGGCGCACGGCCGCCGGTCTCGACCGGTCGTTCACGGCAACGCTCGGCGATGCGCGTGATCTGCCCGTCGACGATGGCAGCGTCGCGGTCGTCCTGATGTTCGGGCCGCTCTACCACCTGGTGGACGAGACCGACCGGATGCGGGCGCTGGCCGAGGCGCGGCGGGTGCTGGCGCCGGGCGGGTTGCTCTTCGCCATCGGGATCTCGCGCTTCGCCTCGCTCTTCGATGGTCTTGCCAACGGCATGCTCTTCGACCCCGAGTTCCGGCGGATCGCCCAACGCGACCTGGTCGACGGCCAGCACCGCAACCCGACCGACAGGCCGGGCTGGTTCGCCACGGCGTTCTTCCATCACCCGGACCAGCTCGAGTCCGAGCTGACCGGAGCCGGGTTTGACGTCCGAGCGCTCTATGGCGTCCAGGGCGTGGCCGGCTGGCTGCTGCCGGTCGCCGAGCACCTGGACGACCCGGCCGACCTGGAGGTCGTGCTGGAGTCGGCCCGGGCGGTCGAGTCGGAGCCGTCGCTGCGTGGGGTGAGCCCGCACCTGCTGGCCGTCGCCAGCCGCTAGGCGGCTCAGATCGCGATCGGGGCGTCGGTCGGCCGCACCGGGAACGGCAGGGTCGTGTCGCCGGTGAGGAACCGGTCGACGGCCGCCGCACAGGCACGTCCTTCGGCGATGGCCCAGACGATGAGCGACTGTCCGCGACCCGCGTCGCCGGCGACGAAGACCCCGGGCAGGTCGGTGGCGTACTGCTCGTCCCGCACGAAGGTGCCCTTCGCCGTCGTGGGCAGGGGAGAACCGGTGGCCACGACGGGGTCGGGACCGGTGAACCCGAGCGCGACGAGGACCAGGTCCGCCGGGATGGTGCGCTCGGTGCCGGCGTAGGCGTCGAAGCGCCCGTCGATCCGCTCGCCGTCGACGATGTGCACCCCGGTCACCGCCCCGTCCTCGGTCACCACCTCCAGGGTGTTGACCCCGAAGACGCGCTCCCCGCCCTCCTCGTGCGACTCACCGACCCGGTGGATCAGCGGGTACATCGGCCACGGGTGGTGGTCGGGGCGCTCCGTGGGGGGTTGCGGGCGGATGTCCAGCTGGGTGACGCTCGCCGCGCCCTGCCTGATGGC
>JAAYYA010000434.1 GCA_012515595.1 Actinomycetales bacterium
CGCCGCACTGCCCGACCTGGTCGCCGAGGCCCGACGGCACGACCTGGAGGTGGACCTGGAGGTCGATCTGGCCGAGGCCCTGCCCAGCACGCTGTCCACCACGGTCTACCGGGTGGTGCAGGAGTCGCTCACCAACGTGGTGCGGCACAGTGACGCGCGGGTGGCCCGGGTCGGGGTGAGCCGGGACGGCGCAGGGACGGTCGTGGTGCGGGTGGACGACGAAGGGGCGGCCCGCCCGTCGCGGGTCACCGGCACCGGTCGCGGGCTCACCGGGCTCGTCGAGCGGGTGGCGCTGCTGGGTGGGGTGGTGGAGGCCGGTCCCGGAGCCTCGGCGGTGGCCGGACCCGGCGTGAGCCCGGGGGTGGGGAACGAGCACGCCGGGAATCGACGCGCGGGGTGGCGCGTCGAGGCGCGGATCCCGTGGAGCGGGGCATGACCGGCCTGCGCCTCGTGCTCGCCGACGACGAGCTCCTGGTCCGCCAGGGGCTGCGGCTCGTGCTGGAGCTCGACCCCGGGCTGGAGGTCGTCGGAGAGGCCGGTGACGGGGTCGAGGCGGTCGCCGTCACCCGCGAGCACCGTCCCGACCTGGCGCTCCTGGACGTGCGGATGCCCCGGCTCGACGGTGTGGAGGCCGCCCGGCGGATCTGTGCCGACCCCGCGCTGTCGGGCACCCGGGTGGTGATGCTCACGACCTTCGCCGACGAGTCCCTGCTGGTCGACGCGGTCCGCGCCGGGGCGAGCGGTTATCTGCTCAAGAGCATGCCCCCGGAGGACATCCGTGCCGCGGTGCGGTCGGCCGCCGGCGGCCAGACCGCGGTGGCCCCTGTGCTCGTCGACCGCCTGCTGCGCGAGTACTCCGGGCTCCGCACCGACCGGTCCCCGCTGCTGGACCGGCTCACCGAGCGCGAGACCGACGTGCTGCGGCAGGTCGCCACCGGACGGTCCAACGCGGAAATCGGCCTGGCCCTCTACCTCGGCGAGGGCACGGTGAAGACCCACGTCGCCTCGGTGCTGCGCAAGCTGGGCGTGCGCGACCGCACGCAGGCGGCGGTCGCGGCCTACGAGCTGGGCCTGGTCCGCCCCGGCGGAACCGACTGACCCTTCTGCAAACCCATAATTTCTGGTTATCCTTACGACCATGTTCGATGTACCCGGTTTGCGGGTGATGCGGGCGATCGCCAACGAGGGCAGTTTCACGGCCGCCGCGCGCTCCCTGGGCTACACCCAACCCGCCGTGTCCCAGATGGTGCGCCGCCTCGAGCAGCGCACCGGCACCGTCCTGGTCGAGCGCACCGGCCGCACCGTGCGCCTCACCGAGGCCGGCGAGGTGCTGGCCCGGCACTCCGTGGCGGTGCTGGCGGCGCTGGATAACGCCGAGGCCGAGGTCGCGGCGATCGCCGGGCTGGAGAACGGCCGCGTCCGGCTGATGGCGTTCCCGTCGTCCTCGGCCACGCTGGTGCCACGAGCCCTGGCCCGCGTGAAGGAGGCCCATCCCGGGGTCACCGTGAACTTCTCCGAGGCCGAGCCGCCGGAGTCGCTGGCGGCCCTGCGGGACGGGTTGTGCGACCTGGCGGTCGCCTTCACCTACGAGGGCACGGACACCGGTCGCGGCGAGGACGAC
>JAAYYA010000055.1 GCA_012515595.1 Actinomycetales bacterium
CACGCGACGTCCAGGCACGCACTTCGCGCCCATCTGGTCGCACGGCCTTTCGCGAGACCGACATCGGACAGCGGGTGACCGCTCACGAGGCGCGTGAGCCGGCTGAGACCTGGAAAGCTGCGAGGATCTTCGCCCGCACGCGCTCCGGGTGCTGCAGATCCGCCCACACGAGACGTACGACGGTGTAGCCGAGTGCTCGCAGCGCGTCCTCGCGCTGCTTCTCCTCGAACAGCACCTGCGGGTCGGTGTACTTCACGCGTCCGTCGAACTCGACGATGGCGCGTTCCTTCTCGAACAGGAAGTCGACGCGTCCGACCCACGCGCCCGTCCGGTCCTTGATCACCGCCTGGGCGACGGGGGTGGGCAGTCCGAGCACTCTGAACAACCAACGGCAGCGGCTCTCGCCGGCGGACTCGGCGAGGCCAGAGCTGTGCTCGGTCACGGTGCTGGCGTTCGTGGCCCCGTTGCCGAAACCTCCTCGGGCGAGCGTCCGCCGTAGCCGTTCAGGTGTGACCAGACCCTCGCGCAGCCCCGAGTCCGCGCTGACCAGCCCGGACTCGACGCCGAACGTAGCCGCGGTCTGCAGCACTGCTAGCTCTGGCACCACCAGGCGCACACCGTCCCGCTCGTGGACCTGATCATCGGCCACCGCCTGGTGGCACTGCACGAAGTCGTCGCTCCGGCTCCGTCGACCATCCGTCCGGACGATGTGGATGCGCTCATCGACCCCGTAGAGGGCAACCCCACACAGGCTGAGGGCGCTGTGATGGCTCAGAGCCACCAGACGGTCCGCAGCTCCTGACTCTCCGGCCATCAGCCCGCGGGCTCGCAGCGCGTGACGTTCCCACGGCGCTGCCTGCTGCCACACGTCCGGGTCCACGATGATGCCGCGCGGGAGCCGGACGAGCTCCTTGCGTGCGACGAGGCGCCGCAGGACGTACCGGGACACGCCCACACCGATGAGCTGCGAGGCGGAGGCGACACCGCCCTGGCTCGCCAGGAGGGTCGCGATCTGTGGGTGCATCCGTACACGATGCCCGGAATGCGAAACCTCCGCTGAAGTTGTCCACAGGCGCGAGGTCCGCCAGCCAGCGCCGCCGACGGCATTCGACCACCGCTACTGGAGCCGTGCGACCACAGCCCCCGGGAGCCGTGCGACCAGATGGGCGCCATGCGACGTCCAAGTACTCACTTCGCGCCCATCCGGTCGCATGGCCGCCGAGTGGCAGCCGCCGAGGGGCCTGAGTGAGTTCACGTAGGCGCAGCTCACCTGCGCGACTCACCGGCGGCGGGTGGCGGCACCGGCCTGTGCCCGAGCGGCCGGGCGCATGTTGGACACTGGTGGGGTGACCCCACACCACCACGAGCCCGGGCCCCTCGCCGACGCCAGCGTCCGCACCGGACGCGTCAGCGACGCACCCGCGGTGGGCCTCGTGCAGGCGACCGTCTGGCGCGACGCGTTCGCCGACGCGGTGCCGCCGGAGGTGCTGGAGACCTTCGAGGGACCTGCCTTCGCCTCGGTCTGGAGGCGGTCGCTGCAGGACCCGCCGACCCCCTTGCACCGGCTGCTGGTCGCCTGCGCGGGAGCCCAGGTGGTGGGCTTCGCCGCCATCGGACCTGCCGAGGTCACCGACGAGTCCGTGACCGCCACCGACGGTGAGCTCTTCGTGCTGGCCGTGCACCCGGACGCGCGCCGTGACGGTCACGGGTCGCGGCTGCTCAACGCGGCTGCCGACACCCTCCGTGCCGGCGACCGCACCGGGCTGCTGACCTGGCTCCCGGCCACCGACGAACAGTCCCGGGCGTTCACGGACGCCGCGGGCCTGATCCCGGACGGGGCGTGGCGGGAGCGGGTGGTCGGCCCCGGCGGGGAGACCGTCCGCGAGATCCGGGTGCGGGCCGACCTGTGACGCCAGACCGGTCTCCCGAGGACAGGGCCGTCATCAAGAAGTCCCTCGGGGTGGCCGTGGCCACCGGGCTCTACGGCGTGACGGCCGGCGCCCTGGCGGTGGCCGCGGGCCTGTCCGTGCTCCAGGCGATGGCGCTGTCCCTGCTGCTGTTCAGCGGCGGATCGCAGTTCGCCTTCTTCGGGGTCATCGGGGCCGGCGGGAGTCCCGTCGCCGCGGTCGCCAGCTCGACCCTGCTCGGGGTCCGGAACGGGTTCTACGGGCTGCAGGTCTCCCAGCTGCTCGACGTCCACCGCTGGGCCCGGCCCCTCGCAGCCCACCTCACCATCGACGAGAGCACGGCCGTCGCGGTGACCCAGGTCAACCCGCGCCAGCAGCGGATCGGCTTCTGGCTGACCGGCTTCGGGATCTTCGTGCTCTGGAATCTCACGACCTTCCTCGGCGCGGTCGCGGGCGAGGCCCTCGGCGACCCCCGCACCTACGGCCTCGACGCGGCCGCAGCGGCGGCCTTCGTCGGGCTCCTCTGGCCCCGCCTCCGGGGACGCGACCCGCTCGCGGTGGCCGCGCTGGCGGTCATCATCACGGTCGCGACCGCGCCCTTCGTCCCGGCCGGGGTTCCGGTGCTCGCCGCGGTCCTCGCGGCGCTGGCGGTGGGGCTGCCCCGCCGCCGGACCGCTCATCAGGAGGTGGCCGCGCCGTGACGATGTGGCTCGCCGTCCTCGCGGCCTGCGCCCTGGCCTACGCGCTGAAGCTCGCCGGGTACCTGGTGCCCCAGCACGTCCTGGACATCCCGTGGGTGCACCGGGTGACGCCGCTGCTGCCGGTGGCGCTGCTCTCCGCGCTCATCGTGACGCAGGCGGTGCTGACCAACGAGGGCCATCTCGTCCTGGACGCCCGCGCCGCGGGGGTCGGGGTGGCCGTCCTGCTGCTGATCCTGCGCGCCCCCTTCCTGGTCGTCGTCGCCGCGGCAGCGGTCACCGCGGCCCTTGTCCGCGCGTTCCTCTGACCGCCTCGCCTGCGCGTTCCAGGCGTCGGCCCGTGCGAGGATCGGTGCCCGTGGGACGCATCGTCGGCATCGACCTGGCCCGGTGCCTGGCGCTGCTGGGCATGGTCACCGCGCACCTGGTCCACGGCACCGACGGTCCCGGGGGCGTCAGCACGGTCTTCCAGATCGTCTCCGGCCGTTCCGCCGCGCTCTTCGCCGTGCTGGCCGGCGTCTCGATCGCCCTCACCACCCGGCCCAGACCCGACCGCACGGCGACCGGCAGCCGCCGGGCTCTGGTGGCACGCGCCATACTGATCGCCCTGATGGGCCTGTTCCTGGGGGTCTTCGACTCGGGGCTGGCCGTGATCCTCACCTTCTACGGCGTGCTCTTCCTGCTGGCCGTCCCGGTCATCACCTGGTCGGCCCGCGACCTGGGGATCCTGGCCCTGGGCTGGGGACTGTTCTCCCCCGTGGTCGGCCTCGCGGTGCGCCGCCACCTGCCCGGTCCGGGGTTCGTGGTGCCGCAGCCGGCGGACCTCGCCGACCCGCTGCTCCTGCTGAGGGAGCTCACGGTGACCGGCTACTACCCCGTCCTGACCTGGGGCACCTACCTCTTCGCCGGGATGGCGATCGGCCGGCTCGACCTGCGCTCCCCCACGATCGCGCGCCGGCTCGTCGTCCCCGGCGCCTGGCTCGCGGTGCTCGCCCTGGCCACCGACCGCCTCATGACCCGCAGCGACGCCGTGCGCGACGAGCTGGTGCGCACCTACGACCGCTTCGGCGGGGTCGAGACCTGGGCGGAGCTGGACCACGCGATGCGCATCGGCCTCTACGGGACGACACCCACCGGCTCCTGGTCGTGGCTGTGGGTGTGGTCGCCGCACAGCGGGTCGATCGTCGACCTGGCGCACACGGTCGGCACGTCGATGCTGGTGATCGGCCTCTCGCTGGTCGTGGTGCGCGCCGCAGGCCGGGCCGGGGAGTGGGTCCGCGTGGCGGCGGGCGCGGGCACGATGACACTGACTCTGTATGCCGTGCACGTCACCGTGGTCGCCATGGGTCGGAGCGAGGCGCTGTCGACCGGGGCGCCGTGGCTGCTCGACGTGCGCCTGCACCTGCTCGGGGTGCTCGTGATCGGCGCTGCCTTCGCGCTGGCACGCAGGCGCGGCCCGTTGGAGCAGCTGGTGTCGCAGGTGAGCGGGGCGGTGCGGGACGGGGCTAGTTCCCCGCGTCCTCGCAGTCCAGGTCGATCGGGCGGGTGAAGGGGTCGATGGCATCCGAGAGGTCCTGAGCCGTCTGCTGACGTTCTGCGGCCTCCTGGTCGTGGTGCGCCTGCAGGTGCTCCTGGACAGCGGCGGTCAGTGCCTCCGACCCGCAGGCCGTGAGGTCGAAGGCGTGGCGGGTCGTGCCGTTGTAGGTGCGCATCCTGCGCCGGTGATCCTCCTCGTGCGGGCGGAGCACGGTGCGCAGGAAGGTCCTGACGCGACGCTCCTGGCACTCCGACAGGCCGCCGGGCACGTCTGGCATGGTGATCTGGACGTCCACGCGGTAGCGGATGCGCAGGGTGCCGGTCGCCCGCAGGCACGGCGCCTCATCGGGACAGTCGCAGTCCTTGACCCGGCGCACCCTCCGCCCGGTCACGGCGCTCGTGCCACCGTCATACGTGCCGGTGGTCTCCCCGTGGAGCACGATGCCGCCCGTGTGCCCGTTCGCCGCCATCGACGGCGCGACCCGGGCAGTCCCCACGGTCGGGCCGACGGTCTCGCTCGTGGACCAGGTGGCGATCAGGCCCGCCACGGCACGGTTGCCGGCGAGCCGCTGCAGGTCCCGCACCCGGGCGGAAAGTGTCGGGACCGCCGAGTCACGGGACGACTCAGGAGGGTGCCCCCGGACCCGTCCACGACTGGCGGAGGACGGGGCGCGCGCGAGGACCGTCACCACCGTGCCACCCGAGCACTGCGGTTGCCCCTGCCGTCACGTGGGCTCATGACCGCGCCTCCAGCCCTCACCGTGCTTCCACCATCCCAGGCGACCGTGCCCCTTGGGGGCAACGCGAGGGCGGCTTCCGGGGCAGGAAAGGCTGCCCGGGAGGGCAATCCGGCGACCGCACCCGGACTCATGACGTTCTGGGGTAGGCTAGGTGAACAGCAGATGAACGAGAGGTGACGTCCCATGGTCAAGGTGCAACGTCTCCGTCAGCCGAACAGCTCGGCGCCGCTCGTGACGTGGGTCCCCGTGACGGGTGCAGACGGCCGCGTGCGCATGGAGATGCGCTGGCACGTCGGCGAGTCGACGCCGACCCACCACAACCCGCGCAGCGTCGCCTGACGCTCGACGCGGGACAGCAGCCGCGAGACACTCCGAGGCCGCCCCGATCCGGGGCGGCCTCGTCTTTGGCCCTTGACATATCGAGATTCGATACATATGTTTATCGATAGTATCGACCATCGATAAAGGAGGGCTCCCATGTCCAGAAGGTTCCGTCAGCTGTCCGCCTGGGATCGGCCGAGCCAGATCCTGCTCGAGGGCCTGTTGCTCGTGGTGATGGTGGTGGTCGTCGGGCTCACCGCGGTCACCCTCATCGGCCTGTTCACCGACCGGGAGGTCGTGGTGCCGGTGACTCTCACCGAGCAGTCCTTCGGGTCCGCGTCCGGGGCGTCCCTGGCCACGACGGAGGGAGAGCTCACCCTCACCGAGGCCACCACGGGGCAGCTGCTCATCTCAGCGGCACCCCTGGTGCTCGGGGCCGCTGTGGTGACCGGTGCGGCCTTCTGCATCCTCCGCGTCGTCCGCTCCCTGCGGGTCGGCACCCCGTTCCACGGGCGCAACGCCCGACTGCTCATCGGGGCCGCCCTGATCGTCCTCTTCGGGGGCGCGGTGACCGGGATGGTCGGCGGCTTCAGCACGATGGCCCTGGCGATGGACGGTCAGGAGCTCCTCGGTGACGACAGTCCCCTCGTGGCCAGCGGCTCGTTCCCGCTCACGTTCATCGGCGTCGGGCTGCTGCTGCTCTGCCTCGCCGAGTTCTTCCGCCGCGGGACCGTCCTGGCCGAGGACGTCGAGGGGCTGGTCTGATGACACCCGCCGAGGTCGAGGACCGCGACGGGCACCGGATCGTGTCGCACCTGGATGACCTGCTCGCCGATCGCGGCATGACGTTGACGGAGCTGGCAGAGCGCGTGGGCGTGACGGTGGTCAACCTGTCGGTCCTGAAGAACAACCGCGCCAAGGCCGTGCGCTTCTCGACCCTCACCGCCATCTGTGACGTGCTCGGCTGCGAGCCCGGCGACGTGCTCGGCATCCGGCCGCCGGACTGAGCCGGACTCCCAGAAACACCGTGGCCGGGCCCCTCGTCACGAGGGACCCGGCCACGGGTCGAGCGTGCGGCCTCAGGTCAGGTGGTCCCGACCCTGCGGCCGCATGCGGTGATCAGTCCTCGGAGTCGCTCCCGGAGTCGCCGGCACCGGAGTCGTTGCCAGCGGAGTCGTTGCCACCCCGGCCCCGACCGCCACGGCGGCGACGGTTGCGACGCGGGCGGTCGCGACCCTCGGAGCCCTCGCCCGCCTCGGCGCCACCGTCGGTGTCGACGTCGGCCTCGTCCGCGGGAGCCTGGCCATCCTCGGGGGCGGCCGGCACGTGGGCCGGGGCCTGTGGGGTCTCGGCCGGAGCCTCGACGACAGGAGCCTCGACGACGGCTGCGCCGTTGTCACCGGCACCGTCGTCGGCCACGACCGCGGCCAGCGAGAGCTTGCCGCGCGGGTCGATCTCCTTGAGCTCGACCTGGACCTTCTGGCCCACGCCCAGCACGTCCTCGACGGCGTCGATGCGCTTGCCGCCGACGAGCTTGCGGATCTCGGAGATGTGCAGCAGGCCGTCCTTGCCCGGGAGCAGGGAGATGAACGCACCGAAGGTCGTCGTCTTCACGACGGTGCCCAGGAAGCGCTCACCGATCTCCGGCATCTGCGGGTTGGCGATCGCGTTGACCGCCGCACGGGCTGCCTCGGCCGAGGGGCCGTCGGTCGCGCCGATGTAGACGGTGCCGTCGTCCTCGATCGAGATGTCGGCGCCGGTGTCCTCCTGGATCTGGTTGATCATCTTGCCCTTCGGGCCGATGACCTCACCGATCTTGTCGACCGGGACCTTGACGCTGATGACGCGCGGAGCGTAGGGGCTCATCTCGTCGGGGGCGTCGATGGCCTCGTTCATCACGTCCAGGATGTGCAACCGGGCGTCGTGCGCCTGGGTCAGCGCACCGGCCAGGACCGAGGCGGGGATGCCGTCCAGCTTGGTGTCCAGCTGGATGGCGGTGACGAACTCGCGGGTCCCGGCGACCTTGAAGTCCATGTCACCGAAGGCGTCCTCGGCACCGAGGATGTCGGTGAGCGCGGCATACTGCGTCTCACCGTCGACGTCCACGGAGACCAGACCCATCGCGATGCCCGCGACCGGCG
>JAAYYA010000435.1 GCA_012515595.1 Actinomycetales bacterium
AGCCGCTGCGCACCCTCTTCAAGGACGAGGTGCGCCAGGTCGGGCTCGAGCTCGGCGTGCCCGAGGGCATCGTGTGGCGCCAGCCGTTCCCCGGCCCCGGCCTGGGGATCCGGGTCATCGGGGCGGTCGACGCCGAGCGCCTGGCCGTCCTGCGCCGCGCCGACGCGATCGCCCGGGAGGAGCTGACGGCCGCCGGCCTGGACCGCGACATCTGGCAGTGCCCGGTCGTGCTGCTGGCCGACGTCCGCTCCGTCGGCGTCCAGGGGGACGGCCGCACCTACGGCCACCCGGTCGTGCTGCGCCCGGTCTCCAGCGAGGACGCGATGACCGCCGACTGGAGCCGCCTGCCGTATGACGTGCTCGCCAAGATCTCCAACCGCATCACCAACGAGGTGGAGGAGATCAACCGCGTGGTGCTCGACGTGACGAGCAAGCCCCCGGGCACCATCGAGTGGGAGTGACCTGCGGGGCCGACAAGGTGAGGCTTGCCTGTGTGAGGTAACAGACACTCATCTGAGGTCTCCAAAACTGGAAGTTCGACGAGCCGTAGTACTACACTCTGTAGTGGAGATCGAGAACGATCTCCGAACCGCAGAATCTGAAAGGCATCGTCATGAGCGCGAATCTCCACACCCCCGCATCGGACGACGTTGTTGTTGACCGCGGTGTTCGCGGCGACGTCACCGTCTTCCAGACCGACATCATCAAGTCCAGCTTCCTGCGCAAGCTGCTGGCCTTCGGCCGCATCCTGATCGGCTGGACCTTCATGTGGCCCTTCCTGGACAAGCTCTTCGGCCTCGGCTACGGCACCGAGGCGGCCCGCGCCTGGATCTCCGGCGGCGCCCCCGCCCAGGGCTACATGATCAACGCGACGTCCGGCCCCTTCAAGGGTGTCTTCGTCTGGATGGCGGAGACCTTCGGCGGCCTGACCGACTTCCTGTTCATGTTCGGACTGTTCGGCATCGGTCTCGCGATGCTCACGGGCGCCGGCCTGAAGATCGCCGCCTGGGGTGGCACCCTCCTCATGGCGTTCATGTACTTCGCGGCCCTGCCCATCGGCCAGGCCAACGCCGGCTTCACCAACCCGATCACCGACTCCCACTGGATCGAGGCAGTTGTCCTCCTCGTGGCCGCCTACTCCCTGTCGGGCGACACCTGGGGCCTCGGCCGCTGGTGGGGCGAGAAGGTCGGCAACAGCTGGCTCCGCTGACCACCTGACCCGGCTGCCCGTCATACTCCCTGGTGAGTATGGCGGGCAGTCGCCTGTCCGGGGCCGGTCGCACCCGTCTGGGGCGAACGGCGCAGGGGAGGGCCGAGATCGGTCCTCCGGCCGATTAGAGTTGCGCCCGTGATCCGCTCCTCGCTCGCGATAGCCGCCGGCAAACTGGCGCGGGGCGTCTCCCGCCTCCGCGGCGGGGGGTCGGCCCTGCCCGGGCTGGTGACCGAGACGATCGACCCCAAGGTGCTGGCGCACACGCTCGCCGACCTGCCCGGCGGCATCCTCGTGGTCAGCGGCACCAACGGCAAGACGACCACGACCAAGATGCTGGTCGCGCTGCTGCGGGCGCACGGCCAGCGGGTCTTCACCAACCCGACCGGCAGCAACTTCACCCGCGGCGTCATCTCGGCGATGCTGGCCGAGGTCCCGCTGAGCGGGCGGCTGGACGCGGACTGGGCGGTGCTGGAGCTGGACGAGGCGCACGCCCTGCACTTCGCCGCGGCCGTCGCGCCGACCCACGCGCTGCTGCTCAACGTGGCCCGCGATCAGCTCGACCGGTTCGCCGAGATCGACCAGACCGCCCAGCTGCTCACCCGGCTGGCCGAGCAGACCACCACGGGTGTGGTCCTCAACGTCGACGACTC
>JAAYYA010000056.1 GCA_012515595.1 Actinomycetales bacterium
AGGCACTGCGGCAGGTGCGCCTCGTCCAGCTGGGGCACGAGGACCTGCACGGTGGACTCGGCGGTGCCGACCAGCCCGGCCTCCCGCAGCTGCCAGAACAGCCGGGTCAGACCGATCGACATCCCGACCCCGGGGAGACGGGACTTGGTGTACTGACCGGCGAGATCGTCATACCGGCCCCCGGAGCAGACCGACCCGATCTCCGGGTGGTCGTCCAGCGTCGTCTCGTAGACGGTGCCGGTGTAGTAGTCGAGGCCGCGGGCAATCGAGAGGTTCAGCGCGTAGTCGCTCTCGGGGACGCCGAGGTCGCGCAGCACCGTCAGCACCTCGCGCAGCTCCGCGACACCCGTGGCCAGGAGCTCCGAGCCGGCGGACCCGGCGGCTACCCGGTCCAGGTGCTCCATCGCCTCGGCGTGCGAGGTGGACCGCACCTGGACCAGCGACAGCACCGCGTCCGCGGCCTCCGCCGAGAGGTCGAGACCCTCCCCCACGAGGGTGGCTCGGACCGCCTCCGCGCCCCGCTTGTCGAGCTTGTCGACCTCCCGCAGGACAGCCACCTGGTGGTCGCCGTCCGCGATGCCCAGGTCCTCGAAGAAGCCGCGCATCAGCTTGCGGTTGTTGAGCTGGATCGTGAAGGCACCGATGTCCAGGTCGGTGAAGATCGTGTGGATCACCGCCGGGCACTCGGCGTCGTGCCGAGGGCTGAGCCCGTCCTTGCCGATGATGTCGATGTCGCACTGGTAGAACTCGCGGTAGCGGCCCCGCTGCGGTCGCTCGCCGCGGTAGACCCGCTGCATCTGGTAGCGACGGAACGGGAAGGTCAGCTGGTGCTCGTGCTCGGCGACGTAGCGTGCCAATGGCACCGTCAGGTCGAACCGCAGCGCCAGCTCGGGCAGACCCGCGTCCGGGTTGGCGGCCGCCTTCTCCAGGGACCCGGTCGACTGCACGAAGTAGACCTGCCGCTCGGTCTCGCCGCCGGTCTTGGTCAGCAGCACGTCGGTCAGCTCGTAGGCCGGCGTCTCGATCGGCAGGAACCCGAACCGCTCGTAGCCGGACCGGATCACGTCGAGCATCCGTTGGAAGGCGATCTGCTCGGTGGGCAGGAGCTCGAGGGTTCCGGGGGCGGTGCGGGGCTTGATCACCCGGCGAGTCTAACGAGGACGCCGACCCCGATCGGCCCCCGCCAGGTCAGCCGGTGAGCCCGGCCAGGTAGGGGTTGGTCGCCCGCTCCAGGGCCATGGTGGTCCCGGGGCCGTGCCCGGGCAGCACCAGGCTGCTGTCCGGGAGGGGCAGTATGACGTCGCGCAGGGACCGCAGCATCGCCGCGTGATCTCCGCCCGGCAGGTCGGTGCGGCCGATCGAGCCCGCGAACAGCACGTCGCCGGTGAGCACGGTGCGATCGACCTCGTCCGGCATCCCGGTCGGGACGCCGGCGAGCCCGTAGAGCACGGAACCCTCCGTGTGCCCGGGGGCGTGGGAGACCTCCAGGGTCAGGCCGGCGAGGTCGAGGGTCTGTCCGTCGACCATGTCGATCACCGTGTCGGGTTCGGCCCACGTGGCGCGGCGCCCGAAGGACTGCTCGAGCATGGCGAGCAACCCGGGGCTGGTGGACGCCAACGGGTCGTCCAGGCGGTAGCGGTCATCCTGGTGGATGTAGGCGGCGGTGGTCCCGGCGCAGACCGGCGCCACGGCATACGTGTGGTCGAGGTGACCATGGGTCAGGAGGACAGCAGCGGGGCGCAGCCCCCGCTCAGCGAGGACCTCGCGCACTGGTCCCTCTACTCCGACGCCTGGGTCGACGATGACACACTCCTCGCCGTCGGCCGGTGCCACGACGTAGCAGTTGGTGCCGAAGGCGGCGGCTTCGATGCGGATGACCAACACGTGACCAAACCTACGTTGGATCGTGTCCAAACCGTCATCCGGTCGTGATCACTCTGCCGCATAACGCTGCCTAGACTGGCCGCTCCACCCTCGCCCGAGCACGTCAGGAGAACACGAGAGATGGAGCTGGGTCGTCACCTGTGGCGTGCGCCGGTCCTGGTGATTGCGAGCGTCCTCGCGCTCAGCGCCTGTGGCAGTGCCGAGCCGGGCAGCAACGATGACACCGACAACCCGGCGGCATCGACCACCCTGTCCCCCGAGGGGGACAGCGCGGGCTGCACCGAACCCCCCGTGGTGCCCAGCGGTCAGACCGCAGCGCCCCTGGATCCCCCGGAGGGCGACGATGTCTCCGGGACGTGGATCGGGCAGCTCGAGACCAACTGCGGGACCATCGAGGTCGAGCTGTATGCCGACAAGGCTCCAGTCACGGTGACCTCCTTCCGGCACCTCGCGCAGGCGGGCTACTGGGCGGACAGCCCGTGTCACCGGCTGACCACGCAGGGGATCTTCGTGCTGCAGTGCGGTGACCCGACCGGGACGGGACGCGGTGCCCCGGGCTACACGTTCGGCATCGAGAACGCCCCGGAGGACGGGAAGTACCCGGCAGGCACCCTGGCAATGGCCCGGGCGCAGGACCCGAACAGCAACGGCGGGCAGTTCTTCATCGTGTACCAGGACACCGAGTTGCCCGTGGCAGGCGGTGGCTACAGCATTTTCGGTAGGGTCATCGATGGAATGGACATAGTTGACCGCGTCGCCGAACAAGGCGTCGATGGCGGCGGTGCCGACGGACCTCCCGCGGCGCCGATCAGCATCCTCTCGGTCGAGGTCACACAGGAGAAGGCGTCAGAGTGAGCGAGCAGCCGCAGGGAACCGACAACACCCCCGAGTCGAGCCCGGCAGTGCCGGAATCGACAACCGACCAGCCGGAGGCCCAGCCCCTGCCCGACGAGTCGGCCGCCGAGACTGAATCGACCCCTGACGCGCCAGCCGCCGACACGGTCCCCGACGTGCCCAGTCCAGACCCGTCCACCGTGCCTGTCCCCGGGGCGCCTGAGCCGGTCGAGCCGACACCTGACCCGGAGCC
>JAAYYA010000436.1 GCA_012515595.1 Actinomycetales bacterium
CCGTCAGGCCCCCGGCCGCCCGCACCGCGTCCTGCACCCGTGCCCCCGCGTCCACGGCGACCACCCCGGGCTCGCGCACCTGACCCGCGACGTGGACCAGCACCTGGGCGGGTGCGGTCGGGGCCGCAGGGTCCGCGCCGGGGGCCCCTCCCGCGGCTGGGGCTCCCCCGGCGGCCCCCTCGTCGACGACCGATGCCGCGCCGGTCGACTCCGCGGCGTCCCCGCCCCTCGTGAGGCCGGCGGCCGAGACCTGCACCTCCCCCGTCCTGAGCGGCACCGGCTGGCTCGCCTGCTCGGCCAGCCACCAGCGCACGCCGAGGACCGCCCCGGCGACGAGCACCACCAGCAGCACGCCCACCACGGCCGTCGGGCGCACCGACAGGCGCACTGACCGCAGGGAGCCGGGCCAGGTCAGCAGCCTCGGGCTGCTCCTCTCCGCACGGTGCCGAGCCGCAGGTGCGGGGTCGGCAGGCAGCCACTCTCCCCCGGTCACCAGGTCGGGTGGGACCGCGGACACCTCTGGCTCGGCGGGCGCGTCCGGCGAACGCCCCTCCACGCTCGAGCGGCGTTCCCGGGTCGCCCGCTCGAGGAGTTCCGCCAACCGATCGCGCTCCGACATACGAGGACGGTAGGGATCGAGGCGTCCGGCTCCATCGACTCCGGCGGCGGCTGTGGACACCCGGAGGCAGGTCTGTCCCGCTGTGGACGGCGCCCCGCACGCAGCGGCTCGTCATGGAAGTGCGGCTCACCCTCGCGCGCACTCAGCACCACCGGCCGCCACCTTCTTCGAGCGCCCTCGCGCTCTGCGGGCCGGAAATAACCGGCCCGAGGATGACAAAGGCGCTCGAAGACGAGGCCCGGCCGCCCGGGACCTTGGGGATCCGCCCTCAGACTGGTGTCAGACCTGCGCCATGAGCCCCTCGGACGGGTGTCAGGCCCGCGCCGTAAGCCCCCTCAGACCTGCGGCACGACCGCCACGGCGAGGGTGCCCGGCCCGGTGTGCACCCCGGCGACGGCGCCGAGCTCCACCAGGTCGAGGCGACCGCGGCCGCCGCACACCTCGCGCAACCGGCCCTGGAGCTCCTCGGCCTGGTCCGGCCAGCCGAGGTGGTGCACGGCGACGTCGAGCCCCTGGTCGGCGGGCACCGCGTCGATCGCCTCGCGGCAGCGCTCCTCCAGCCGGGCCAGCGCCTTGGCGCGGGTGCGGACCCGCTCGGCCAGCTGCACCTCGCCGTCGGTCAGCATCAGCAGCGGCTTGATGGCCAGCGCCGACCCGACGATGGCCTGGGCGGTGCCGACCCGGCCCCCGCGCCGCAGGTGCTCGAGCGTGTCGACGTAGAAGTAGGTCGAGGACGCCTCGCACCGCCGCCGCGCCAGGTCCGCCACCTCGTCTGCTCCCGCGCCCTCGCGCGCGGCACGCGCAGCCGACACCGCGGCATACCCCATCCCCATGCCCAGGGTGCGCGAGTCGACCACCTCGACCCGCACCTCCTCGCGGACCGCGGTCGCGGCGAGCTGGGCGGCCTCGACCGTCCCCGAGATCGCCGAGGACAGCAGCACCGCCACGATCGAGTCGGCACCGGCGGACTCGGCGAGGTCGCGGAAGGCCACGACGAACTCCCCCGGCGCCGGCCGGGAGGTGCCCACGCGCTCCTTGCCGGCGCGCAGCAGCTCGGCCACCTCGGCCACGGTGATGTCGACGCCCTCGGCGAGGGTGCTGCGCCCGACCTGCACGTGCAGCGGGATCACGGCGACACCCGCGTGCTCCGCCAACTCCGGTGGGAGACAGGCGGTTGAGTCGGTCAGGACGGCAGTCGTCACGGGAGCAGTCTCGCAGGTAGGAGGACGCCAGCACAGGGTCCGGCGCCGATCAGATCATCGGCGCCGGGCCCGGGTCAGGCAGGGACGATGTTGACCAGCTTGGGCGCCCGCACGATGACGGTCCGCAGCTCGGCGTCGCCGATCAGCTCCCGGATCCGCTCCGAGCCCAGCGCCAGCTCGCGCAGCTCGTCCTCACCGATGTCCGGGGAGACCTCCAGCCGGTCCCGCACCTTGCCCTTGACCTGCACGACGCAGGTCACCGTCTCCTCGACCAGCAGCGCCGGGTCGGCCTCGGGGAACGGCTCGTAGGCCAGCGACTCGGGGTGCCCCAGGCGCGACCACAGCTCCTCCCCGATGTGCGGGGCGACCGGCGCCACCATCTGCACCAGCGGCTCGATCGCGGCGCGTGGCACCCGGTCCAGCTTGGTCAGGTGGTTGTTGAACTCGATCATCTTCGCCACCGCGGTGTTCACCCGCAGCGCCTCGAAGTCGGTCCGCACCCCGTCGGCGGTCCGCGCCAGGAACCGTGCCGTCGCCTCGTCCAGCGGGTCCTCGGAGACGGTAACCTCACCGGTCTCCTCGTCGACCACGTTGCGCCACAGCCGCTGCAGGAAGCGTTGTGACCCGACGACCGCGCGGGTCTCCCAGGGGCGGTACTGCTCCAGCGGCCCCATCGACATCTCGTAGACGCGGAAGGTGTCCGAGCCGTACTGCGCGCGCATCTCGTCCGGGGTCACGACGTTCTTCAGGGACTTGCCCATCTTGCCGTGCTCCTTGGTCACCGGCTGGCCCTGCCAGGAGTATGTCGGGTCGCCGGTCTCCCCGATCGTCTCCTCGACCTCCTCGGCCGGGACCGGCTGGCCCCGGTGGTCGCGGTAGACGTAGGCCTCGATCATGCCCTGGTTGATCAGCCGGCGGAACGGCTCCTCGCTGCTGACGTAGCCCAGGTCGTGCAGCGCCTTGTGCCAGAAGCGGGCGTACAGCAGGTGCAGCACCGCGTGCTCGGCGCCGCCGATGTACAGGTCCACCCCGCCCGGGTCCCGGGAGCCCTCGGGCGCGCCGGCGACGGTCTCCTCGCGCGGGCCGATCCAGTAGGCCTCGACCGCGGGGTCGACCGGGGCCTCCTTGTTCTCGGGGTCCATGTAGCGCAGGTGGTACCAGCACGACCCGGCCCAGTTGGGCATCGTGTTGGTGTCGCGGCGGTAGCGCTTGGGCCCGTCGCCCAGGTCCAGCTCGACCTCGACCCACTCGGTCGCCCGCGCCAGGGGCGCCTCGGGCATCGATTCGGCGTCCTCGGGGTCGAAGGTCCGCGGGCTGTAGTCCGGCACGTCCGGCAGCGTCAGCGGCAGCTGGTCATCGGGCAGCGCGTGCGCCACGCCCTGCTCGTCCCAGACGATCGGGAACGGCTCGCCCCAGTAGCGCTGCCGGCTGAACAGCCAGTCCCGCAGCCGGTAGGTGATCGTGCCCTCGCCCAGGCCCCGGTCCGCCAGCCAGTCGATGATGGCGGCCTTGGCCTCCGCGACGGGCAGCCCGTCCAGGCTGATCTCCTCGTTGGCCGAGTTGATCGCCGGGCCCTCCCCGGTGAACGCCTCGTCCTCGGGGTGCCCCTCGCTCGGCTGCACCGTGCGGATGATCGGCAGGTCGTATGCCGTGGCGAACGCCCAGTCCCGCTCGTCCTGTCCGGGGACAGCCATGATCGCGCCGGTGCCGTAGCCCATCAGCACGTAGTCGGCGACCCATACCTGGATCGCCTCGCCGGTGGCCGGGTTGATCGCGTGGGCACCGGTGAAGACGCCGGTCTTGGCCTTGGTGTCGGCCTGCCGCTCCAGGTCGGACTTGGTCGAGGCCGAGCGCTGGTAGGCCGCGACGTCGGCGTGGTGCGACTCGGGGACGATGCGCTCCAGCAGCGGGTGCTCCGGGGCCAGCACCATGAAGGTGGCGCCGAAGATCGTGTCCGGGCGGGTGGTGAAGACCATGATCTGCTCGTCGTGGCCGACGACCGGGAAGGAGACGTTCGCGCCCTGGCTGCGACCGATCCAGTTGCGCTGCTGGATCTTGATCTTCTCCGGCCAGTCCAGCCGGTCCAGGTCGTCGATCAGCCGGTCGGCGTAGGCGGTGATCCGCATCTTCCACTGGCTCAGGTTGCGCTTGAAGACCGGGAAGTCGCCGCGCTCGGACTTGCCCTCGTTGGTGACCTCCTCGTTGGACAGCACCGTGCCCAGGCCGGGGCACCAGTTGACCGGCGCGGAGGAGACGTAGGCCAGCCGGTGCTCGGCCAGCACGCCCTCCCGCTCTGCGGGGGTCAGCTGGGCCCACGGCTGACCGGACGGGGTCGCCCGGTCTCCCGCGGCATACTGCTCGACCAGCTCGGAGATGGGGCGAGCGGCACCCAGCTGGCCGTCCGCGCGGACGGCGTGCTCGTCATACCAGCTGTTGTAGATCTGCAGGAAGATCCACTGGGTCCACCGGTAGTAGTCCGGGTCGATGGTCTCGATCGAGCGGCGCCGCTCGTGCCCCATGCCCAGCGCCCGCAGCTGCCGGCGGTAGGTGACCATGTTGGCCTCGGTGGTGGTGCGCGGGTGCTGGCCGGTCTGCACGGCGTACTGCTCGGCGGGCAGGCCGAAGGCGTCGAAGCCCATGGTGTGCAGCACGTTGCGGCCGGTGGTGCGCTGGTAGCGGCTGAAGACGTCGGTGGCGATGAAGCCCAGCGGGTGACCGACGTGCAGGCCCGCCCCCGAGGGGTAGGGGAACATGTCCATCACCATCATGTGGCCGCGCGCGAGGCGGGGGTCGTCCGGCTCGGCCCAGGGCCCGGCGGGGTTGGCGGAGTGGAAGGTGCCCTCGCGCTCCCAGCGCTCCTGCCAGGCGTCCTCGATCTGGTTGGCCAGCTCGGCGGTGTAGCGGTGCGGCGTCTCGCTGCCGGTCGCGTCGGCCTTCGTCTCGCTCGTGTCAGTCATCTCGTCCTCGACGTGGTGTGCGTGCTGCGGTTGTGCTGCCTCGTGACACAAAAAAGCCCCTCGCCCAGGAGGGGTCAGCCGCGCCGGCTCGTGTCGTGCTCAGCGCGGCTGCATAAGGAGCGTGGTGCAGCGCATGGCCACAGGTTACCGCAGCGTCGGCACACCGCGCTCTACGGCTCG
>JAAYYA010000437.1 GCA_012515595.1 Actinomycetales bacterium
CCGCTGGCCATCGGCTCGGACACCGGCGGCTCGATCCGCCAGCCCGCCGCCGTCACCGGTTCCGTGGGCGCCAAGCCGACCTACGGCGGCGTCTCCCGCTACGGCGTCATCGCGCTGGCCTCCAGCCTGGACCAGATCGGCCCGTGCGCCCGGACCGTCACCGACGCGGCGCTGCTGCACGAGGTGATCGGAGGCCACGACCCGATGGACTCCACCAGCATCGACGCCCCGGTCCCGCCGGTCGTGGAGGCCTCGGCCAACCGCGACCTCACCGGCCTGCGGATCGGCATCGTCAAGGAGCTGACCGGCGAGGGCTACCAGGCCGGCGTGCAGGCCCGCTTCGACGAGTCCGTCCAACTGCTGCGTGACGCCGGCGCCGAGATCGTCGAGGTCTCCTGCCCGCACTTCCAGTACGCCATGGCCGCCTACTACCTGATCCTGCCGAGCGAGGCCTCCTCCAACCTGGCCCGCTACGACGCCATGCGCTACGGCCTGCGGGTCGCGCCGGAGGGCGTGGAGAGCCCCAGCGCCGAGCAGGTGATGGCGGCCAGCCGCGACGCCGGCTTCGGCGACGAGGTCAAGCGCCGCATCATCCTGGGCACCTACGCCCTCTCCTCGGGCTACTACGACGCCTACTACGGTCAGGCGCAGAAGGTCCGCACCCTCATCGCGCGCGACTTCGAGGCCGCGTTCGAGCAGGCCGACGTGCTCATCAGCCCGACGGCGCCCACCACGGCGTTCAAGATCGGCGACAAGCTCGAGGACCCGATGGCGATGTACCTCAACGACATCGCCACCATCCCCGCCAACCTCGCCGGGATCCCCGGACTCTCCCTCCCCTCGGGGGTGGCGGACGAGGACGGCCTGCCCGTCGGCATACAGATCCTTGCCCCGGCGACCCAGGACCAGCGGATGTATGCCGTGGGGGCGGCCCTGGAGGACCTGCTCGCGGAGCAGTGGGGCGGGTCGGGCAGCGTGCTCGACCGGGCCCCGGAGGTCACGACCGGTGCAGTTGTTCAGGAGGCGAAGTGAGCACGCAGACGGATGAGGTCGTCGGCTACGACGAGGCGCTGACCCGGTTCGACCCGGTGCTGGGCCTGGAGGTGCACGTCGAGCTGAACACCGCGACCAAGATGTTCTGCGGGTGCGCGCAGTCCTTCGGCGCCGACCCGAACACCCAGGTCTGCCCGGTCTGCCTGGGACTGCCCGGCGCCCTCCCGGTCGTCAACGCGACGGCCGTCGAGTCGGCGATCCGGATCGGGCTGGCGCTGAACTGCTCGATCGCGGAGTGGTGCCGGTTCGCGCGGAAGAACTACTTCTACCCGGACATGCCGAAGAACTTCCAGACCAGCCAGTATGACGAGCCCATCGCCTTCGACGGGTGGCTGGACGTGGAGCTGGACGACGGGACGGTCTTCCGCGTCGAGATCGAGCGCGCGCACATGGAGGAGGACACCGGCAAGTCCACGCACGTCGGTGGCGCGACCGGCCGGATCCACGGGGCGGAGTACTCCCTGGTCGACTTCAACCGGGCCGGCATCCCGCTCATCGAGATCGTCACCAAGCCGATCACCGGCGCGGGGGAGCGGGCACCCGAGGTCGCCCGTGCCTACGTCTCGACGCTGCGCGACCTGCTCAAGGCGCTCGCGGTGTCCGAGGTGAAGATGGAGCAGGGCAACGTGCGCTGCGACGCCAACGTCTCGCTGCGGCCGCGGGCCGGTGACGACCACGCGGGCGCCGAGCAGCTCGCCGTGCCGCTGGGCACCCGCACCGAGACCAAGAACGTGAACTCGCTGCGCTCGGTCGAGCGGGCGGTGCGCTACGAGATCTGCCGGCATGCGGCGGTCCTGGACTCCGGGCAGAGCATCCTGCAGGAGACCCGTCACTGGCACGAGGACACCGGCGTGACCACCTCCGGGCGGCCGAAGTCCGACGCCGACGACTACCGCTACTTCCCCGAGCCGGACCTGGTGCCGGTCGCACCGTCGCGGGAGCGGGTCGAGGAGCTGCGGGCCACGCTGCCCGAGCCTCCGGCCCAGCGCCGCAAGCGGCTCCAGGGGGAGTGGGGCTACTCCGACCTGGAGATGCGCGACGTGCTCAACGCGGGCGCGGTCGAGGTCATCGAGGAGACCGTCGCCGCGGGCGCGACCCCGGCCGCGGCCCGCAAGTGGTGGACCGGTGACCTGGCCCGCCGCGCCAACGAGGCCGGCGCCGCGGTGACCGACCTGGGCGTCACCCCGGCGCACATCGCCGAGCTCGACGGGCTCGTGCGCGACGGTCGCCTCAACGACTCCATGGCACGCCAGGTCATGGAGGGCGTGCTCGCCGGTGAGGGCGGTCCTACCGAGGTGGCCGACGCCCGCGGGCTGGAGCTGGTCCAGGACGACGGGGCGCTGGAGGCTGCGGTCGACAAGGTCATCGAGGCCAACCCCGACGTCGCCGACAAGATCCGCGACGGCAAGGTCCAGGCCGCCGGTGCCCTCATCGGTCAGGTGATGAAGGAGATGCGCGGCCAGGCCGACGCCGCCAAGGCCCGCGAGCTGATCCTGGGCAAGCTCACCTGAGACTTCTGGCCAAGCTCACCTGAGGCTCGGGCCAACCTCACCTGAGACTTCTGGCCAACCTCCCCTGAGGCTCGGGGCCGAGCTCACCCGAGGCGGTGGGGCTGTGCAAGATCGGCGCTATAGCGCACTTCCTGCACAGCCGATTCCGCAACAGAGGGGGTCAGGGCCCTCGAAAGTGTTCGCGCGGTCCCGGGCGGTCGTTGTGGGTCTCACTCCGGAGGCGGCACCGGACCGAGCAGCACGTTCGCCCAGGCCCCGTGCACGGACTCGTCGTCGCTGGGGTGGAACAGGCCCGCCAGGACGTCGCGGTAGAGGCGGGACAGCTCGTTGGAGCTGAAGTAGGAGGAGCCGCCGGAGGCCCGGATGGCCTTGGTGACCACCGACAGCGCGGTCTCGGTCGCCCGCGATTTCACGGCCGACAGTTGCGGCATCCAGATCGGGCCGCGGTCCACTCCGTTGTCGACGTCGTGGGCCAGGGCGGCGATCTGCGGGTGGATGGCGTCCAGCTCGATGGCGGCGTCGGCCAGCCGCCAGCGGATGTCCGGGTCGTGGGCGTATGGGGCGCCCTTGTTCTTCATCGAGGTGCGTTTCTGCACGGTCGCGACGGCCAGGTCGAGGGCGCGCTGGGCGATGCCGGTGTAGACCGAGGCCAGCAGCAGCTCGAAGCTGGCGAAGATCCCGAAGACGAACGGGTCGGCCGTCGGCCCCGGCGGGATCCGCCGGATCACCCGGTCGGCGGGTGCGTGCGCACCGTCCAGCACGGTGGTGCGCGACTGGCTGCCCCGCATGCCGAGGGTGTCCCAGTCGTCCTTGATCTCGAAGCCGCCGCCGTCCCGGGTGATGAACCCGAAGACCGACATCGGCTCCTCACCGGAGCTGTCGGTGGCGAAGGTGCCCAGTCGGGTCCAGGCCGGCGACAGCGAGGTGAAGATCTTGGTGCCGTGGAAGCTGAACCCGCCCTCCCCGTCGGACCGAGCCTCGGAGCGGGAGCCGAAAAGCACCAGGTCGTTGCCGCCCTCGGAGATGCCGAAGCCGAAGACCTCGCCCGCGACGGCGTCGGCGAACACCCAGTCCATCGAGTCCTCGCCGGTGGCGTGCACCACCCGGGCCACGCCCATCCACACCTGGTGCATGTTGACCGACAGTGCCGTCGCGGGGGCGGCGCCGGCCAGTCGCATCTGCTCGCGGGTCATCTCCTCCAGGGTCAGCCCCAGCCCGCCGAACTCCGTCGGCACCAGCGCCCGCAGGTAGCCGGCCTCGGCCAGGTCGGCCAGGTCCTCGTGCGGGAAGCCGTTCTCCCGGTCGACCTGCGCGGCGCGGCCACGGATCCGCTCGAGCAGCTCCTCGGTGAGCACGGGGTCGGTGCGGGGGGCACTGTCGTGAGCCATCGGCATACTCCTCCTTCAGGGGTCCCGAGCCCGGCTCAGGGGACCCGGTGGGTCCACTCCGGGGTCAGGAACTTGGTCTCGGTCAGCTCCCGTGCCGCGTCCAGCTCGGCGTCGGTGTAGGCACCCTCGACCGTGTCATACCGCTGCCGGAAGTGCGCCAGCAGGGCCTCGATCACCGCGTCCCGAGCCATCCCGGTCTGCGAGCGCATCGGGTCGACCCGCTTGTTGGCGCTCTTTGTGCCCTTGTCGGACAGTTTTTCCCGGCCGGTCCGCAGCACCTGCAGCATCTTGTCCGCGTCGATGTCGTAGGCCATCGTGACGTGGTGCAGTACCGCGCCCGAGGCGAAGCGCTTCTGCGCGGCACCGCCGATCTTGCCGGCGTCGGAGGCGATGTCGTTGAGCGGGACGTAGCGCGCGGAGATCCCGACGTCGGCCAGCGCGCCCAGCACCCAGTCGTCGAGGAAGGCGTAGGACTGCTCGAAGGTCAGCCCCTCCACCAGGGACGTCGGCACCACCAGGGAGTAGGTGATGCAGTTGCCGGGCTCCATGAACATCGCGCCGCCCCCGGAGATGCGGCGGGCGATCCGTATGCCGTGGTGCCGGGCTGCCTCCTGGTCCACCTCGTTGCGCACCGACTGGAAGGAGCCGATGACGACCAGGGAGGCGTCCCAGTCCCAGATCCGCAGCAGCGGACCCCGACGACCGGCGGCAACCTCCTGGGGGAGCACCTCGTCCAGGGCCATGTGCATGACGGGGTCCATGACCTGCGGCCCGATGACGTCGAAGGTGTGGTCGGCCCAGCCGGTCGCCCGGCCCAGGGCGCGGCGGACCGCGATGCCCACGGCCTGCGGGGAGAAGCCGATGAGGGCCACGGAGTCGTCCAGCGCCCCCTCGATCGCGGCCGCCAGCCCGTCTGCCTTCGTGTCGGCGGGCATCCCGGTCAGGGCGGCGTCGATGTCCTCCAGGGCCGAGTCCGGCTCCAGGAAGAAGTCGCCCGAGACGTGGACGTCGGCCAACCGGTCGTCCACTACCTCCAGGTCGACGACTACGAGCTTGCCACCGGGGACCTTGTACTCACCGCGCACGGCACCAACCTACGTGGCGCGGTGGGGGCAGGGTGGCCGCACCCTCCGCGGGACACCACGGGCCCGGCTCGGATAGCGTGGCGGTGTGCCCGTGATCAGCGTCCCCGCCGTCATCGCCGACCTCGTGCCGCCCGTCGACGGGGTCGAGATCGTGAGGTGGGACGTGGTGGACGAGCCGCCCCGCGAGGACCTCGAGGTCATCGTCGTCCCGCAGACGCCCGCCCCGTTCGTCAAGCGGCTCCACGAGCTGCCGCAGCTGCGCGGGGTGATCCTGTCCTCGGCGGGCTTCGACAACGTCGTGCGCTTCCTGCCGCCGGGCGTGCAGATGGCCAACGCCGTCGGGGTCCACGACACGGCCACCGCCGAGATGGCGCTGGCGCTGATGCTCGCCGCCCAGCGCGACCTGCCGGACTACGTGCGCGCCCAGGACGAGGGTCGGTGGCTGCGCCGGGAGGACCGCCGGTCGCTGGCCGACCAGCGGGTGCTGCTCGTCGGCTACGGCGGCATCGGGCGCGCCCTCGCCGCACGGCTGCTCCCCTGCGAGACCACCGTCACGGCGGTCGCCAGCCGGGCCCGCGACGGCGATGAGTATGTCGAGCGCGTCCACCCGGTCTCGGACCTGCCGGCACTGCTGCCCGAGCACGACATCGTGGTGGTCGCGGTCCCGCTGAGCGAGGCCACCCGCGGGATGGTCGGCGCCGAGCAGCTGGCCCTGATGCCCGACGACGCGCTGCTGGTCAACGTGGGCCGCGGACCCCTCGTCGACACCGACGCACTCATCGCCGAGTGCGGCTCGGGGCGGCTCCGCGCCGCGCTCGACGTCACCGACCCCGAGCCGCTGCCCGACGGTCACCCGCTGTGGCACACCCCGGGCGTGCTGATCAGCCCGCACGTCGGCGGCGGTGGCCGCGCCTACCCGCCCCGGCAGGCCCGCTACGTCACCACCCAGATCGAGCACTACCTGCGCACCGGCGGGCTCGCGCACGTCGTCGCCACGGGACAGGAGCACTGATGGAGAACCCGACCGACTTCACGGCGCGCCGGCTCGTGCTGGTGCGCCACGCCAAGACCGAGCAGGTCTCGGGCAAGGTGGACCACGACCGCGAGCTGCTGCCCCGCGGGGTCGCCGACTCCCGGGCCGGCGGCGCCTGGCTCGTCGAGCACGACCTGGTGCCCGACCTGGTCCTCTGCTCGACCGCGACCCGCGCGCAGCAGACCTGGCAGCGCCTCGCCGAGGGCGGCGACCTCGAGGACGTCGAGGTGTGGGACGACCGCCGGATCTACAACGCCTACCCCGACGAGATCCTCGAGGTGGTCCACGAGGCGCCGGACTCGGCCCGCACCGTGATGGTGGTCGGTCACGCGCCGGGGATCCCCTCCCTGGCGGCCGGCCTGGCCGACCCGGACGGCTCCGACCCGAACGCCGTGGCCGCCCTCTACGAGGGGATGCCGACCGCCGTCGGCGCGGTCCTGGAGTTCGAGGGCGCCTGGACCGACCTGGGGGCCGAGTCGGCGCGGCTGACCGGCTTCCACCGCTGGCGGGGGTCCGAGGGAGAGTCGTGACCACAGGTCGTCAGGCACACCGGCTGGACCCCGACTCCGCCGACCTCACCCTGCTGCAGGACCGGCAGGTCGCCGTGCTGGGCTTCGGCCCGGTCGCCTCGGGCCACGCCCTCAACCTGCGCGACAGCGGCGTCGACGTGCGGGTCGGGGTGCGGGCCGACAGCCGGGCCGCCGCGCGGGCGGAGGTCGAGGGGCTGCTCGTCGTCGAGGTCCCCGCCGCAATCGCCACCGCTGACATCGTCGTGCTCCCGACCGACGACTCCGCCGACCCCGCCACCCTGCACGCCGTGCTCCGGGAGGGCCTGGAGCCCGGCGACCTGGTCCTGGTCACCGGCGGGGGACCGGTCCACCACGGCGCCGTCACGGTGCCGGACGGCGTGGACCTCGTGGTCCTCCAGGGCATCGGGGGAGCGGACCGGCTCCGGGGCGAGTACCTCGACGGCCGCGGCGTCCCCTGCCTGGTGGCGGTGGAGACCGACGCGAGCGGGGTCGCCTGGCCGGTGCTCACGGCATACTGCCAGGCGCTCGGTGCCCTCCGCTCGGGTGCGCTGGTCACCTCCGCCGCGGAGCTGGCCGAGACAGAGCAGTATGCCGACGAGGCGGTGCACGCTCCGGTGCGGCGACTGGTGGAGTCGGCTTTCGACACCCTCGTGGAGCGCGGGGCGAGCGAGGAGGTCGCCTACCTGGCCACCCTGCACGAGCTCAAGCAGCGGATGGACACGGCCTGGGCGGCCGGGTTCGGGCGGGACCAGGTGCCGGACCGGGCGGCCGCCGAACTGCCGACCCGCGGTGCCGTGGCGCGCGCCACCCACCCGATCGAGCAGGTCGGGCGTCGGGTCCGGGCACTGATGAGCTGGATCCGGTGAACAGGTATTTTGGACACGACGCAATGACGCTCGCCCAGGAGGATGAATGACCACCCAGACCGCACCGACGTTCACGGTCGAGACGCGGCCCGACCCCGCGACCGACGAGCAGGTGGCTGACCTCCTGGCCAACCCGGCCTTCGGCGCCAAGTTCACCGACCACATGGCCCTCGTCGACTGGAGCCAGACCGGCGGGTGGACGAACCCGCGCGTCACGGCATACGGCCCGATCCCGCTGGAGCCGGCGGCCTCCGTCTTCCACTACGGGCAGGAGGTCTTCGAGGGGATGAAGGCCTACCGGCACGCGGATGGGACCATCTGGACCTTCCGGCCGGAGAAGAACGCCGACCGCTTCGCCCGCAGCGCGCGCCGGCTGGCGCTGCCGGAGTTGCCCGAGGACCTGTTCCTGGAGTCGCTGCGCGCGCTGGTCGACCTGGACCAGCGGTGGGTGCCGGACCAGTCCCTCGGCGAGGTGAGCCTCTACCTGCGGCCGTTCATGATCGCCACCGAGCAGGCGCTCGGGGTGCGGCCGGCCAACCGGGCGCTCTACTGCGTGATCGCGTCTCCGGCCGGTGCCTACTTCCCTGGCGGGCTCAAGCCGGTCAGCATCTGGCTGTCGGAGGAGTACGTCCGGGCGGCTCCCGGCGGCACCGGCACCGCCAAGTGCGGCGGCAACTACGGCGCCTCGCTGGCGGCGCAGGCCGAGGGCATCGAGAACGGCTGCGACCAGGTGGCCTTCCTCGACGCCGTCGAGCAGAAGTGGGTCGAGGAGCTCGGCGGGATGAACCTGTTCTTCGCCTACAAGGACGGCACCATCGTCACCCCCGAGCTGACCGGCACCATCCTGGAGGGCGTCACCCGCAGTTCGCTCATCGAGCTGGCGCGCGAGCGCGGCCACGAGGTCGTGGAGCGGCACTACTCGATCGACGAGTGGAAGGACGACGCCGCCAGCGGCGAGCTGGCCGAGGTCTTCGCGTGCGGCACGGCCGCGGTCATCACGCCCGTCGGCCGGCTGAAGTGGCGCGGTGGCGAGGTCACCATGGGCGGCGGCGAGATCGCCGAGTCCCTGCGCAACGCCCTGCTGGACATCCAGTACGGCCGCGTCGAGGACACCCACGGCTGGATGCACCAGCTCGTCTGACCTCAGGGGTGACCGGCCCCCCACCCGACCGAGCGCACCGTGTTGCGCTCCCAGACCCGACTGGGCGCGCGGTGTTGCGCTCCTGAGGGCGACCGGGCGCGCGGCGTTGCGGACCTCAGGCTCCGGCGAAGGGGTTCTCCGTCAGCGTGTAGCGGGTCTCGAGGTACTCGGCGAGTCCCTCGACGCTGCCCTCCCGGCCCAGGCCGGACTGCTTGACGCCGCCGAACGGGGCGGCCGCGTTGGACACCACGCCGACGTTGAGCCCGAGCATGCCGGTCTCCAGCCGCTCAATCAGCCGCTGGCCCCGGCTCAGGCTCTCGGTGAAGGCGTAGGCGACCAGCCCGTACTCGGTGCGGTTGGCCATCGCGATCCCCTCGTCCTCGGTGTCGAACGGCGCGATCGCCAGCACCGGGCCGAAGATCTCCTCGGTGAGGATCTCGCTGCCCTCGGCGACGTCAGAGACCACGGTCGGGGCGTAGAAGGTGCCCGGCCCCTCGACGGCCTCGCCGCCAGTACGCAGCGTGGCGCCGCGGTCGACGGCATCCTGCACCAGCCGCGCGGCCTTGTCCACGGCCCGGTCGTCGATGAGCGGCCCGATGGTCACGCCGTCCTCGGTGCCCCGGCCGACCCGCATCGACTGGACGCGCTCGGTGACCCGGGCGGCGAACTCGTCGGCGACCGAGCGGTGCACGATGAACCGGTTGGCGGCGGTGCACGCCTGCCCGATGTTGCGGAACTTGGCCATCAGCGCGCCGTCGACGGCCTTGTCCAGGTCGGCGTCCTCGAAGACGAGGAAGGGCGCGTTGCCGCCCAGCTCCATCGAGGTGCGCAGCACGCCCTCGGAGGCCTGCTGGAGCAGCACCCGCCCGACGGGCGTGGAGCCGGTGAACGACAGCTTGCGCAGCCGCGGGTCCCGGATGATCGGCTCGGACACGGCGCCGGAGGTGCTGGTGGTGATGACGTTGACCACCCCGGCCGGCACGCCCGCCTCCTCCAGCAGCTGGGCGAAGGCCAGCGTCGTGAGCGGGGTCAGCTCGGCGGGCTTGATCACGACGGTGCAGCCGGCCGCGAGGGCCGGGGCGATCTTGCGGGTGGCCATCGCGAGCGGGAAGTTCCACGGCGTGATGAGGAAGCACGGGCCGACCGGGTGCTGGGTGACGATCATCCGCCCGGTGCCCTCCGGGTTGGCACCGTAGCGCCCCTGGACGCGCACCCCCTCCTCGCTGAACCAGCGCAGGAACTCCGCCCCGTAGGTGACTTCGCCCCGCGCCTCGGCCAGCGGCTTGCCCATCTCAAGGGTCATCAGCAGCGCGAAGTCCTCGGCCCGCTCGGTGAGCAGGTCGAACGCCTTCCGCAGGATGACGCTGCGCGACCGCGCGCTGGTGTGCGACCAGTCCTCGAAGGACTCGCACGCCGCGTCTAGGGCGGCCTTGCCGTCCGCGACCGAGGCGCTGGCGATCTCCTTGATCACCTCGCCGGTGGCCGGGTCCCGCACCACCAGGGTCGCGCCGCCCTCCGCGGGCCGCCACTCACCCCCGATGTAGAGACCGTCCGGCACCTGATCGAGCAGGGCCCTCTCCCGTGTCGACCCAGACTGCTGGCTCATCGTGCCTCCTTGCTCGGTGCCTGTTGTCACCACATCGTATATGATTTCTCACCGTTCTACGACTCCACCAGCAGGCCGTATGACGTGTGGTCCCGACCCGCAGGCCGCCGCCGGTCCGCGCCGCGTAGCATCTGGCCATGACCAGCCGTTTCCTCGACCTCGCGGACCCCGCCTTCGACGTCACGGGGCCCGAGGTGATCGGTGCGCGCGAGGAGTCCTGGTGGGCGCGCAGCAGTTACGGCCACGCCGTGCTGCGGCACGCCGAGGTGACCGCGCTGCTCAAGGACCGGCGCTTCCGCCAGGGGAACGCGAAGTGGCCCTCGCAGAACGGCATACATTCCGGGATGTTCAGCGACTGGTGGCACCAGGTGCTGCTGTCTCTGGAGGGCGAGGACCACCTGCGGATGCGCCGCCTGCTCAACCCGTTCTTCAAGCAGAGTGTCATCGCGGCCATGGTCCCGTCGTTCAGCCAGCTGGCCCACGAGCTCGTCGACGGCTTCAGCGAGCGCGGGTCGGTGGAGTTCATCAAGGAGTTCGCCGAGCCGTACGCCTCCCGCATCCTCTGCCGCCTGGTCGGGCTGCCGGAGAGCGAGTGGGAGCAGGTCGCGCACTGGGCCGACGACCTGGGCAAGTGCTTCGGTGTCCGGATCAAGGAGGACCTGCCCCGGATCGAGACGGCGCTGGAGGGGCTCTACGGCTACTGCGACGAGGTCGTGCGCGACCGCACCGCCCACCCGGGCGACGACCTGGTGTCCGACCTGGTGCGAAACCAGCAGGAGGGCAGGCTCTCGGCCGAGGAACTGTCGGTCGCACTGGTCTTCCTGATCTTCGCGGGCATGGAGACGACCCGCAACCAGCTCGGCCTGGCGCTGCGGACGCTGTTCGCCCACCCCGGTCAGTGGGAGCTGCTCGCCCACGACCCCGACCTCGGCCGCAACGCCGTCGAGGAGGTCATGCGGGTCAACCCGACGGTCACCTGGATCACCCGGGAGGCCATCGAGGACGTCCACCTCAACGACGAGCTCCACCTGAGGGCCGGCGACATCATCCAGGTGCTCTCGCACAGCGCCGGCACCGACCCGCGCGCGCAGCCCGACCCGAGCTTCGACATACGGGTCGAGCACCCGATGCACATGGGCTTCGGTGGCGGAGTGCACCACTGCCTCGGTCATTGGGTCGCGCGGATGGACATGGCCGTCGCACTGCCGATCCTCGCGGCACGGATGCCGGACGCCCGCGCCGACGGTCCGGGTGAGTGGCTCCCGATGTCGGGCAACACCGGGGCGATCCGGTTCCCGATCGCCTTCACGCCCACCCCCGCGAGGTCGGGCTCCACGTCGTGACGCCGGTCTTCCGCGAGGTCGAGGCACCACGCCCTGACCGTCAAAGCCATCGCGGGGGTTGACACCGGTCGTTAGCGTGGCTCTATGGAGAGCCATCAGCGCACGGTGTCACGGCGGGCCTTCACCCTCGGCGCGCTCGGGGTGCTCGCGGCCTGCTCCCCGGGTCAGGAAGGCCCTGGGACCACCGCCACGACCACCTCGCCCCTGGGGGACGGCACCGCCCTGAGCGGCCCGGTGCCGACCTTCTCCGGCGAGCTCCCCCCGCTGGTCGAACAGGTCACGGTCCCGCCCGACCTGCCGGAGACCGCACCCACGCTGTTCCGCGGGGTCCGACTCTTCGACGGTGAGTCGATCACCGAGGAGGTGGACGTCATACTCGCCGGTGGCCTGGTGACCTCTGTCGGGACCGGGCTGGAGGAGCCCGAGGGGGCCGAGGTCGTCGACGGCGCCGGGCACACGCTCATCCCCGGGATGATCGACTCCCACGTGCATGCCTACCCCGAGGCACAACAGGAGGCGGCCCGGTTCGGCGTGCTCACCGAGCTCGACCTGTTCGTGGTCCTCGAGCTCGCCGACCAGGTGGACGAGCAGCGCACGACCGGAGCGACCGGGCGGGCGGACGTCTTCAGCGCGACGTCCATGGCCACCGCGCCCGACGGGCACGGCACGCAGTTCCGGGTGGACGACTTCGAGACCCTGACCGAGCCGTCCCAGGCGGCGGGGTGGGTGGCGGACCGGGTGGCCGAGGGTGCGGCCTACATCAAGATCGTGATCGAGTCCGGCGGTGACTTCCAGGCCCTGGACCAGGAGATCGTGGCGGCACTGGTGGAGGCCGCGCACGAGCAGGGACTGCGGGCCATCATCCACGCGCAGTCTGCGGCCGACACCGTCGTGGCGCTGTCCGTGCCGCTGGACGGGCTCGCGCACGCGGCCTGGGACGAGCTGCCACCGGAGGTGGTCGCGCGGATCGCCGAGATGGGCATCCCCGTGGTCACCACGGCGGGGATGGCGCAACCCAGCCGCCTCAAGCCGGCACTCGACGACGACCGGGTGGCGGACCGGGCCACCCCGGTGATGCTCAGTCGGCTCCGCCGGGCGACCTACGCCGGTGATGAGCAGTGGGCGGCGGTGCTGAGCAACCTGCGGGCCCTCCACGACGCGGGGGTGTCGCTGCTCACCGGCACCGACAACAGCAATCCCGGCACGATCTCCGGGATCGGGATCCTCGTCGAGACGGAGATCCTCGTCGAGGCCGGGATGACGCCGGTCGAGGCGCTGGCCTCGGCCACGTCGCTGCCCGCCGACACTTTCGGGCTGGCCGACCGAGGCCGGATCGCCGAGGGCCTGCGGGGTGACGTCGTGCTGGTCGAGGGTGACCCGACCACGGAGATCACCGACCTGCACGGCATCGTCGGCGTGTGGAAGTGGGGCGTCCCGGTCGAGCTCGACGCCGCCTGAGCCCGGTCGGGCTCAATGTCCGTCTCCCCCTGACAGCCGCCGCGATGTCGGTGCCGACCCCTAACCTCGGTGCGCACATGCGGTGATGGTGGCGTCCGTCATACTCCACCGCCAGCGAGGAGAGGAGTGCGATGACAGGTATGAGTGAGGCGCGGGTGGGGCCCTGATCCCCTGGCAGGTCCAGGAGCGGCACGGCTGGGCCTATCCGCTCGCGATGCTGCGGGTCGAGTCCAGGCGCCGTGCGGGGAGCCGTTGCGCCCGATCGACCTCCAGCGGGTGACCAGCTGGAGGCTCAGCCTGGCCGACCGCGATCTGGTGGTCCACTACGACCCCGACACCCAGGACGGCTTCCACTATGTCCCCCGTCGCATCGGGATCGACTGGGACGTGATCCGCGAGTCGCCGGCCTGACCCGAGCTCGGGCAGGGGGTCGTATGCCGTGTGGCTCGGGAGGCGCGTCTGCCCGGCCCGTCAGCCGAGGCCGTAGGCCGTGGCGTGACGCGCCTCGTAGAGCAGCATGTCGTCGGCGCCCGGGACCAGGAGCATGACGCCGCGTCCGAAGCCCATGTCCTGGACCTCGCCGTCGAACTGCGCCCCGCGGCCGGCCAGCTCGGCGACCGTGGCTTTCACGTCCTCGCACATCAGCGCGATCGCGTGGTGTCGCGGAGCGCTCCACTCCCTGCCCTCGTGCACCTCCGAGGTCGGGTGGACCCCCAGCTCGCTGCGACCCGTGCCGAAGATCAGCCACTCCGCGGGGTCGGTGCCGCCGGTGCCGGAGCCCCCGATAGCGGCGTCGCCGCGCGCTCCCTCGGAGACGAAGGGCCACCGGAGCACGTCCTTGAAGAAGGCCCTGGTGGCCGTCGGGTCGTCGGAGTAGACCAGGGTATGGATCGCGGTGATCATGGTCCCGACGCTAGGCCGTGCTTCGCTCGGCGGCCACCGCTGCAGCGGGAGGAGCCCCGTGAAGAGGAGCCCGGTGAAAGGAACCCCGTGAAGATCGACCTGAAGAAGGATCTCAAGGAGTTCTACCAACCAGGTGCGGCCGAGTTCGTCGAGGTGCACCTTCCGCCGCGTCGTTACCTGGCGATCGACGGTCATGGCGACCCCAACACCTCGTCGGACTACGCGGCGGCGGTCCCCGCGCTCTACGCCAGCGGGTATGCCGTGAAGTTCGCCCTGCGCGCCCGCACCGGCGACGACTTCGTGGTCGGTCCGCTGGAGGGGCTGTGGACCAGCAGCGACCCGACGTCCTTCACCGGTCGGCGCAAGGACGAGTGGGACTGGACGATGCTCATCCCGCTCCCGGACGTCGTGACCGCGGACGACGTCGCCACCGGACTGGCGACCGCAGCGACCAAGAAACCGGACCTGCCCATCGGCCGGCTCCGGGTCGTCGAGCTGCACGAGGGCCGCTGCCTGCAGATCATGCACCTCGGCAGCTACGACGACGAGGGTCCGGTGCTGGCGCGGCTGCACGACGAGGTGATACCGGAGCGCGGCCTGACCTGGGACGGCCCGCACCACGAGATCTACCTCAGCGACCCGCGACGTGTCGCGCCCGAGCGGATGCGGACCGTCCTGCGCCAGCCCGTGAGGCCGGTCTGAGACGCCCCGCGTGACCCCGTGAGGCCGTCTGAGACACCCGGCGTGACCCCCGTGAGCGCGGGATCCGGTTACAGTTTCGGCTGTCGCTCACTGAGGAGAATCGTCTTGGCCACCGTCTCTGCCCACGTCGCTGCCACGCTCGCCCGGCACATCAGCCAGGTCTTCGGGGTGATGGGCAACGGCAACGCCCACTTCCTCAACGAGCTGGAGCGCACCACCGACGCGGTCTACACGGCGGTCCGCCACGAGGCCGGCGCGGTGGTGGCCGCCGACGCCTGCTACCGGGCCGGCGGCGGACTGGCCGCCGCCACCACGACATACGGAGCGGGGTTCACCAACACCCTCACCTCGCTCGCGGAGGCCGCCCAGGCCCGCATCCCCCTGATTCTGGTGACCGGCGAGGCCCCACGGTGGGGGCGCCGCCCCTGGGACGTCGACCAGCTCGCCCTCGCCAGCGGCGTCGGTGTGCGCACCTTCACCGTGGGACGCACGGACTCGGCGGCGACCACGATGCTGGCCATCGAGCACGCGCTGTCCTACTCCCTCCCCGCGGTCCTCGCCATCCCGTATGACGTCGCCGGCCTGGACGTTGGTGACATCCCGCAGGCGCCGGACCCGTTGGTGCCGCCGCCGGTCGCGCCCGCCGGTGAGCTGGCCGTGGGGAAGGTGGCCCAGATCGCCCGGGCCCTCGCCGACGCCGAGCGCCCGGTGCTGCTCGCCGGCCGCGGCGCGTGGCTGGCCGGGGCGAATGAGGACCTGGGGGCGCTCGCCGCCGCCACCGGAGCGGTGACCGCGAGCACCGCGCTGGCCCGAGGCCTGTTCCCCGAGCAGCAGTATGACGTGGGCGTCGCCGGCGGCTTCGGTGCCGACGGCGCCATGGAGCTGGTGCACCAGGCCGACGTCGCGGTCGTCTTCGGCGCCTCGCTCAACCAGTTCACGATGCGCTTCGGGGAGCTGTTCTCGCCCAGTGCCCGCGTGATCCAGGTCGACCTGTCGAACGTCGCCACGCACCCGCAGGTCGGCGACTATCTGCACGCCGACGCCGCGCTGGCCGCGCGGGCGATCCTCGCCGAGCTGACCGCCCTCGGGGCGACCAGCAGCGGGTGGCGCGAGAGCGTGGATGTCGCCGCGCTGCGTCAGTATGACGCGGGCACCGGTCAGGCCTCCGACGGCCGGCTGGACCCGCGCTCGGCCGCGCGACGGATCGCCGAGCTGCTGCCCGAGAACCGGGTCGTGGTCTCTGACGGTGGACACTTCATCGCCTGGGCCAACATGTACTGGCCCGTCGCCGCGCCCGACCGGATGATCATGATCGGCACCGCCTACCAGGCCATCGGGCAGGGCTTCCCCTCGGTGGCGGGGGCCGCCCGGGCCAAGCCCGACTCGACGGTCGTGCTCACCACCGGCGACGGGGGAGGGCTGATGGCCCTGGCCGACCTGGAGACCGCGGTGCGCGTCGCCGGGGGTCGCGGCCTGGCCGTGGTGTGGAACGACCGCGCCTACGGGGCGGAGATTCACCTCTACGGGCGCAAGGGCTTCGCCCGCGAGCCGATGCTGATCGACGAGGTCGACTTCGCCGGGCTGGCGCGCGCCGTGGGCGCCGAGGGCGTCGTCGTGCGCACCCTCGACGACCTCGTGGCCCTGGAGGAGTGGACGCGGCGCCCCGTGGCCGAGCGGCCGTTCCTCCTGCTGGACCTGCGGATCTCCGGCGAGGTGATGGCGCCGTATCAGCGCGAGGTCATCCGGGTCAACGCCTAACAATTTTCGTAGTGGTTTTGCTGGTCCCGCCCGCCTTTTCGTAGTGGTTTTGCAGGTCCCACGCCGCAGGGGCGACCGGGGCTGCTGGCTCATTGGGAACCTGGCGGTCGTCAGAGTGCGCCTGGTTGACCGTGGGTCGACGCCCCCCGCAGCGCGAAGGCGCCTGCCCATCCGGCGGTGGTCGTCTCGTGGGGAACGCTGGGGTCGTCAGGGCGCGCCGGATTGACCCACGAGCCACCGGCTTCGAGCCGCGTGAGTCGGGACCTGCAAAA
>JAAYYA010000438.1 GCA_012515595.1 Actinomycetales bacterium
AGGTCGACGCCGCCCAACTGTCCGCCCATGCATTCAGCGGCTCAAGCATCTCCACCAGCGCCACCCCATGCACCGTGAGGTGGTAGCCCCCTACCCCGTGCTCCACCAGCTGCAGGTCCCGGAGTTCGCGCAACCGGGTGTTCAGCCCACCCGGGTTCGACTCGCATGCCGCCTCCAGAGCCCGGAAGGTCAGGCGACGACCGTCCCTGAGCTCCCACAGCAGGCGGAGAGCACCGCGTCGTCCCAGCGCGTCGAACAACACGAGGACGGGTCGCCCGGTCGTGGTGCCGCGAGCCGGTCGGCCGACCTTCAGTTCCTGCGCCATGCGGCCAAGAATATGCTATTGCTTTTATAGCGGCGCGGATCTAGCGTCGTCTCATGACACGCTCTGCTCTGCACAGCGAGCGGTCGGACGCAACCGACCGCTCGGGGTGGCGCTCCCCCCACCGACTCCTTCAGATGGCACTCGTCCTGTTCGGCGCCATCAGTGTGCTCCTCTACCCGCTGGCGACCGTGTGGCCATCAGGCTGGGCATGGCACGACGGCGCACCGCACGAGTCGCACTACTTCATGATGATCGTCGGCGTCTACGTCACGCTCGGTGTCTTCCTCCTGTATGCCGCGCGCAACCCCGCCGCGCACCTCACCCTGATCTGGTTCGCGATCTGGTCCAGCGTCGTCCACGCCGGGATCATGACCGTCCAGTCGCTCAGTCACCCGGACCACACCGGGCACCTCTGGGGCGACGTCCCCGCCCTGCTGCTGGGCGCCTTCCTGCTGGCCGTGCTCGTGAGAGCCTCCGGCCTCCGGTCACCCGGTCAGGCCGCCCGGCAGGCCACGGGCTAGTGCGTCGCCGGTCGCTGCGACCGACCGATCGACAGCGGTCACCTGCTCGTGGCCACCGAGTCACAGCCCCAGCGTGCGTCAGGTCGCTGCGTTCTGCTCACGAAGGTCCACTTCCACGAAGGTGGGCGCGTGCTGCCTCCACGCAGCAATGACCTTCGGATGCTTGTAGTACTTCTCGGCGAACGCCTCAACCACCCGCGGGGCGTCTTCCACCGCAACCAATGAAGCCGGTCCTCGCCACGAGCTGCCCATCGCCCTCACCTCGAGGGAGCCGCTATGCAAGGCGTTCTGCAGCCAGTCGCCCTGCAGGCCGCGCCGGGACGCGGCGTAGAAGTGAGCGTCGATGACCGTGAACCAGACCCGCGTCACGTGGTGGGCGCCGGTGCGCCTGCCTCGGGTGATGACCGTGCAGGTCTGTGTTCGTGCCTGAGCCAACGTCACCTCGCCAGAGTGGCAGAGTTGGTGGACAGCGCCGTCACCGCACCGGTCCGGCTGAGCACCCCGAGCTTGCGGTAGGCGCTCTCCAGGTGCTTGCGCACGGTTGCCTCGGTGATCCCGACCGACCGCCCGATCTCGCGGTTGGTCAGTCCGAGGCTGACCTGCCGCAGGATCTCGACCTGACGTGCAGTGAGACTGCGCCGTGCACTCTCTGGTGGATAGACGGTCTCGAGCACGAGCGTCCGGAGGTGGGGCAGCAGCAGTTCGGCCAACGTCAGCTCGCGGAAGCCGAAGATCGACCCACCGGCTCGCGGGATGAGGAACCGCGCTACGCCCAGGAGTGGTGGGGTAGCCGATGAGGATCTCGTCGGTCCACGGGAGGTACTCCGTGTGCAGCATTGTGTGTCCCCACTCCCGCTCCCCGTAGCAGGACATCAGAGAGACGGCCACGGGGACACCCGTCCGCTCGGGGAGGCTGCACGGCGAGGTCCACCAGGCGGCCCAGAACGCCTCGATCCCGGGGTGGTCGTCCAGATTGACCACCTCTGGGCTGTCGATGCCTCGCTGCCCCTCCTCGATCCACTGGTTGTACTGGCGAGCGCGGCGCAGCGAGTCATAGGCCTGCAGAGACACATCCTGCTCGCAGCCCATGAGTGCCTCCAGGTGCTCAAGGAGCTGAAAGACCCGTTCCTGCGGGGACTCCGGGTGGTCCGCGCGGGTCAGGTCGCGGATGTCTCGCAGGAGCGAGTAGTCACGCGGCGTCAGGGATCGGTCAGACATGGCTGCCGCTCCTCGCCCGAGCCGAAGGCTGCCGCGACGGCGGCGGTGCGGCTCACCGCCCCCAGTCGCTCGAATGCGTTCTCCAGGTGTTTGCGGACGGTGGCCTGGGAGATGGACAGGGCACGGGCAATCTCCTTGTTGGACATCCCGCAGCGGACCAGGGCCAGGATCTCGAGCTGCCGTTCGGTGATCGGCGCATCGACAGCATCGTTGCCGGTCCCGCCCGGCCGTGTCAGCCAGCGTTCAACGTGTGGTCGCAGCAGGTCCACCACCACGCGGTCACGGTCGCGGAACCGGTGGTCCGGTTCGCGCCGCAGCTCGACCTCGGCCCGCACTGCCCCGTCCACGAGGCCCTGGATGACCAGCACCGTCGTCAGCCCACCGGCCACGTCGTCACGCCGCGGCATCAGTCGCACGGTCTCGTCGGCCACGATGAGCACCGCCGCGCAGTCAAACAGTCGCTCGAACAGGGCGAGCATGCTCGCCTCAGCACCAGCCTGGGCGTCCTGCCCCGCCAGAGAGGTGATGGCACGCAGCAACTCGACGGCGCTGGGGCTGTCGAGATCGTCAGGCATGCGACCTGTCCTCTGGTCAGTCCAGAAATGCTGCCTTTCGACGGTACTCCCGTGCGGGGCGCTGCGGAATACGCGCAAAAGCGTACGTCCAGATCCCTACGCGTTTCGTCGGATTCCGCTCCATCACCCAGCAACGTCATCGTGGAGAAGCCACCTCAGCAGCTCGGACAATCGGCCCGGGCGGGGTGCTCTCGAGGGAGAAAGATCATGCACTACTCAATGAGGCGGCGGGTGTTCGCCGGAACCGTCACCGTACTGCTCACCGCAGCGGCCGCTGCCACCGGAGCCCATCCCTTCGCGGAGGACGTCGGGCCGGCGCCAACCGCCCCTGCGACCTGCCAGGCCCCGGCTGTCCTACCGTCCCCCGACGGCGGGACCGTGACGTTCGGTCTTCTGCACCCTGTTGCGGAGTGAACGACGGGGCGTGGCCACGCACCCGCCGCGAAGCCCCCAGTCCACCGTAGGACTGGGGGCTTCGTCCGCACGTCACCACACGCTTCCCTACCGCACCAGCCGGTATGCCGTTGGGCCGCGAGCACATCGGGGGTTCGGGCGACCGGCCCACGGCGATCTCACTGGGCAGAGCAGGGTGTCCTATGGCTCGTCGTGTGGGCCGATCATCCCGAGCAACTCAGTCGGGCGGCCTGAGTCAACCCTTACCGAGTACGGCTCCGCGACCGCCGGCACGATCACCACGAAGCTGCCGTCCCGGGCCTCGCCCGGTGGCGCGACCGCAACCGGGTCCACCACCCACAGGTCCTGGTAGGGGTTGGGATAGGTGGACTCCTCCATCGCGACCATCCCGGTCCCCTCGAGGTAGGCGTTGGCCCGATCGAGGGCGTGCGCCCGACGCAGAGTCATCCGGCCAACAGCCCACCGGTCCCTCATGAAGAGCACCTCGTCGTCCCGGTCCAGCGAATCTGGACGGTCCGGACGCACCGACTCGATCGCCTCGCGCCACACCTGCTCGTGCAGGTGACCCGCCACCAGGCGCAGGACACGCGCGGTCACGTCACCCTCGGCGCCGACGTCCAGTCCGTACACCTCGCAGATCCGCCGCAGCTGCGCGAGACGCTGGCGGGCAATAGCCCGGCGACGCTCCCGGGCGTAGGCCACCGCCGCCTGCGCAGCCTCCACACCCTCCGTCTCGGCCAGGTACATCACGTCCTCGCCCACCGGCCTCAGGTCGTCACTCGTCATCATCGGTCCTCCGCTCTCACATGACGGTGAGTCTCCCCCAGCCCACCGACAGTCCCCTCGAGTCAATCCACAGATGTACTGGACGTCTTCCATCTGGCCACGTCAATCATCCTCGTGGACGATGCCAGACGACTCGCGTCACGCCTAGGTTCCTCATGGAGGGGGTTGCCCAACCCGGCCCCAGCGCGCCGTGCGGACCCGGCAGCCGCACCCGGTTCAAAGCAGGTTTCCGAGCCGCACTGCGTCAGAACCGACCCCACGCCACGAACAGTGCCAGCACCAGATAGGTCAGGTTGACCAGCATCGCCGTGGTCTCGCCGCGGCGGATGCGAAGGACGACCGCGCCCGCCATGATCACGGCCAGGCCCAGCGCCGCCAAGGGGGTGAGCACAGGGGCGATGTCGAGCGCCTCAGGCAGGATCAGCCCCACGGCACCCACGACCTCGACCGCTCCCAGTGCCCTGACGAAACCGTCGCTGAAGTCGTTGACCCACCCGCCTCCCGGGGCCGCTGCAAGCTTCTCCCGGGGCAGGAGCACCTTGTTCACGCCAGCGAACAGGAACAGGGCCGCCAGCAGGCCGGCCACGATCCACAGTGCGAGGTCCATGCTTCCTCCTTCGATCATTCGGGCCGTTCCGGCCCGTCCTCATAGGACGAATCTCGGCGGCGGGCCGTGACAACCCCAGATCAGGGATCGCCCCGGTCGGTCGAGTGGGACGACCGAGGAGTCGGTCGTAGGACTTCCTGACGACGCCAGGAGAGGTGTAATAGGCCATGGCCCCCTCCACCGACGACCCGGACTTCCTTCTCGACGACGACCTGCCCCACATCACCGCCTACAGCCGGCGCGGTGCCGGCCGGGAGCACAACCAGGACACCTTCGCCGTCGAGAGGCACCTGTGGATCGTCGCCGACGGGATGGGTGGCCACGAGGGCGGCAAGACCGCGAGTGCGGTGGCGACGGCCACTGCCGTCTCGGCGATCCACCACGGAGAAGATGATCTCGAGACCGTCATCGAGCGCTGCCACGAGGCCGTCTGGCTCACCGGCTACTTCCTGGACCAGCTCACGATGGGATCCACCATTGTGGTCGCCGTCCGCGACGAGGACGCCGGGACGGTGCAGGTCGCCTGGTGCGGGGACAGCCGCGCCTATCTCGTCCACGATGGGGAGCTCACCCGCCTCACGACCGACCACAACCTGGCGCAGGACCAGGTGGACGCCGGTCACATCACCGCGGACGAGGCGTGGGACCACTACGGACAGTCGATCCTGACCAGCGCGCTGGGCTGCGGCTCCCCCGACATCCCGACCATCGGCCTGCTGGACACCCCGGGCCAGGGCCGGCTCCTGCTCTGCTCGGACGGGCTCACGAGCGGCCTCAGGGACGAGCAGATCGCGTCCCTCCTGAAGGGGGACGACCTGACCGAGGTAGCCCGCGACCTGGCTTCCGCGGCCGTCGACGCGGGGAGCACCGACGACACCACGGTCGTGGTCGTCGACCTCGAGCGGGAGCTAGGCGGCATCTTCCGGGGGCAGGAGGCGGATGATGCCGGCGAACCGGCCGGTGACGCCGTCCCTGCGGTGGGAGAAGAGTGACTCCTCCTCACGGGTGCAGCCCGGCAGCCAGGTGACCGTCACGCCGGCGGCCTGCAGGTGGTCCACGACGCCAGCGGCGACGTCGATCGCCGGGGTCCCGGTGGCGGAGACCGAGTATGCCGCCGGGCTGGCCGCCGCTGCTGCCTCCCGGAGGTCAGCGGGCACCTCGTAGCACCGTGGGCAGACCGACGGCCCGACGACAGCCTCGATGTCGCGCGCTCCCCTGTCCCGCAGGGCGTTCAGGGCCGCGCCCACGACCCCGTTCGTGAAACCCACGCGGCCGGCGTGAGCCACGGCGGCAAGGCCTTCGGTGCGGTCGAGCAGCAGGACGGGTGTGCAGTCGGCGACCAGCACGACCAGCGCCACGTCCGGGTCGTCCGTGATCATCACGTCCGCCTCGAGCGTCGGGTCGTGGCGTTCTCGGTCGACGACGGAGACGCCGCAGCCGTGGACCTGCCGCATGAACCGCAGGTCGTCGGGTTCCAGGTCGAGGGCGTGAGCCACCCTGGAGCGGTTCCGAGCCACTGCCGCCGGATCGTCGGCCACGTGCGCGCCGAGGTTCAGCGCGGCATACGACCCCGTGCTCGTGCCGCCACTGCGGTCGGTGATCGCCCAGTCGACACCGAACCGAGGCCCGACGCCGGGCTCTCGCTCACGCCACCAGAACACGGGGTCAGCGTAGTTGGTCCGAAACCCGGACGCCGAGAGCCGGTCTGAGCGCTCGGTCGTGGTCAGCCGCCCGACGTCCGTGACCCCCGGCACTGTCCATCGCCGTGGGTCGAGCCGTCAGGCGGCTCGTGTCACTTCAGGAAGTCGGGCACGTCCAGGTCGTCGGACTCGTCGAAGGTCACCGGGCGCGGCTGGCGCGGCGGCTGCTGGGGCTGACCCTGCGGACGCTGCTGCGGCTGGCCGTTCGTGGACGGGGCTCCCGGCTGCGGCGCCCCCTGGGCCGGCTGCTGACCCTGCCCCGGCGCGCCCGGCTGCGGCGCCCTCGGAGCCTGCTGCGGTGCCCCCGGGGCCGGCCGCTGCTGACCCTGCTGGGCGGGTGCCCCCTGAGGCTGGGGCTGCCCCTGCGCGGGCGCGCTCTGCTGCTGCGGCGGGCGGTTGGCCCCGCCGGCCTGGACCTGGCCGAGGGCGCGCTCGTCGCTGCGCTGCATCGGCGCTCCCCCGTCGAAGCCCGCGGCGATGACGGTCACGCGGACCTCGTCGCCCAGGGAGTCGTCGATGACCGCACCGAAGATGATGTTGGCCTCGGGGTGCGCGGCCTCCTGCACCAGACGGGCCGCCTCGTTGATCTCGAAAAGGCCGAGGTCAGAACCACCCTGCACGGAGAGCAGCACGCCGTGGGCGCCCTCGATGGAGGCCTCGAGCAGAGGTGAGGAGATGGCGAGCTCGGCGGCCTGCACGGCGCGGTCCTCGCCGCGGGCCGAGCCGATGCCCATGAGCGCCGAGCCGGCGCCCTGCATGACCGACTTGACGTCGGCGAAGTCGAGGTTGATCAGACCGGGGGTGGTGATCAAGTCGGTGATGCCCTGGACACCGGAGAGGAGCACCTGGTCGGCGCTGCGGAAGGCGTCGAGCATCGAGACCTG
>JAAYYA010000011.1 GCA_012515595.1 Actinomycetales bacterium
GACTTCTCCGAGATGTTCAACCGCGAGGCGGGGGTGGGTGACGTCACCGTGCTCATCCCCATGGCACTGCTGCTCGTGGGCGCCGGCATCGTCGAGTTCCTGGCCCGACGCCGCAAGCCGGCCGCCACCGGCGCCCCCGGACGCGGCGAACTGGAGTCCCTCGGCCTGCCACGCCCGGGTTTCGGCCCCGGCCCCGGACCGATGGTCGGGCCACGGTAGACTGACCCCCGTTCCCCGGCCACCGATCCACCGAAAGGCGTGACCGCGTGCTCCTCAGCCTCATCGCCCTGCACTTCGCACTGGGCGTGACGGCTGCGTGGTGGGTCCGGCTCCTGGGTCGCAACGCCTTCCTCGTCGTCGCCATCGCACCCGCGATCGGCTTCGGCTGGCTCCTGACACTGGCCCCGGCCGTCCAGTCCGGGTCGGCGTTCGTCGAGGCCACCCCGTGGATCCGGTCGCTCGCGGTGTCGCTGAGCTTCCACGTGGGGCTGCTGCAGTGGCTGCTGGCCCTGCTCGTCACGGGCATCGGCGTCGTGGTGCTGGCGTACTGCCGGTGGTACTTCACCAACCCGCCGGCCCGCACCCTGGGCCTGTTGGTGGCGTTCGCCGGGGCGATGCTGGGCCTGGTCACGGCCGACGACCTCGTCGTGCTCTACGTGTTCTGGGAGCTCACCACGGTGTTCTCCTACCTGATGATCGGCCATGACTCCTCCCGTCGCGCCAACCGCGCCGCGGCGACCACGGCCCTGATCGTCACCACGACCGGCGGCCTGGCCATGCTGGTCGGCATCGTGACCTTCGGCACCCTGACCGGCACGTTCCGCCTGCAGGCGATCCTCGCCGCCGCGCCCGAGGGTCCGGCCCCCACGGCGGCGGCGCTGCTGATGCTGGTCGGGGCGATGAGCAAGTCCGCCCTCGCGCCGTTCCACTTCTGGCTGCCCGGCGCGATGGCCGCCCCGACCCCGATCTCGGCCTACCTGCACGCGGCCACGATGGTGAAGGCCGGCGTCTACCTCGTCGCCGCACTCGCCCCGGTCTTCGCCGGCGTGCTGTTCTGGCGCGAAACGCTGACGATCCTCGGCGCGACCACGATGATCCTGGGCGGCTGGCGCTCCCTGCGCCAGACCGACCTGAAGCTCCTGTTGGCCTACGGCACGGTGAGCCAACTGGGCTTCGTCACGATGCTGGTCGGCATCGGCACCCAGGCCGCCGGCCAGGCCGGCCTGGCGATGCTCCTGGCCCACGCGCTGTTCAAGGCCGCCCTGTTCCTCACCGTGGGCGTCGTCGACGTCACCACGGGCACCCGCGACATCACCAAGCTGACCGGGCTGGCCCGACGGATGCCGCTCCTGGCCGTGGCCAGCGGACTCGCCGCGGCGTCCATGGCCGGCCTGCCGCCCCTGTTCGGCTTCGTCGCCAAGGAGGCGGCGCTGGACGCGCTCGTCAAGGTCGCCTCCGGTGGCGACGGCACCGGCATGCTGCCCGCGCCCGCGCTGCTGCTGGCCGGGGCGATCGTGGTCGGCTCGATGCTGACCGCCGCCTACTCCCTGCGGTTCTGGTGGGGGGCCTTCGGCACCCGCCGACGCAGCGTCACCCTCGAGGTGAAGAAGCACCCGCAGCTGGGCTTCATCGCGGGGCCGGTCCTGCTCGGTGGGCTCTCGCTGGTGCTGGGCTTCATGGGCCCGCAGCTCACCGACCTGCTGGGCAGCTACACCCGCGCGATCCCCGTCGGGTCCGAGCCGCACTCGCTGGCCCTGTGGCACGGCTTCACCCTGCCGCTGGCCCTCTCGGCGGTCGCGATCACCGGCGGTGTGCTGCTGTTCTGGCAGCGGGAGTCGGTCGCCCGGGTCCAGGCCACGTTCCCGCAGGTGCCGGCCGCGAACGAC
>JAAYYA010000057.1 GCA_012515595.1 Actinomycetales bacterium
ATGGTCTATGACCACGGCGAGGCGGGGCTCGACCCGGTGCCGCTCGCCGACGAGCTGACCGCCCTGCGCCGCGCGATCGGCTGACCCTCCCACACCCGACCGAGCGCGCCGTGTTGCGCTCTCACAGGCGACCGGGCGCGCGGGGTGGCGGTGTGACGGGTGACCGGGCGCGCGGTGAGGACCCGTCGACCTATCTCCCCCGGAAACCGTCATCATCCCCCGGAAAGCTTCCGGGGGATGATGACGACTTCCGGGGGACAGCCCCTTCCGAGGGCGGGGGAGAGCGCGGGCACGGCCTGCTGCAGACACGACGAAGCGCCGGCGCCCACGCGGGGCACCGGCGCTCGTCGCGTCAGGGGGACCTCAGTTGAGGTCCCAGGGGAAGCTCAGCTGAGGCGCTCCAGGATGACGGCCATGCCCTGGCCGCCGCCCACGCACATCGTCTCCAGTCCGAACTGGCCGTCCCGGGTCTGCAGCGCGTTGATCAGCGTGGTGCTGATGCGGGCGCCGGTGGAGCCGAACGGGTGGCCCAGGGCGATCGCGCCGCCGTGCACGTTGAGCTTGTCGAAGTCCATGCCCAGGTCGTCGGCGCTGGGCAGCACCTGGGCGGCGAAGGCCTCGTTGATCTCATAGAGGTCCATATCGCCGATCGACATGCCGGCCCGGGCCAGCGCCTGCTTCGACGCCTCGACCGGACCCAGACCCATGACCTCGGGCGACAGCGCGGAGACGCCGGTGGACACCACGCGCGCCAGCGGGGTCAGCCCCAGCTCCTTGGCCTTGGTGTCGCTCATGATCACCAGAGCCGCGGCGCCGTCGTTGAGCGCGCAGCAGTTGCCCGCGGTGATCGTGCCGTCCTCGCGGAAGACCGGCTGCAGCTGGGAGACCTTCTCCAGGGTCACGCCGGGGCGGGGGCCGTCGTCGGTGCTCACGACGGTGCCGTCGGCGAGGGTCACCGGGGCGATCTCGCGTTCGAAGACACCAGCCGCGATGGCCGCCTCGGCGCGGTTCTGGCTGGTGACGCCCCACTCGTCCTGGCGCTCCCGGGAGACACCGCGGGAGGTGGCGACGTTCTCGGCGGTCTGCCCCATCGCGAGGTAGATGTCCGGCAGCAGCCCCTCCGCGCGCGGGTCCGTCCAGGTCTCGTTGGACTCGGCGATCCTCGCGCTGCGGGCGATGGCGTCGGCGAACTTCGGGTTCTGCCACTCCTCCTTGCTGGCCCCGGCGCCGGAGAAGTCGGCGTAGCGCGACACGGCCTCGACACCGGCGCTGATGAAGATGTCGCCCTCACCGGCGCGGATGGCGTGCAGCGCCATGCGGGTGGTCTGCACCGAGGAGGCGCAGAACCGGTTGATGGTGGAGCCGGGGAGCGTGTCGTAGCCGAGGAGCACCGCGACCACGCGGGCCATGTTGTTGCCGTGCTCGCCCCACGGCTCGGCGCACCCCAGGTAGAGGTCGTCGATGGTGGTCGGGTCCAGCGCGGGCACCTGGTCGAGCGCGGCGCGAATAGCCCCAGCGGCCAGGTCGTCGGGGCGCACGCTGGCCAGCGACCCCTTGAAGGCGCGCCCGATCGGGGTGCGGGCGGCGGCGACGATGACGGCCTCGGGCATGTTTCCTCCTGGTAGTTCGGTCCCACCGAGTCTAGGAGCACCGCCCGGAACGAAGACCGCCGGTCCCCGCGCAGTCAGGAAGCCAGCCGCGCCAGCCACGGGTGGGTGGGGTTCGTGGTGAGTATGGCGTGCCGCAGCCAGTCCCGCTGTGGTCCGGAGAGGTGGGGGCGGGCGACGTCCAGGTCCTGCTCGTCCTTGGGTCGCCGACCCCGCGCCTTGTAGAACAGCTGCACCTCGGGCGCGAGGAAGGGGATCCCGCCGGGGGCAGTGTGCCGGAGCTCACCGAGCGGACGCCTCACCTGCGGGTTGCGGCGAGAGATCCAGGTGTCGCCGTCGGCCTCGTCGAGCATGAACTGGACCCGCCACGGCTCCTCGGCCGAGGGCCGGCACCAGATGTCGTGGACACCGAGCGGAAGGGTTTCCCCGGCAGTCCACGGTCGCAGGTGGCCGGGCGGGTCCGCGGCGTAGACCTCCCAGCCAGGAAGCGCCTCGTGGACCGCCTGCTGGTCCCGACGCAGCAGGAAGACGTCGAGATCGGTGTGCTCCCGGGTCCGACGACCCACGAACAGGTCGATGGCGAAGCCACCGGCGACCAACCACGGACGACCGGTGGACTCGAGCAGAGGTGCGACCTGCGCCGGCTCCCAGGGCCTCCACGGATGGCCGAGCAGTGCCTTCTGGCTCACGCGTTGACCTCGGCGGCCACCGTGGTGATCATCGCGACGACCTCGCGGGTGACCGGGTCGCCGACGCCCTCGGCCACCCAGGCGGCGTTGTGCTCGCGGTCCTCCGCGGTGGTGGCGCGCAGCCAGCGCCGCACCCCCTCCTCGACGATGTGCCCGAGCGTCGCGATCAGCATGGTGCAGTCGGCCGCCCCGGTGATGCGGGAGGTGCCGCCGGAGGTGAGGTAGGCGGCATACAGCTCCCGCATCCTCCCCGGGTCGCCGACGCCGAACTCGAGCATGAGCATGGGCAGCTCCTGCGCCGGGTCGGCCGGGCCGGCGTTCTCCCAGTCGAGCACGACCAGCCCGCCCGACGGTGTCCCGCGGAGGTTGTCGGCCCACAGGTCGCGGTGGCAGCGTCGGGCCCGGACCGGTGGGCGGAGCAGCTCCTCGAGCGCCGTGAACTCGGGGACGAGACGCTCCAGATCGGCGGCGAATGGCGCCCCTGCCGACGTGGCGCGCTCCGCGAGCCGGTGCCAGGCGGCCCCGCCGACGGGCTCGGTGAACCACGCGTCCACGGGGCCGTCACACGGCACATCGACGGCGTGGATGGCGGCGACGGCCCGGCCCACCGCCGCAGGGTCGAGCCACCGGTCGCGCGGTGCGATGTCGACCCACTCGTAGACCCGCACCACGGTGTCGCCCACCGCGGCGAGCACCTGCCCCTCCGGGGTGCGGACGACCGCGGGCAGGCTCACCCCGGCCGCCAGGAGGGTGTCCTGGTATGCCGCGTCCTCCGCCACATCCTCGGGCTGCGGTGGGGTGAACGGCACCTTCACGGCGTAGCGACCGGTCGAGGTGGTCAGGGGCCAGACCTGCCCGAGCTGTCCCCGCTCGGCCGGGCCGTCGATGCGGGCGTCGGTGCCGAGCCGGTAGGCGGCCGCGACACCCCGGGCCAGGTCCGCGAGCTCGCCCTCGGTCGGGCTGGTGCCCTCGGTCATCCGCCCGGGTGCTCCGCGCCGATCTCGGCGGGCTCGCTCGTGCCGGGGTCGGCAGCGTCAGATTCGGCAGGGTCGGAGTTGCTCGCTTCGGAGTCGGCCTCGTCCCCAGGCTGCTCGGGTGCGGGATGCCGGTGGCGGCGCAGCAGCTGGGCCCATCGCCCCCGCTCGCCGCGGGAGCGCCCGTCCACGTCGACCGCGCTGACCTCGCTGCCGGGGTCGAGCACGGCCCGCTGGGCGGCCTCGGGGAGCGGCTCGACGTGCTCGCCGCGGCGCACGTCCGGCCCGCGCCCGGTGTCGAGGGTGTGCAGCCCGAGGGCGTCGACGACGCTGGGCAGCAGGGCCGCGGCCGCCCGGGCGTAGCCAGCCGACGACGGGTGCAGGCCGTCCTCGCTGAACATCTGGGTCGGGGACTCCCGGAAGGTCGGGCCCAGCAGGTCGCCGGTGGACACCGTGCGGCCGCCGGCCTCGACCACGGCGACGGTCTGGGCGGCTGCCAGGTCGCGGCTCCACCGCTGGACCAGGGCGCGGAGGGGCTGGGGGATGGGACGGACGGTGCCCAGGTCCGGGCAGGTGCCGACCACCACCTCGGTCCCCTGGGACACCAGTCGGGTGACGGTCTCGCTCAGCGCACGGACCGACGCGGCCCGGTCCAGCCGGTCCTTGACGTCGTTGGCGCCGATCATGATGATCGCGACCTCCGGGTCGGGCATGTCGCGCAGCCCGTGCTCGAGCTGCCCGAGCAGCTGGGGCGAGGTGGCGCCGCTGCGCGCGGCGTTGCGGAGCTCGACCGGGTGACCGGTCAGCGCGGCGACGCCGGTGGCCACGATCGCCCCGATCGTCTCCTCGCTCCGGCTGGCCCCGACTCCGGCGGCGGTGCTGTCGCCGAGCATGAGGATCCGGCGGGCCTCCCCGAAGCCCGCGCCGTAGGTGCCGTCCGCTGGCGGGGGCGTCCCCGCGCCCTCGCCGATGATTCGCTTGGCGATGAGCACCTCGGCACGCAACAGCGCCAGCCCCGCCAGACCCGCGGCGGCCATGCCTCCGCCGCCGTAGGCCGCCGCGGCGGCCACCCGGCGCGCCCGTGATGCCCTGCTCATGCTCCCTCGACCCCTGCTCCTCGCGCCCTGCGGCGCCTGTCACCGTGTCCGGGGCGCCTGTCACCGCACCACGGACCTGTCTGCCGACGGCGTCGCGGACGACGCCCTACGTCAGGGACAACGCTAACCGTCCGCGGAGTGTGCCGCAGCCAGGATTCGGAGACCCTCGTCCAGGCTGACCGCCGGCGTCCAGTCCAGCACCTCGCGGGTGTGCCGCTGGTCGAACCAGTGGGCGGTCGACAGCTGCTCGGCCAGGAAACGGGTCAGCGGCGGCTCGGTGATCTCCGGCAGACCGGGCACCGACGCGGAGACCGCCATCGCCCCCTCGACGGCCGCGCCGGCGGCCCAGGCCAGCCGCGCGGGGATCCGCAGCCGCGGGGGCGGGGCACCGCCCGCCCGGCAGATGTCGGCGATCAGCTCTCCGATGGGTCGGGGCTCCCCGTTGGTCACGACGAGCGCCTGGCCGCGCGCGACGTCGGCGCGGTCCAGGGCCGCCACGATGGCGTCGGCGGCGTTGGTGACATAGGTGGTGTCGACCAGGCTGGTGCCCCGGCCGAGCACCGGGAGCCGCCCGGACCGGGCGCGCTCCAGGATCCGGCCGATCAGCTGGGTGTCGCCCGGGCCCCACACCAGGTGCGGGCGGACCGCGGTCACTGTGAGCTCGTCCCCGTCGGTGCCCAGCGCGATCAGCTCGGCGGCGGCCTTGCTGCGGGCGTAGTTGCCGCGGGCGCGCTCCGGGTCGGCCGGACCGGCACCGACCCCGGCCAGCGAGCTGCCCGCGTGCGCCACGGACGGGGAGGACACCTGCACGAAGCGGGTCACGCTCCCGGCGCGCGCGGCTTCGACCAGGGTCCGGGTGCCGTCGATGTTGGTGCGGCGGTAGTCCTCCCACGGCCCGACGACGTCGACCTTCGCGGCCAGGTGGACCACGGCGTCCTGCCCGGCCACGGCCTCGGACACCGCGGCGGGGTCGGCGACGTCCCCGAGCACCTCGCGGTAGGGGACGCCGGAGGGCCTTCGCTGCAGCACGGTCACCGTGTCCCCGCGGGCGGCGAGGGTGTCGGCGACGGCGCGGCCCAGCATCCCGCTGGCCCCGGTGACGAGGACGCGCATCAGCGGCTCCGCCGGCTCGGCGCCTTCGGGTGGTGCTGGTAGGCCTCCCGCGCCGCGTCCCGGCCGTGCAGCAGGGTCGTCGCCCAGCGGGCCAGCTCGGTGCGGTCGACCTTGGCGGCGTGCCGGATGTCCACGGGCAGCCAGTCGCGGCGCAGAACGGCGGCCACGGGGACCCCGGCCGCGGCCCGCACCTGCCGCGCGATGTCCGGGGGCACGGAGGTGTCCTGACGAGCCAGGTGCCGGTCCGGCCGCGCGCCCTGCGGCACGACAACTGCCACGACCTGCTGCGTCCCGACGGGGCCGACCCCGACCAGCGCCGCCCGACGCACGCCGGGGACGGACTCGATGGCCTGTTCCACGGCATACGGGGGAAGGGGGCCGTCGGGGGTGGTGAGGACGTGCGCCAGCCGCCCCTCGACCCACAGCCGGCCGCGGTCGTCCAGGTGCCCGACGTCGCCGGTGCGGTGCCAGCCGGCCGGGCGGGCGCTGGCGCGCTGGGTGGCCCACAGCCGGTCGTAGCGGTCCTTCACGTGTGGCGCGCGCACGACGATCTCGCCGGTCACGCCGGCGTCGCTCGTCAGGTCGTCCGCCGTGCTCCCATCCGGCCGCAGGGCCGCGACGCGCACGGTGACCCCGGTCAGCGGTGCGCCGACGCAGACGCCCCGGTCGCGGTCCGCGGGGTCGGCCGCGTCCAGGGTCAGGGGGTCGAGGGTGGCGACCGGCAGCGCCTCGGTCATGCCGTATGGCGTGTGCGTCGCCGCTCCCGGCAGGAGCTCCCTGAGCCGGCGGAGCAGGTCCAGGGGGACCGGGGCGCCGGCCGACAGGATGAGCCGCGGTCGGCGCAGCTGCTCGAGCCGGTCGGGCGACAGCTGGTCGGCGGTGGCCACGACGTTGTCCAGCGCCGCCGGTGAGGCGAAGACGGCGGTGGCGTCGACCGCCGCCACCGCGTCGGCCAGCGCGCCGGCGGTCAGGGTGTCCGGCGCGGTGACGTCCATGTCCGGCACCGCCGAGGCCATCCCGAGCGCGGGGCCGTAGAGCGCGAACGGCGCGAAGGCCGCCACGAAGCGCGCGCCCGGGCGGAACCCGAAGGTGTCCCGCAGCAGCGCGACCTGGGCGCCGACCTGGCGGCGGGTGTAGACCACGCCCTTCGGCGGCCCGGTCGCGCCGGAGGTGAACAGGACCGCGCCGTCCTGGTCGAGGGCCGCGGTGGGGCTCACCAGGTCGTGGGCCGGCACGTCGTGGGCGGCGCCCTCGGCGATCAGCGCCGCGACGTCACCCTCACCCAGCCGGATCCACTGCCCGGGCACCTGTGCGGCGACCACGATCGCCCGGGCGGCCGGGAAGCCGACGACGTGCTGCGGCGCGGCGCTGCGCAGGGCCGCGCCCAGCCGGCGCAGACCCAGCCCCGCGTCGGCGACGACAGCGACGGCGCCCAGGCGCCACACGGCATACAGCACGCTGGTGAGGTCGATGCCGGGGCGGACGAGCAGGGCGACCCGCTGTCCCGCGCGCACCCCGCGGGCGTGCAGGCTGCGGGCCAGACCCTCCACCCGCCGGTCCAGGGCGCCGAAGGTGATCTCGCCCCCGGCGCCGCCCAGCTCCACGATCGCGGTGTCGTCGGGAGCGGTCGTGTCGACCCGGATCGGCACCACGGGGGCCGGGGCGTCGGCGACCAGGGTCTGCGAGGTGGTGAGCCAGTCCCAGATCACGGCGACGCCCTCGGGCCGGTCCTCGAGCACCAGGTGCGAGGCGTCGGCGTAGGCGTGGACGTCCGCGTGCGGGAGCCGCCGCTGCAGGTCGGCCAGGTAGCGGCCGGAGAAGACCGGGTCCCGCATCCCCCAGACCATGAGGACCGGTATGTCGGCCAGCGTCTCCAGGCCGCGCGCGATCCGGTCCAGCTCGTCGAAGCTGGGATGGGCGGGGGTGGTGGGGATGTCCTCCACGAAGTCGCCGATCGCCTCGCGGCGGGCCGTGGTGGAGTATGGCGCGGCGAACGCCTGCCGGACCGGTGCCGGGAGGGCGGGGCGCACCGTGGCGGTGGCCGCCTGGACGAAGCCGGTCGTGCGGCGGCAGACCAGGTCCAGCAGCGGGGGCGTGCGAACCGCGGCGATCGCGGCGGGCCACGGCGAGCCCTCGGGCTGGTGGACGGCGGTGTTGGTGAGCGCGACGTGGGTGAGCCTTTCGCGGTGGGCCAGCGCCCAGCCGAGGCTGATCGGGCCGCCCCAGTCGTGGGCGAGCGTGGCGACCGGCCCGTCGAGGCCGAGGGTGTCGGTCAGCCGAGACAGGTCCTCGACCCGCTGGGCGAGGGTGCGCGGGGCCTCGGTGCGCTCGGACCAGCCCATGCCCAGGTGGTCCACCGCGACGACCCGCCAGCCGGGGGGAGCGGACGCCAGCACCCGGCGCCACAGGTAGGACCAGGTCGGGTTGCCGTGGACGCACAGCAGCGTGTGCTCGACCGGCGTGCCGGCCGCCTCCAGGAGCGGGCCGTTGTCGAGCAGGTGCCAGGTGCGGGTGACGCCCTCGGCGTCGGGGGCCTCGACGCTGCGGGACCAGGCGGGGTCGAGGCCCGGGAGGTCGGTCGACGGCGCCCCGGTGGTCACCAGGCCAGTTCCAGGCAAGTCATGTTGAGACCGGAGCCGATGCCCATCATCAGGACCCGGTCGCCCGGGGTCAGCTGCTCGACCTGCTTGGCCAGCGTCACCGCCACCGCGGCCGGGCCGATGTTGCCGAAGGTCGGGAAGGTCAGCGGGATGCGGTCCTCGGGCAGCCCCAGCACCTTGGCGGTGCGGCCGGTGTGGACGGTCGAGACCTGGTGGACGACGTAGCAGTCCATGTCCGCCCAGTCGAAGTCCTCGGCGGCGTCCTTCCACAGGTCGCTGGCCAGCTGCATCCCCGCGACCAGCAGCCCCTTGGTGTCGGTGCTCATCTTGTCGTAGTCGCCGATGCACAGCTCGTGGTGCTGGGTCGCGGCGCGCGAGGCCCCGCCGATGATCCGGTGGCCCTCGGGGTGCTCGCTCGCGCGACCCAGGACCATCGCGGCGGCGCCCGACCCGAGGGTGAGCGTGGCGAACTCGTTCTGCAGGTCCTCGGCGGTGGCCTCCGGGCTGGACAGCCGCCGCAGCGCGCTCTCCTGCGCGGGCCGGGACCCCTCGCCGTCGACGATCACGGCGTAGTCGATCTGCCCTGCGTCGATCATCGTGGCCGCCAGCTGCATGCCGTTGACGAAGCCCAGGCAGGCGTTGGTCAGGTCGAAGTTCAGGCAGCTCGAGGGCAGCCCCAGCTCGGCGTGGATCCGCACCGCGATGGACGGCTCCAGGTGCTCCCGGCACACCGAGGTGTTGATCATCAGGCCGATCCGGGCGGGGTCGACGCCGGCCTCGGCGATGGCCTTCGCGCCCGCCTCGATGGCGCCGTCGACGAATGTCGTGCCGTCCGGCCACCAGCGACGCTCGCGGATGCCGGCCAGCTTGGTCAGCATGCCGGGGCGCATGTTGGTGCGCCGGTAGGTCTCGGCCAGGCGCTCGTCGAACTCGGCCGAGGTGACCACCACCGGCGCGTCGATGGCCGTGACGGACAGCACGGCGGTGTCGTGGTGCCGGAAGATGGTGTTGCCGTTCATGGAACCTCTGGGCTCTGCGAGTCGTCTGTCAGTTGTGTCAATGAGAACACAGGCATGCACGGGGTTGTGAAACGATAGTGCGTTCACAGCACCACCACGAACTCTGCGGACCACCACCGCACTCAGGGAGAAGGTCACTAATGCGTAGGAACACGACGACATGGGGGATGGTCGCGGCGAGCGGTGCACTCGCGCTGACGCTGGCCGCGTGCGGGGGCGACACCCCTGAGGTGGAGGAGCCCACCACGACCAGCGACGCCGACGCCGGCAGCGACGACGGGGCCGAGACGACCGAGGACACGGACACCGGCGCGGAGACCGACGCCGGCGCGGAGACCGACGACGCCGAGGAGACCACAGAGACCGAGGAGCCGGCCACCGGCGGCGAGGCCGCGGCGGGCGAGGAGATCGACCCCGCCGACTTCGTGGAGATGCTCAAGAGCCCCGGCATGGAGAACATGACCACGTTCACCATGGACATGGACATGCAGATCGAGGGCCAGGGCATCACGATGGCCGGCAAGGCCGACCTCAGCGGCGACGCCCCGGCGATGGACATCACGATGGAGATGCCCGGCATGGGCAACATCCAGATGGTCATGGTCGACGGCAACGCCTACATCGCGATGCCGCCGATGACCGAGGAGGGCCAGTTCATCCAGATGCCCCTCGAGGACATCATGGGCGAGGACGCCGACGAGTTCACCAACCAGGTGGACATGACCTCCCAGTGGGACGACTGGGAGGCCGGTGCCCAGAAGGTCACCTTCGTCGGGCCGGAGGACGTCGACGGCGAGACGCTCAACAAGTACGAGCTGCTCCTGGACACCACCGCCATCGAGTCGGAGGACACCGCCGGCCTGCCGGGCGAGCTCACCTACTTCGTCTGGCTGGACGACCAGAACTTCATGCGTCAGGTCACCTTCGAGATCGAGGGTGCGCAGACCGTCATGAAGATGGAGGGCTGGGGCGAGCCGGTCGACATCACCGCGCCCACCAACATCATGGAGATGCCGGGCGGGATGCCCACCAGCCCGTGACGTGAGGCCCGGGGAGACCCGGCCCCTCGACATACTGCCCCCGCAGCCACCTGGTTGCGGGGGCATTGTCGTGGGAGGGCGTATGCCGTGGGGCGGACCGTATGCCGCCGGGCCGGCGCGGGAGTAGGTTTGGCTCCGGTGCGAAGCGCACGGATTGTGCCCGGGTCAGCGGGGCGTCGACTAGCGAGTAGGCGCCCGAACATGGCACCGTCAGGAGGCACCCCCACCGCCGGCCCGCGGCCGCACGACACAGTTGGAGACGGATGTTCTCTCGTATCGCCATCGTCAACCGTGGTGAGGCCGCGGTCCGGCTGATCCACGCCGTGCGGGACCACAACGCCAGCGGCGGCCCGCGGCTGCACACGATCGCGCTCTACACCGACGCCGACCGGACCGCGATGTTCGTCCGCGAGGCGCACAGCACCTACTCCCTGGGACCCGCCTCTGCGCGCCCCTATCTCGACCTCGCGGTCCTGGAGCGCGCGCTCGTGGAGACCCGGGCCGACGCGGTCTGGGTCGGCTGGGGGTTCGTCGCCGAGGACCCGGCCTTCGTCGACCTGTGCGACCGGCTGGGCGTGACGTTCATCGGCCCGAGCGCCGAGGCGATGCGCCAGCTGGGCGACAAGATCGGCTCCAAGCTGATCGCCGAGGAGGTCGGGGTCCCCGTCGCGCCGTGGAGCCGCGGCGGGCTGGACACGCTCGAGGACGCCGTCGCGTCGGCGGCAGAGATCGGCTACCCGCTGATGCTCAAGGCCAGCGCCGGTGGCGGTGGCCGCGGCATCCGCAAGGTGGCCAACGAGGCCGAGCTGCGTGAGGTCTACCAGCGCACCCGCGACGAGGCCGAGCGCGCCTTCGGCAGCGGCGTGGTCTTCCTGGAGAGCCTGGTCACCGGTGCCCGGCACGTCGAGGTGCAGGTCATCGCCGACAGCCACGGCACGGCGTGGGCGATCGGCGTCCGGGACTGCTCGGTCCAGCGCCGCAACCAGAAGATCATCGAGGAGTCGGCCTCGCCGCTGCTGACGCCCGAGCAGGCCGAGGACCTCAAGGCGTCCGCGGAGCGGCTCGTGCTGGCCGTCGGTTACGTCGGGGCCGGGACCGTGGAGTTCCTCTACCACCCGGAGAGCCGGCAGTTCGCCTTCCTGGAGGTGAACACCCGCCTGCAGGTGGAGCACCCGATCACCGAGGCCACGACCGGGGTCGACCTGGTGCGGGCGCAGATCCACGTCGCGTCGGGCGGCCGGCTCGAGGGGGGACGGCCCGTGGAGACCGGGCACGCCGTCGAGGCCCGGCTCAACGCCGAGGACCCCGATCGCGACTTCGCGCCGGCGCCGGGGCGGATCACGCTGCTGGAGTTCCCCACCGGGCCGGGCATCCGCGTCGACACCGGTGTCGGCGAGGGAGACAGCATCCCGGCCGACTTCGACTCGATGATCGCCAAGATCATCGCCCACGGCCGGGACCGCGGCGAGGCGCTCGCGCGGCTGAGGCGGGCCATGGCCGAGACGACCGTCGTCGTCGAGGGGGGCGCCACCAACAAGAGCTTCGTGCTGCAGCTGCTGCGGGAGCCCGAGGTCGTCGGCCCGGACGGTGGCGCGGCTGCGGAGGCCGGGGGCGGAGCCCCCGCGTGGGCTGACACCGGGTGGATCGACCGGGTGCGGGCCGAGGGCCGCCTGGTCAGCCACCAGCACTCCGGGGTGGCCCTGGTCGCGGCCGGGATCGACGCCTACGTCGACGAGCTGCAGGTCGAGGTCTCCCGGCTGATGGAGACCGCGCGGGGCGGTCGCCCGCAGGTCCAGCACCAAGTCGGCCGACCGGTCGACCTCAAGCTGCGGGGCGTGCCGTGGCAGGTGACGACCGTGCAGACCGGGCCGCACCGCTTCCGGGTGACCGTCGCCGGGGCGGGGCAGGAGCAGACCGTCGACGCCGAGGTGGAGCGGCTCGGGGAGTTCCACGGGCGGCTGACCGTCAACGGCCGCCGGCACCGGATCGTCAGCGCCATCCACGGCCCGACCCACCTGGTCGAGGTCGACGAGGTCATCCACCGGGTCAGCCGCGACGAGGGGGGAGTGCTACGCGCACCGTCCCCCGCCCTGGTGGTCGCCACGCCGGTCGCGGTCGGCGACGAGGTGGCCGCGGGCGCCCAGATCCTCGTCCTCGAGGCGATGAAGATGGAGACGGTGCTGCACGCGCCGTTCGCCGGGCGGGTGCGCGAGCTCATGGTCCGCACCGGCAGCCAGGTCGAGACCGGTGCACCGCTGGTGCGTCTGGAGCCCACCGGCGACGCCGACGCAGAGGGTGCGGACGCCGCCACCGAGGCGGGTCCCGACCTGGACCTGCCCGCCGAGCCCGAGGCCGCCTCGGTGCAGAGCCGGGCCGACGGCCTGCTGGCGGCGCTGACCTCCCGGGTGCTGGGCTACGACCTGCCACCAGGGGACGACGTCGACCTGCTGGCCTCCTACCTGGCGGTGCGCTCGGAGCTGCGGGACCAGGGCACCGACCCGCTCGAGGGGGAGATGGCGCTGCTGGCCACCTTCGCCGACCTCGCCGAGCTGAGCCGCAACCGGCCCAGCGAGGCCGAGGAGCGCACCGAGCTGCGGGTGCACAGCCCCCGGGAGCACTTCCACACCTACCTGCAGAGCCTCGACGTCGAGCGGGACGCCCTGCCCGAGGCCTTCAGCGAGCGCCTGCGGCAGGTGCTGAGCCACTACGACGTGACCGAGCTGGAGCGCAGCGAGGCCCTGGAGGAGGCGGTCTTCCGGGTCTTCCTGGCCCAGCAGCGCAGCGGCAAGGACCTGCAGGTCGTCACGACGCTGCTGCAGGCCTGGCTGGCCGAGCCGCCGCCCCCGAACGGGCGGGCGACCGAGGCGCGGGCGGTGCTGGAGCACCTGGTCCGGGCCACCCAGCTGCGGCACCCGGCGATCAGCGACATGGCCCGGAGCATCCGGTTCCGGTGGTTCGACGAGCAGATGGTCGACGCCGTCCGCGAGGCCGCCCTGGCCGGACTGGGCGAGGAGGTGGCCGAGCTCGCGGCCGCGGAAGAGGTGCCCGACCGCGCGGCCCGGATCGAGGCCATCGTGGCGATCCCGGTGCAGATCGCCGGGATCCTCGGCGAGCGCCTGGAGCAGGGCGTGCCCCGTTGGGAGCCGCTGCTGGAGGTCCTGGTCCGCCGGCACTACCGCGAGTTCGACCTGCACGACGTGCGGCGGCTCAGCGCCGCCGACCGTGAGCTGGTGACCGCCGACTACGTCCTGGACGAGCGGCCCACCCGGCTCATCACCACGGTCGGCCACCTGGACGAGCTGCGGGACCCCGGCTCCGCGCTCGTGGCCGCGCTCACCGAGCAGGTGGCACTGGGCCGGGAGCTGGGCGAGGTCGTGATGGACCTCTACCTGCACTGGCCGGGCATGCCGGAAAGCTCGGACCGCGCCAGCGCGGAGCTGGCCGCGGTCCTGACCGGGCTGGGCTTCGCCCCGGACTGCCGCCGCGTGGCCGTGGGCGGGTTTGCCGGCGGCGGGCGCGAGGTGGACTACCTGACCTTCCGCCCGGACGGTGCCGGTGGCACCCAGGAGGACACCCTGGTGCGGGGCGTCCACCCGATGGTGGGTCGTCGCCTGGACCTGTGGCGGCTCCGGGAGTTCGACATCACCCGCATCGAGGCGCCCGACGACGTCCTGCTCTATGAGTGCGTGGCCCCCTCCAACCCGGCCGACCGACGACTGGTGGCGCTGGCCCAGATCCGCCAGCTGTCCGTCATACGGGACGAGAACGGGCAGGTGGTGAGCATTCCCCAGGGCGAGCGCGCGGTGGAGAGCTGCCTGGAGGCCATCCGGCGGGCCCGGAACGCGCGCGGCGCGGAGGGCGTCAAGCTCGACCTCAACCACGTCTGGGTGCACGTGTGGCCGGTGATCGAGGCCAAGCCGCAGGAGCTGGCCGCGCTGCAGCACAAGATCACCCCGCTGACCGAGCGGGCCGGCCTGGAGGAGGTCGTCGCGCAGGGACGCGTCCCCCGCGGCGACGGACCCCCGGTGCCGATCGCGATCCGCTTCCACGCCAAGTCCGGGGGCGGGGTCGTCGCCTCGTTCGAGGCCCCGCCGGAGCAGCCGCTGAAGCCGCTGGACGACTACGCCGGCAAGGTGCTGCGCTCGCGGCGCCGCGGGCTGGTCTACCCCTACGAGCTGGCCGACGTGATCACCGGACCGGGCGGCAGCCTGGTCGAGCACGACCTGGACGACTCCGGTCGGCTGGTGCCGGTCGACCGGCCGCGCGGCCTGAACAGCGCCGCGATCATCGCCGCCGTCGTCACGACCCCGACCGCGCTGCACCCCGAGGGCATCACCCGGGTGGTGCTGTGCGGCGACCCGACCAAGGCGCTCGGGGCGCTGTCCGAGCCGGAGTGCCGGCGCGTCATCGCCGCGATCGACCTCGCCGAGGAGAAGGGGGTCCCGCTCGAGTGGTTCGCCCTCTCCGCCGGCGCCCGGGTGTCGATGGGCTCCGGCACCGAGAACATGGACTGGGTCGCCGAGGCGCTCAAGCGCATCGTGGAGTTCACCCAGGAGGGCGGCGAGATCAACGTCGTCGTCGCCGGGATCAACGTCGGCGCCCAGCCCTACTGGAACGCCGAGGCCACCATGCTGATGCACACCAAGGGCATCCTGGTGATGACGCCCGACAGCGCGATGGTGCTCACCGGCAAGCAGTCGCTGGACTTCTCCGGCGGTGTCTCGGCCGAGGACAACTTCGGCATCGGCGGCTACGACCGGGTCATGGGGCCGAACGGGCAGGCGCAGTACTGGGCCAGCGACCTGGCCGGCGCCGTCGACACCCTCATGGCGCACTACGAGCACACCTACACCGCGCCGGGGGAGGACGGCCCGCGCCGCGCGCGGACGAGCGACCCCGCCGACCGGGACGTCACGACCTACCCCCACACCCATCCGGCGTCACCGGACTTCACCACCGTCGGCGACATCTTCTCGGCGGAGAAGAACCCGGACCGCAAGAAGCCCTTCGACATCCGCACCGTCATGGCGGCGCTGGTCGACCAGGACCACGCCACGCTCGAGCGGTGGGCCGGGATGGCCGACGCGGACACCGCCGTGGTGCAGGACGCCCACGTCGGCGGACACCCGGTCTGCCTGATCGGCATCGAGTCGCGGCCGGTGCCGCGGCACGGCTTCCCGCCCACCGACGGGCCGGACACCTACACCGCCGGGACCCTCTTCCCGCGCTCGTCCAAGAAGGTGGCGCGGGCCATCAACGGGGCCAGCGGCAACCGCCCGCTCGTCGTGCTCGCCAACCTCTCCGGCTTCGACGGGTCACCGGACTCGATGCGGCACCTGCAGCTGGAATACGGCGCCGAGATCGGCCGGGCCATCGTCAACTTCGACGGGCCGATCGTCTTCTGCGTGATCTCCCGCTACCACGGCGGTGCGTTCGTCGTCTTCTCCAAGCGCCTCAACCCCCGTATGACGGTGCTCGCCATCGAGGGCTCGTTCGCCTCGGTCCTGGGCGGGGCCCCGGCGGCGGCGGTCGTCTTCGCCGGCGAGGTGGACAAGCGGGCGGCCGCCAGCCCCGAGGTGCGCGACCTGCAGGAGCGGCTCGCCGCCGCGCCGCAGGAGGAGCGGGCCGCGCTGATGGTCGAGCTGGCCGACGTGCGGGCCGGCCTGCGGGCCGACAAGATCAGCGAGATCGCCGCCGAGTTCGACAGCGTGCACAGCATCCACCGGGCCGTCGAGGTCGGCTCGGTCGACGCGGTCATCGCCGCCTCCGACCTGCGGCCTGCGGTGATCAGCGCGATCGAGGGTCAGGCCACCGGCGCCTGAGCCCCGCCTCAGCGCCCCGTCCCGCGAC
>JAAYYA010000439.1 GCA_012515595.1 Actinomycetales bacterium
TCGACGACGTCCTCGACCTGGAGTCCCTGGCCACGCACCGCATCCCGCTGGACGAGGCGCCCGACGGCTACCGCCTGTTCCAGACCAAGACGGACGGCTGCATCAAGGTGGTCCTGCAGCCCTGACGGGGCACGATGGGCGTCATGGATCGTGAGTTCGACCTCGTCCTCGTCGGTGCGACCGGCTTCGTCGGGCGGCTGACCGCCGCGCACCTGGCCGCCGCGGCGCCACCCACCGTGCGCATCGCCCTGGCCGGCCGCTCGGCCGAGCGGCTAGAGGGCCTACGGCAGGAGCTGCCACCGGTGGCTCGTGACTGGCCGCTGGTGACGGTGGACGTCACCGAGCCGGCCGCCGCGGCGGACCTGGCCGCCCGGGCGACCGCGGTCGCGACCACGGTCGGGCCGTACTCCCGTTACGGCTTCCCCCTGGTGGCGGCCTGCGCCGACGCCGGCACGCACTATGCCGACCTCACCGGGGAGGTGCTCTTCGTGCGGCGCACCGTGGAGGAGCTGCACGAACGAGCCCGTATGACGGGAGCCAGGATCGTGCACGCCTGCGGTTTCGACTCGGTCCCCTCCGACCTGGGGGTCTGGCTCACGGCGGAGCATGCCCGGGCCGACGGGGCCGGCGGGCTCACCGACACGGTGCTGGTCGTCCGCCGCCTGCGGGGCGGTCTGTCCGGCGGCACCATCGACTCGATGCGCCAGCAGGTGATCGCGGCACGGGGGGACACGGCGGCCCGGGAGGTGCTCGCCGACCGTCAGGCGCTGTCGGGACCCGGCGATCACGGGACCACCGGGTCGGGTGACCCGGCGCGGCCGGCCGGCGCACGGCATACGGCCAAGGCCCGGGGCAGGGCGTTCGGCCCGCTCCGGCAGGACCCGACCACGGGACGCTGGCGGGTCCCCTTCTTCATGGGCGGCTTCAACGGGCCCATCGTGCGGCGGTCCCACGCGCTGGCCGACGGCGGCTACGGGGCGGGGTTCCGCTACCGGGAGCTGCAGGACACGGGGCGCGGCCTGCGTGGCGCACTGCGGGGTGGCGCAACCCTCGCGACGCTGGGGGCCGTCGGCACGGGGTTCGCGTTCGGACCCACCCGTGCGGTGCTGGACCGTCTCCTTCCGGCGCCGGGGGAGGGGCCCCCGCCGGAGCAGCGTGCCCGGGGAGCCTTCGCCATGGAGGTCACGGCGGGCACGGAGTCGGGCACCCGCTACCGGACGACCGTCTCGGCGGAGTTGGACCCGGGCTACGAGGGCACCGCCGTGATGCTCGGCCAGTCAGCGCTCGCGCTCGCCGCCGGGGAGGGTGCCGGGGCCGGCGTGCTCACGCCGTCGCAGGCGCTGGGCGGTGCCCTGGTCGAGCGGCTGCGGGCGCACGCGTTCACGCTGGAGGTGCGCCAGGACTCCTGACCGTCGTCGACCGCTGGCCGGGGGGTGCCATCGCCGCTCTCCACCGCCGACGCGAGTTGCCGGACCTGGTCACGAAGGGCCAGCCGGTAGTGCTGCAGCCCCATCTCGAGGTCGTGGATGGGCAGCGGCGCGACGAGGACGTAGTTGACGGCGAGGCCGATGAGCGCGCCGAGCGGCACCTGGACGAGGTAGCCCAGCGCGAACAGCCGCGGATCTTCACCCCCGAAGGCCAGCACGAAGAGGGCGACCAGCGGCACCCAGCTCGCCTCGTTGCGCAGGACCGGGAGTGCTGCCACGACCACAGAGAGGCCGATGGCGAGGCCGACCACCCACCAGCTGGTCGACGCGAGGAGCTGCAGCACGAAGGCGACCCCGATGCCGAGGAGGATGGCCAGCACGGTCCGTAGGGCGGCCTGCAGCGAGTCGACCAGTGCCGGGAGGACGACGCTGATCGCGCCCATGGCGGCGTAGTAGTTGTAGGCGCCCATCGGCTCCGGCAGCAGGCCTCCCACGAGGAAGGCCAGGCCCGCGGCGACGCCGGTCTTCATCGCCAGGACGGTCACCGGGTGGTGCAGGACGCGGGCCGTCCTGCCCCGGACAGGTTCGGGGGCCATCACCTCATCGTGCGGCAGCCGGGCAGCCGGGCAGGCGGCGCGAGGCAGGGTTGACAGAGACGGCGGCGGGGACCGATGGGTCGTTCTTTCCCTGTCGGGCGGGTGGCACCATGGCACCGTGCGCGACATCACCTCCGAGCTCTTCGACGCCGTCCTCTTCGACAACGACGGCACGCTCATCGACTCCCGCGGTCCCGTGGTGCGCTCCTGGCTGGCCTGGGCCGCCGACCACGGGGTGCCGGCCGAGTCGCTCGTCGGGTTCCACGGGGTGCCGAGCAGCAGCATCGTCACCGCCGTCGCGCCGCACCTCGACCCGGTGGCCGCCACCGCCGACATCGACCGGCGGGAGCTGGCGGACCTGGAGGGCGTCGTGGCCCTGCCAGGTGCGGTCGAGGCGGTGGTCGCGGCGGGCTGGCGCTCGGCGATCGTGACCTCGGCCAGCCGCGAGCTGCTGGAGCTGCGCCTGGGGGCCGCCGGGTTCACGCCTCCCGAGGTGATGGTGACCGCCGATGACATCACGCGGGGCAAGCCGGATCCGCAGCCCTACCTGATGGCGGCCGAGCGCCTTGGTGCCGACCCCGCGCGGTGCCTCGTCGTCGAGGACGCACCCGCCGGGCTGCGCTCGGGACGGGCCGCCGGTGCGGCCACCGTCGGGGTCGTGACCACCACGGCGGCCGAGGACCTCGAGCCGCTGGCCGATCTGGTCGTGGCCGACCTCTCGGCCCTGGCGTTCCGGCTCGAGGACGATGGTGTGCGGGTCACCCTGCGGGACTGACGGGCCCTGCTTGTAGGGTGCAATTCCGGCGGGACCTGTGACCATCCCCGCCACCACCTGGCAGAGGAGCCCTAGTGCTGATCGGCGTACCCACCGAGTCGCAGGCCGGCGAGACGCGCGTGGCCGCGACGCCCCAGACCGTGGGGCGGCTGATCGCCCTGGGGCACGAGGTCCTCGTCCAGAGCGGTGCCGGTGACCGCGCCAGCTATCCCGACGGGCAGTATGCCGAGGCGGGCGCCACCATCGACCCCGGGCCGGGCGTCTGGGACGCCGATCTGGTCATCAAGATCGACGCCCCGGACGAGGAGGAGGTGGCCCGACTGGGCCGCGGGACGATCCTGGCGACTCAGCTCAGCCCGGCGCAACGACCCGAGCTCCTCGAGGCGCTCGCCGCCCGGGGCGTGACGGCACTGGCGATGGACGCGGTGCCGCGCATCTCCCGCGCCCAGTCCCTCGACGTGCTGTCCTCGATGACCAACATCGGCGGCTACCGGGCCGTCATCGAGGCGGCCCACGAGTTCGGCTCGGTCTTCACCGGGCAGCACACCGCGGCGGGGTCGGTGCCCCCCGCCAAGGTCTTCGTCATCGGGGCCGGCGTGGCCGGGCTGGCGGCGATCGGCACGGCCACCTCGCTCGGGGCCGTGGTGCGGGCCTTCGACATCCGACCCGAGACCCGGGAGCAGGTCGAGTCGATGGGCGGGCAGTTCGTCGAGATCGACCTCAGCGACCAGGACGCCAGCAGCGACGGCTACGCCCGCGAGATGGGGGAGGACCTCGAGCGGCGCGCCATGGAGGTCTACGCGCGCGAATGCGCGGAGGCGGACATCGTGATCACCACGGCCCTCATCCCCGGTCGCCCCGCCCCCGTCCTGGTGACGGCGGAGACGGTCGCCGCCATGCGTCCGGGGAGCGTCCTGGTCGACATGGCGGCCCGCAACGGCGGCAACTGCGCGCTCACCGAGCGGGGCGAGGTCGCCACCACGCCCAACGGCGTCAAGATCGTCGGCTACACCGATCTCCCGGCGCGGCTGCCGACGCAGGCCTCCCAGCTCTACGGCACCAACGTGGTCAACCTGCTGGCGCTGCTCACGCCGGAGAAGGACGGCCGGATCGTCCTCGACCTGGACGACGAGGTCATCCGAGGCCTGACGGTGGCTCACGAGGGTGCCGTCCTCTGGCCACCGCCGCCGGTGACGGTGTCGGCCGCACCACCCCCGCAGGCCGAGACGGCCAGCACGGCCGCCGCCGAGCCCGCCGAGGCCCCCCGCCCGCGGGACCCCCGGCGGGGCTACGTCGCGATGGGCCTGGCCGCGGTCCTGTTCGCCCTGGTCGCGAGTGTGTCCCCGCCGGCCTTCCTCGGGCACTTCACCGTCTTCGCCCTCGCGGTCATCGTCGGGTTCTACGTCATCAGCAACGTCACCCACGCCCTGCACACCCCGCTCCTGGCCGAGACCAACGCGATCAGCGGCATCATCCTGGTCGGCGCCATCCTGCAGGTCGGCAACGAGAACCTGCTGGTCCGCAGCCTGGCGCTGGCGGCCACGGTGGTCGCCAGCATCAACGTCTTCGGCGGCTTCGCGGTGACCGGCCGGATGCTGCGGATGTTCCGCCGGGAGGAGACGGCGTGACCCTCAACCTGGTGCAGGCGGCCTACATCATCGCCGCGGTCCTGTTCGTGCTCTCCCTCGCCGGGCTCTCCCGGCATGAAACGGCCCGGCGCGGCAACGTCTTCGGCATCATCGGCATGACGATCGCGCTCGGCGCCACGATCTGGCTCGCGGCCGAGCGGGCGGAGAACCCCGGCCTCACCCTCGCCCTGATCGTGGCCGCCATGGCGGTCGGCGCCAGCATCGGTCTGTGGCGCGCCCGGGTCGTGGAGATGACCGGGATGCCCCAGCTCATCGCGATGCTGCACAGCTTCGTCGGCATCGCCGCGGTCCTCATCGGCTATAACGCCTACCTCGCGCCCGGACCGTTGTCCGGGTCGGAGGAGACCATCCACCTGGTCGAGGTCTTCCTCGGCATCTTCATCGGTGCCGTGACGTTCACCGGCTCGGTGGTGGCCGCGCTCAAGCTCAGCGGCAAGATCAACTCCAACCCGCTGATGCTGCCGCACCGCCACCTGCTCAACCTCGTGGCGCTGCTGGTGTCCGCCGGGCTGCTGGTGTGGTTCGTGGTCAGCCACGCCCTGCTGCCGCTGCTGCTGATGACCGTGATCGCGCTGGCCTTCGGGTGGCACCTGGTCGCCTCGATCGGCGGCGGCGACATGCCCATCGTCGTGTCGATGCTCAACAGCTACTCCGGATGGGCCGCCGCCGCGGCCGGCTTCCTGCTCGGCAACGACCTGCTCATCGTCACCGGTGCCCTGGTCGGCTCATCGGGTGCGATCCTGTCCTACCTGATGTGCCAGGGGATGAACCGGTCGTTCATCTCGGTCATCGCCGGCGGCTTCGGCACCGAGGGCGCGACCTTCGAGGGGGACCAGGACTACGGGGAGCACCGGGAGAGCAACGCCGCCGAGGTGGCCGAGCTGCTGCGCGGCGCGAAGTCCGTGGTGATCACGCCCGGCTACGGCATGGCGGTCGCCAAGGCGCAGTATCCCGTCGCCGACCTGACCGCCCGCCTGCGCAAGCACGGCGTGAACGTGCGCTTCGGCATACATCCCGTGGCCGGACGGCTGCCCGGACACATGAACGTCCTGCTCGCCGAGGCGAAGGTGCCCTACGACATCGTCCTCGGGATGGACGAGATCAACGGCGACCTGCCGGACACGGACGTGGTGCTGGTGATCGGTGCCAACGACACCGTCAACCCGGCGGCGGTCGACGAGCCGGGGTCGCCGATCGCGGGCATGCCGGTGCTCGAGGTGTGGAACGCCCGGGACGTCGTGGTGCTCAAGAGGTCGATGGCCAGCGGCTATGCCGGCGTGCAGAACCCGTTGTTCTTCCGGGACAACACCCGGATGCTGTTCGGCGACGCCAAGGACGTCGTCGAGGAGGTCGTCAAGCTGCTCTGAGACCGGCTGCGCGATCGGCTGCGCGAACTGCTCTGAGACCGGCCGCGCGACCTGCCCTGCGACCGGCTGCGTGACCCGCGAGCCGGGAAACCGGTTGAGTCCCAGGCCTCCCTCAGTCATCCTCGGGCCATGACGAGCATGCAGCACAGCGACGGCTGGACCCCCGTGCGCCGCGAGGACGGCGAGCTGATCGGGTTCCTGGCGCAGGACGCCGACGGCTGGCGTCCGATGACGGTCTTCGGACACCCCATCGCCGAGGTCGGTGCCCACGGCGAGGCCGAGGAGCGGCTGCACGCGGTCGGCATGAGCTACCTCGCCGAGAAGTGGGAGGTGCGCGACGGCGCGGACTGGATCAGCGCGCAGCTGGTCGAGGCGTCACCGGCCGGGGTCACCGTCCAGCTCGTCGACTTCTTCGACCACGCCGACCGCTACGGCGAGCGCCAGCGGCTGACCGCGCCCGTGGGTGACGACCGGTTGCGCCGAGCATGAGGTGACCCCAACCTGGGCACGCCTGCGGCCGCTGTGCGACGCGTATATCCCGCGCACAGCCCGGATATCCGTGCCCAGGTTGTGAGAGGGGGGGTCAGGCCTGGCCCGGGTAGTAGCCCAGCCGGGCGAGGGGCTCGACGAGCTGGTCCTCCTCGTAGGACAGGTGTGACAGGAGCGTGTCGCTCAGGGCATCTACAGCCTCGTCGAGGCGGGTGAAGTCGTCGGGGTCGGACACGAACTCCACGAGGGCCCGGTCGACCTGCTCGATGACGTCGTGGATGACCACGTGCTCCTCCTCGAGCCGGTCGAGCACCGGAGCGAGGCTGCGCTCGGCCGTCCGCAGGTGCGGGAAGACCGAGGCGTCCTCCAGGCTGTGGTGCTGGGTGACCGTGGCGCAGTAACGCGAGCAGTACGCCCCGAGCGTCCAGTTGTTCTGCTTCATCGTCATGTCGTTCAGGGCGGACCGGGCGCTGCCGACGTCCATCGTGGCGTTCTTGACCTGCTCGATGATCGAGCGCACCTGGGTCAGCTCGGAGCGGAGCATGTCGTGCACGTCGATGAGGTGCTTGCCCATCTGCGCCTGGCGCGGTGTGTAGGTGACGTCCGGGCCGGACTCGGGGCGGCGCGGACGGGTCGACTCGTCCCACGGCATGGACGCGCCCAGTCGGGTCCCGTCGTCGGGCGTTGGCTGCACGCCGAGGCGGTCGTATTGGGTCTCGCCCGCCTGGACCGGCCCCGCCGGGCCTGGGCCGGCCGGTGCTGCCGTCGTGAGGATCGGACCGCCCGCGTCGCTCTCGGGCGCCGCGCCCGGGGTGCCGGTGGAGGAGACCCGGGTGTCGGCATACTGCCGGGCGGTGGCGACCAGCTCGCGGACCGCAGGGGCGACCTCCTGGCCGAAGACCTGGATGCCGTCGGGGTCGTCGGCCGCCAGGATGAAGGTGTCGACGCCGTAGTCGAGGGCGAGCTCGGTCAGCCGGTCCACCCAGGCGTCCGTGCCGCCGCGTGGCGGCGTGATGTTCAGGAGCCGGCGGATGTCGCGCGGCTCGCGGCCGGCGCCGTCCGCCGCCTCGTCGATGATCTCGTTGCCGACACGCAGGTCGTCGTCGGACTGCAGGTAGCCCTCCGACGGCAGCCACCCGTCGGCCAGGCGCCCGGTCACCCGGAGCATGCGCGGCTTGTAGGCCCCCAGCCAGATCCCGACGTCGTGCGCCGGTGCGGGACCGCGCTTGGCGCCCACGGCGCGGTGGAACTGCCCGTCCACGCGCAGCACGGAGCCGTCCTCGACCGCCCAGATGCCCCGGATGATCGCGATGGCCTCCTCCAGGGCGCGCACCGACTCACCCGGGCTGAGCCGCTCGGCACCCATGGCCACCATGGCGTCCCAGAACGCGCCGGTCCCCAGGCCCAGCTCGAAGCGGCCGTTGCTCAGCAGGTCCAGGCTGGCCGCGGACCGGGCCAGCACCGCGGGCTGGCGCAGCGGCAGGTTGGCGACGTTCGGCGCCAGGTGCACCCGCTCGGTGCGTGCCGCCACGTAGCTCAGCAGCGTCCAGGTGTCCAGGAAGCCCGGCTGGTAGGGGTGGTCCTGGAAGGTCACCAGGTCCAGGCCCACCGCCTCGCTGAGCTGAGCGAGCGTCACCGCCTGCTGCGGCTGCTGGTTGATGGGGGTGTGGAAGGTGCCGAACTGCAGGTCGTGGCCGTAGTCGGTCATGCGAGCGCGGAGGGGTCGGTGGTCATGACCGGGCCAACTCGTGCCCCCGCGGATTTAGTCCCGGGGCACGGCCGGTCTCACCCCATCGAGGAGGCCCACTCGTCCAGCGCCCGCTGGACCTGCTCGTCGGTGCGCTCCTGCGTGCGGCACATGATCGTCCACCGGACCCCGAACGGGTCCTGGACGGAGGCGAAGCGGTCGCCGGTGACCTCGAAGTCGGCCGGCTCCTCGCGCACGCGCGCTCCGCGGTCCCGAGCGAGGGCGACGGTCGCGTCGACGTCGGGCACGTAGATGGCGATGCTGAAGCGTGACTCGTCGGACGTCGGGTCGTTGGCCACGGCGTGGTAGGCGTCGTTCGGGTCCATCAGCTGCAGCCGCCCGTCTACTACCTGGAGCTCGGCGTGCAGCACCGTGCCGTCGGGGCCGTCCATGCGGGAGGTGACGGCACCGCCGAAGACCTCCTCGTAGAAGGTGATGGCCCGCGCGGCGGGGGAGACCACGACGAAGGGGGTGAGGGTCGAATAGCCCTCCGGTCGGTAGGGGGTGCTCATGTCACCCATCGTGCCTACGCTCGGGGGCGTGGCGCTTGCAGATTCGCGACAACCTGGATCCGGAGGTCCTGCACCGAGAGGTCCAGAACCCGGAGATCCTGCACCCGGAGATCCTGCACCGCGGCCAAGGGCATCCTCTGGCCGGCCGCGGGGGAGGAGGTGTATGACGTGGGGCGGGAGGAGGCGATCCCCGCGCCGGTCTCGCTCGTGGTCCGGCACCTGTGGAACGTCACCTGGCGCAGGTCCGCCGACGAGCCGTTCGTGTCGAGCGTGCTGTCCAACCCGATCGCCCACCTCACCTTCGAGGACGCCCTCGGCGGGCGGCTGCACGGGCACCAGGTGCCGGCACCCCTGGTGCACGGACTGGTCAGCAAGGTCTTCCGGGTGGAGCTGCCGGTGGCCGGGCGGGTGACCGGCGTGGCCTTCCACCCCGGGGGCCTGACGGCACTGCTCGGTGCCGACATGCGCGAGCTGACCGACACGGTGGTCCCGGCGACCCGCCTGTTCGGGGTCGGGGTCGACGACGTCTCGCGGGCGGTGCTGGCCGAGCCGGACGAGGTGGCGCGACGACAGCTCGTCCTGTCCTACCTCGGTGAGCTGCTCGGACCGCAGGAGGATCGGGTGGCTGACGACACGGCATACGGGGTCGTCCGCGCAGCGGAGGAGCTGATGCGCCAGCGCGACCAGGTCAGCCTGCCCGGGGTCGCGGAGCAGGTCAGCGTCTCCCCGCGCACCCTGCAGCGGATGTTCTCGCAGTATGTCGGGGCGTCGCCGCTGTGGGTGCTGCGCCGCTACCGCCTGCAGGACGCCGCGTCACTGATCGACGCGGGGGAGGGCGAGAACCTGGCCGACCTGGCGGCCTCTCTGGGCTTTGCCGACCAGGCGCATTTCACCCGGGCCTTCACGGCGGTGATCGGCGTGCCGCCGTCCGGCTATCGCGCCGGGGTGCGTCCCGGAGAGGACGGGACCCGGCGTGCGGACGCCACGGTGGAGACCGCGAGCAGGAGCGCCACGGCGGCCCCGGCACCGCCGAGCCAGTCGTAGCCCAGGTGCTGGACGACCACGCCCGCCAGCCCCCCGGCCGCGGCGGCGGACAGCCCCATCACGAGGTCCGACGCGCCCTGGACGGAGGCGCGGTCGCGGACCTCGGAGCCGGCGGCGACCAGGTTCGACCCGGCGACCATGGTGCAGGACCATCCCAGACCCAGCAGGAACAAGCCGGCGAGCAGCCCGAGCGACCACCCGGTGCGGGACGTTGCGGCGAGCACGCAGGCCGCGACCTGGATGAGCGCGCCGGCCACGATGACGGGTCGGGCTCCCCACCGGTCGGTGAGGAACCCGGCGACGGGAGACAGGCCGTACATGCCGAGGATGTGGATCGAGATGACGAAGCCGATCACCTCGACCTCCGCGTGCCCGTGCGACATGTGGATGGGGGTCATGACCATGACCGCCACCATGACCACGTGGCCCGCGGTGACCGCGATAGTGCCCAGCCGTGTGACGGGGGAGGCGATGATCACGCGCAGGCCGTGGACGATCGAGCCGCGCTGGGCGACCCGCGGGCCGGCGGGAGCGCCCTGGTCCGCGAGGGCACGGGCCGTCAGCAGGGGGTCCGGCCGCAGGAGCAGGTGGACGAGGAGCGCCGCGAGCAGGAAGCCGGTGGCGCTGAAGACCCAGGCGCCCGCCAGCGGAGGCAGCCCCAGCACCCCGGCGAGCGCCTTGCCCGGCCCCAGGATGTTGGGCCCGAGGACGGAGCCGATCGTCGTGGCCCAGACGACCAGGCTGAGGTGCCGTCCCCGACGGGTGGGCGGTGCGA
>JAAYYA010000440.1 GCA_012515595.1 Actinomycetales bacterium
AACACGGCATGCGAAATGCGGTGCCGGCCCCCTACGGGCCGGATGACGTGGCTCACCCGACCATCGTGCCATCGCGGCCCGCCCGCGCGAGCACCCGGTGCGGGAGGTGTCCAATACCACACGCGAACTGGCTGGTAACCCCGTGGGGCGACGGTAGCCTCGATGGAGCTTTGTGATCTATCAAGGGACTTGACGATGCGTATCTCGGTGATCGGAACCGGCTATCTGGGGGCAGTCCACGCCGCGGGGATGGCTGAGCTCGGCTTCGACGTGGTCGGTGTCGACGTGGACGAGGCCAAGATCGACCTGCTGAGCCAGGCGAAGATGCCGTTCTACGAGCCGGACTTCGAGCCGCTCCTGGAGAAGCACGTCGGCAAGGGGCTGCGGTTCACGACCGACATGGCCGAGATCGCCGACGCGGACGTCCACTTCATCTGCGTGGGGACGCCGCAGCGCAAGAACAGCCTGGCCGCGGACATGACCTACGTCGACTCGTCCCTGGACGCGATGCTGCCCTTCCTCAAGGACGGCTCGCTCGTGGTGGGCAAGTCGACCGTGCCCGTCGGCACCGCCGAGCGGCTGATGGAGCGGATCGAGGTCGCGACCCCGGAGAGCGTGACGGTCGAGCTGGCGTGGAACCCCGAGTTCCTCCGCGAGGGCTTCGCGGTGCAGGACACGCTGCGACCGGACCGCCTGGTCTTCGGCGTCAACGGCGACAACGCCGAGAGCATCCTGCGCGAGGTGTACGCGCACGCGATCACCCAGGACCAGACGCCGGTGGTCGTCACCGACCTGCCGACCGCCGAGCTGGTCAAGGTCGCGGCGAACTCCTTCCTGGCCACCAAGATCTCCTTCATCAACGCGATGTCGGAGATCTGCGACGTGACCGGGGCCGACGTGACCGCGCTGGCCGACGCCATCGGCTACGACGAGCGGATCGGTCGCAAGTTCCTCAACGCCGGCGTCGGCTTCGGCGGGGGCTGCCTGCCCAAGGACATCCGGGCCTTCAGCGCCCGCGCCGCCGAGCTGGGAGCCGGTCAGTCCGTCGCCTTCCTCAACGAGATGGATGCGATCAACATCCGGCGTCGCGAGCACGTGGTCAACCTGGTGCGCGAGCACCTCGGCGCGCTGCTCGGCCGCCGGGTCGCCGTGCTCGGCGCCGCGTTCAAGCCCAACTCCGACGACGTCCGTGACTCGCCGGCGCTGTCCATCGCGGGGCAGCTGCACCTGGCCGGGGCGCAGGTCAGCGTCTTCGACCCGAAGGCGATGCCGAACGCCGCGAAGGTCTTCCCCACGCTGAACTATGCCGAGACCGCCGCCGGGGCCATCCAGGATGCCGAGGCGGTCCTGCACCTCACCGAGTGGCCGGAGTTCCGCGACCTCGACCCCGCGGAGATCGGCGAGCTGGTCGCCAACAAGCTGGTCATCGACGGCCGCAACCTCTTGGACCGCGACGCCTACCGCGCTGCTGGCTGGACCTACGTCGGCCTCGGCCGCCCCTGACCTTCGCCTCATCGACCGAGCGCGCGGGGTTGCGGTCACAGACCCCACCGGGCGCACGGGATGGCGGTCTCAGACCCCACCGGGCGCACGGGATGGCGGTCACTGACCCCACCGGGCGC
>JAAYYA010000058.1 GCA_012515595.1 Actinomycetales bacterium
ACGGTCGGCTCCTCGACGATGCCGCACAAGGTCAACCCGATCCGGTTCGAGAACGCCGAGGCCAACCTCGAGGTCTCCAACGCGCTGCTCGACGTGCTGGCCTCGACGCTGGTCACCTCGCGGCTGCAGCGCGACCTGACCGACTCCTCGATGCAGCGCAACATCGGCACCGCGCTGGGGCACTCGCTGCTGGCGCTCGACAACGTCTCCCGCGGGCTGGCCGGTCTGGACGCCGCGCCGGAGCGGATGGCCGAGGACCTCGACGCCAACTGGGAGGTGCTGGCGGAGCCGATCCAGTCCGCGATGCGCGCCCTGGCCGCGGCTGGTCACCCGGGGATGGACAACCCCTACGAGCGTCTCAAGGAGCTGACCCGCGGCCGCCGGATCGGGCAGGCCGAGCTGGTCGAGTTCGTGCGCGGGCTGGGTCTGCCCGCCGACGTCGAGGAGCGCCTGGCCGCGATGACCCCGGCCACGTATGTCGGGATCGCACCCGACCTGGTCGCCCACCTGGACGCGGCCCGGGACTGAGCCGGCGGCTGCGGCCGTCTGCCACACTGCAGCCCATGGAGGGGCTCTATGCGCTCAAGCCGTGGTACACCCGTCGGCTGCAGCGGTTCGTGCGGTCGGCGGTCGACCACGGCCGCTCGCCCGACCTGTTCACCCTGGTCGGCGTCCTAGGGGCCGCCGCCGCGGGTCTGACCCTGGCGGTCGGCTGGTGGTGGGCGGCCGTCCCGCTGCTGGCGCTGCGCCTGGCCGGGGCCAACCTCGACGGGGCCGTCGCCCGCGCCCGGGGAGTCTCCCGGCCGTGGGGCTTCGTGCTCAACGAGCTCGGTGACCGGGCCAGCGACCTGCTGATGTTCGCCGGGCTCGCCTGGTGGGCGGCGCAGCACTCGACCGGCCACCTCGTCTGGGTGCTCGTGGCCGCCGTCGCGGCGACGCTGCCGACCTTCGCCTCGCTCTCGGCCGCGGGCGCCGGGGCGACCCGTCGCAACGGGGGGCCGCTGGGCAAGACCGAGCGCTGCGCCCTCGTCGTCCTCGGCTGCGCCGTGCCGTCCTGGCTGCCCGTGGTGTGCGGCGTGATCGTCCTCGGGTCGCTGGTCACCGCCGGCCTGCGCCTGCGCGAGGCGCACCGGGAGCTGGTCTCCGCGTGACCGAGACCCTGACCCGCTGGTGGGAGCTGCTGCTGCACCACGACCGCGTGCTGACCCTGCCGGTCTCCCTGCCCTTCGTCGGGGAGGTCACCGGTCGCGGGGTGTTCAACCTCTACGTGACGCTCGCGGTGCTGGCGCTCGGCGGGCTCGCGGTGGCCGTGCTGCGGGAGCCCGAGCTGCGCACCCGCTGGACCACCTGGGTGCTGATCGCCCCCGTGGTCGGCCTGCCGATCTGGCTCGGCCGGGGCACCACCGCGCTGCTGGCGGCGGTCCTGGCGGTGCTGGCCGTGGTCGAGTTCGCCCGCCTGGTCGCCCTCCCCCGCGCCGAGGCCGTGCTGCTGCTGGCCCTCGCGGTGCTCTACCCGCTCGCCGCCTGGCAGCAGCCGGAGCTGCTGGCGCTCGCACCGGTCGTGGCGCTGGGCTGTGCGCTGCCGGCGATCCTGCGGGGCGACCTGGCGCACGGGGTGGAGCGCGCGGCGTTCACCGCTTTCGGCTCGATCTGGCTGTGCTGGTCCCTGGCCCACCTGGTGATCCTGTGGGAGGACGCCTTCGTCGTCGTGTTCGCCGCGGCGGCCGCTGACGTGGCGGCCTTCGCCGGCGGCAAGGGCCTGCGGCGCTTCTCCTGGGCGCGCCGGCCGCTGTCGCCGTTGTCACCGAACAAGACGGTCGGCGGACTGGCCGGGGCCGTGCTGGGCGCGGTGCTGATCCTCCTCGTGCTCGGCGCCCTCAGCCCCGGCATGGTGGTCGCGGTGGCCCTCGGCGGTGTGCTGGGCGACCTGCTGGAGTCGATGGTGAAGCGCCGCGCCGGCGTCAAGGACGCGGGCAGCTGGCTGCCCGGCTTCGGGGGCCTGCTGGACCGGGTCGACTCGCTCCTGGTGGTCCTGCCCCTGGCCGCTGTGCTGGGATGAGCAGTATGACGAGGGGCAGGTGGGCGGCACGGGCGCGGCACGTGCTGTGGCGGGCCCTGTCACCCCTGGTGGGCGGGGTTCGGATCGGGGGCCGGGTCCCGGAGGCGCCGATGGTGCTGGTGGCCAACCACACCTCGCACGCCGACACCGCCGCCCTGCTGGCGGCACTGCCGCCCGACCGGCTCCCGGTGCTCGCCGCCGCGCAGGACTACTGGTTCTCCGTCCCGTGGCGGCGTGCCGTGGTGACCGCCCTGGTGGGCGCCCTGCCGGTCTCCCGCACCGGGCCCGGTGCCTACGAGGCGCTGCTCGAGGCCGCCGCACCCGTGATCGCCGCGGGCGGCACGGTCGTGATCTACCCGGAGGGCACCCGCGGTCAGCCGGACACACCCGTGGCGACCTTCCGCTCCGGCGCCCAGCGGCTCGCCGCCGACCTGGGCGTCCCGCTCGTGCCGGTCGGGATCAGCGGGACCGGCCGGGTGCTGCCCAAGCACGGCCGGCTCCGGCCGGAGGGGGTCAGGTTGCGCTTCGGCGAGCCCCTGCCGCCCGAGCGGTGCCGCGCGGTGGACCCGGAGGTCGTGCGGGCCGAGGTGCAGGCGCTGCGCGACGACGGCAGTGCGGTGCCCTGGCCGGACTCGCGGCTCTTCACCTGGCTGGACCGGCGCAGCGACCGGGAGCTGGTGGCCGCAGGGTTCCTCTGGGGCGTGGCGGAGGCCGTCTCCTGGCCGATCATCGCCGAGATGTTCCTGGTGCTCGTCGGCGCGCCACAGCACCGTCGGCTCGGCCGGGTCGCCACGTCCGTCGCCGCCGGGTCGGTGGTCGGTGTCCTCGCCCACGCCCTCGCGGCCCGTGCCGGCTGGCGCTTCCCCGCCCCCCTGACCACCCCGCGCATGCACGCCGCCGCCCGGGACCAGCTGGCCGCGAGCCCCTACGGCGTGCGGGAGCAGGCGTTCAACGGCATCCCGGTCAAGGTCTACGCCCGGGCCGCCGGCGAGGGCGGCACCGATCTCGTGCGCTTCGGGCTGGCCACGGCCGTCGTGCGACCCGCACGGATCCTGGGGGTGGGGGTGCTCATCGGGCTGGGCGCCCGGTGGGCCGCGCCACTGATGCGGCGCCGGACCACGGAGCACGTCGTGCTCGCCTCCGTGGTGCTGGCCGAGGGGCTGCACCGCGTGATCCGGCGGTGGCGCTGACATCCTGGGACAGGTGCACCGACAGTGAGGACACAACATGGCCACGTGGGATGACGTCCGCGCGATCGCCGGTGAGCTGCCGGAGACCACAGAGGGTCTCGGCTGGGGCCGGCCGGCCTTCCTGGTGCGGGACAAGTGGTTCGTGCTGCAGCGGGAGCCCCGACCCGACGCCGTCGACGAGGCCGGCGAGCGCATCGAGGGACTCATCGTGCTCTACGTCGAGGACCTGGAGACCAAGGACACCCTGGCCGCCGACGACTCCGGCTACTTCATGACCACGCCGCACTTCGCGAACTCCCGGATGATCCTGGTGCACCTAGCCGACATCCCGGTCGAGGAGCTGCGCGAGGTGATGATCGAGGCCTGGTTGGTCAGAGCGCCGAAGCGCACGGCGGCGGCGTACCTGCAGTCGCTCGACGGGGCCGAACCGCGCGAGTGACAGGTGGACGCCGCGCCACGCGCTCGGTGACGTCTGAGAGCACAACACGACGCGCTCGGTCGTGAAGGGGGCCACGCTCGGTCGTGGAGGGGCGAGGATGGGTGCATGACGCGTCCAGGACTTCGTGACCTGATCCTGCTCGAGGCCGCGCTGGAGGTGCGGCTGAGTCCGCGGGGCGACCGGGCCGCCGTCCGGGTGGAGCACCCGCGGTGGGACGACAACCGCTACTGCCGCGACGTGGTGATCGTGGACGTCGCGAGCGGGGAGCAGCGCCGACTCACCCGGTATGCCGACTGCCAGCAGATCCGGTGGCTCGACGACGACGTGCTCGCCGTCCTCAAGAGCGACGGCTCGACGGAGGGCATGCAGCAGGTCCACGTCTACGAGGGGCTGGTCGGTGACGGGTGGCAGGTCACCGACGCCGAGCACGGGGTGGACGCCTTCGAGCCGTTCGCGGACGGCATCGTCTATCTCGCGCGCAAGGACGACGACCCCAGGCTCGAGGCGCGGGAGGAGCGGTTCGGCACCTTCCAGCACGTCGAGACCGACCCCGGGCGCACCGCCGCCTACTATCTCGACCTCGCCCGGCTCGCCGACCACGAGCGCAGCCTGGCCCGAGCCGACAAGGACGAGCGGGAGCTGCTCGTGCGGCCCGTGATCGAGCTGAGCGCGCTGATCGGGGAGCCGCTGGCGATCCAGTCAGTCGTTACCTCACCCGCGGGCGACTCGGTCTATGTCAACGCCAGGCCGACCGACGAGCTGACCACCTCGATCAGGGCCAGCGTGCACCGCATCACGGTCGACGCGGACACGGCGGTCGCAGAGTTCGTCCGCCGGGAGACAGCCCGCAAGCAGCGGGACCACGACGCCGGCATCGCCGAGGAGTCCGACGAGCGGCGCGACCAGCGGGACCTGTCCTACCTGGGCACCGCGCAGCGCCTGGCGCTGCCGACGAGGGCGGCGGTCGAGGCGGTCAGTCCCGACGGCACCGGCCTGGTGGTCCGCTTCCCGGGCCGGGACACGCGGGTCAGCACCAACGCCGAGCTGTGGGTCGCCCCGCGCAACGCGCTGACCGAGGCCGCCACCCCGGATGAGGCCCGCCGCGTGCTGCGCGAGGTCACCGCCGGGGTGGACCAGACCTGCTTCTCCCCGGTCTGGCACGACCACGGCATCGACGTGGTCCACGCCGAGGGCACCCGCTGGGCGATCCAGCGCCTCGACCCCGAGGGCACCGCCGCGCCCCGCCGGATCGACACGGGCGAGGTCTGGTGCCATGCCTCCTTCCACGGCTCCTTCCACACCACGCCCAGCGGTCGGGTGAGCTTCGTGGGCGGCAGCGCCACGGCATACCCGGAAGCCTGGACCGTCACGGAGGAGGGAGCGCGCCGGCTGACCCGGCTCGGTGACCAGGTGGCGGACTGGGACCTCGGGGAGGTCCGCACGATCCGGTGGACGAGCAAGGACGGCACCGAGGTCGAGGGCACCCTGCGCCTGCCCCCTGGCTTCGACCCTGCGAAGAAGCACCCCCTCGCGTTCGTCGTGCACGGCGGCCCAACCTGGATCGACACCGAGGAACTGCTGCCCATGACGGCGCGCCGGTACTACCCGGAGGCGCAGCTGGCGGCGCAGGGGGTGATCGTGCTGCACCCCAACTACCGGGGCTCCCTCGGGCGCGGGCTGGACTTCCAGGAGCTCAACGTCGGCAACCTGGGGGTCGGCGACCTCTGGGACGTGGAGAGCGCCATCGACCACCTGGACGGGCTGGGCTGGGTCGACACCGACCGCGTCGGCTGCATGGGCTGGTCGCAGGGCGGCTACATCTCGGCCTTCGCCGGGCTGCACTCCGACCGGTTCGCCGCCGTGAGCGTCGGGGCCGGCATCTCCGACTGGTACACCTACGCCATCAGCAACGACATCCCCGACTTCACCCGGGACTTCCTCGGCGTGGACCTGTTCGGCGACCGGTCCGCACTGGTGGCCTCGGCGCCCATCTCCGGGCTGGACGGGGCGAACACGCCCATGCTGATCCAGCACGGCGCCAAGGACCAGCGGGTGCCGCTGTCCAACGCGATGGAGCTCTACCGCGGGCTGCAGGAGCGCGGTGTGCCGGTCGAGCTGTTTGTCTACCCCGACTTCGCGCACCCGGTCACCCGGCCCCGCGAGCACCACGCGGTGCTGCACCAGAACCTCGCCTGGTTCAGTCACTACCTGCTCGGCGAGGAGCTGGACCTCGTGCCCGGCCTCACCCCCGACGGACCAGAGCCCGCAGCGACACGGTGAGCCCGGCCACGCACCAGGCCGCCAGCACCAGCAGGTCGCGGCCGCTCGCGGCGAAGGTGTCCGAGGCCAGCCCGGCCCGCACCAGGTCGGCACCGGGGCGCGCGGGCAGCCAGTCGTGCACCGCCTGGAACCACTGCGGCAGCTGCTCGAGCGGGAAGGTGATCGGGCTGAACAACAGCACGAAGAAGACCAGCACCTGGGTCACCAGCTGGGCCAGCAGCGGCGGCAGCGTCACCGCGATCGCGTAGCCCACCGCCGCGGCAGTCACCGTGACCAACACGGTCCCGGCGACCAGCACCGGCCAGTCGAGGGACAGCGTGATGCGGTAGCGCCAGATCGCCACCAGCACCGCGACCGCCACGCTCGGCAGCGCCACGATGACCCACACGGTCAGGTCGGCGGCGAGCAGCAGCGGCCGCCACACCGGCATCGACCGCATGTAGTGGAAGGTC
>JAAYYA010000059.1 GCA_012515595.1 Actinomycetales bacterium
AGGTCAACGCCCAGGCGCGGTACGCCACCGATGGGCTCGGCGCCGCCGCGTTCCGTCTCGCCTGCGAGCAGGCCGGGGTCCCGGTGCAGACCTTCGTGACCCGCACCGACCTGCCCTGCGGCTCGACGGTCGGCCCGATGACCGCGGCGCTCACCGGGGCCACCACGGTCGACTTCGGTGCCCCCACGCTGTCGATGCACTCCACCCGGGAGGCCTGCGGCGTCGCCGACCAAGCGATGTATGCCGGGGCGCTGGCTGCCTTCCTGTCCCCCGCCTGAGCGCTGGGTCACCGGGGAATCCGGGCCTGACTTCTTGCACCCGCGGTCTCTGGTCTGGGGGTGCCTCCAGCCAAGTGATTGGGAGGACCAGCAAAACCACTACGAAAATGCGTGAAGGACCTGCAAAACCACTATCAAAATTGGTCAGGCGGTGCGGTGCCGACGGTGGGGGTCGGTCTGTGACGTGCCGGTGATCCGGTAGGCGTCCAGCACGGCGCTGACCCGGCGCACCGACCGGATCACCGACTCCAGGTGGCTGGGGTCGGCCATCTCGAAGGTGAAGCGGGACAGCGCCACCCGGTCGCGGCCGGTCTGCACTGAGGCGGACAGGATGTTGACGTGCTGCTCGGTGAGCGCCCGGGTGATCTCCGCGAGCAGGCCGGGCCGGTCCAGCGCCTCCACCTGGAGCTGCACCAGAAAGACGCTGGTCTCGGTCGGCGACCAGGCGACGTTGATCAGGCGCTCGGGGTGCTGCTTCAGGGACTCGGCGTTCGTGCAGTCGGTGCGGTGGACCGAGACGCCCTTGCCGGTCGTCACAAAGCCCATGATCGGGTCGCCGGGGACGGGCGTGCAGCAGCGGGCCAGCTTGACCCAGACGTCGTCGGTGCCGACCACCGTGACCCCGGAGTCCAGGGTCCGAGGCCGGCCCTTGGTGGGCACGGTCGCCTCCGCCAGGTCCTCCGTGGCGCCGTCCTCCCCACCGAGCGTGGCGACCAGCTGCTTCACGACGTGGTCGGCGGAGATGTGCCCCTCACCGACCGCGGCGTAGACCCCGTCGACGGTGTTGTAGCGCAGGTCGTTGGCGACGGCCGTGAGCGTGTCGTGCGACATGAGCCGCTGCAGCGGCTGGTTCTGCTTGCGCAGCACCTTGGCGATCTGGTCCTTGCCGGACTCGATCATCTCCTCGCGGCGCTCCTTGGAGAACCACTGCCGGATCTTGTTGCGCGCCCGCGGGCTCTTGACGAAGTTGAGCCAGTCCCGGCTCGGCCCGGCGTCGGCGGCCTTGCTCGTCAGGATCTCCACGACGTCACCGTTGGCCAGGGCGCTGTCCAGCGGCACCAGCTTGCCGTTGACCCGCCCGCCGACACAGTGGTGGCCGACCTCGGTGTGGACCGCGTAGGCGAAGTCGACCGGCGTCGCGCCGGAGGGCAGGGCCATGACGTCGCCGCCCGGGGTGAAGACGTAGACCTCCGCCCCGCTGATCTCGAAGCGCAGCGACTCCAGGAACTCCCCCGGGTCGGCGGTCTCCTTCTGCCAGTCGAGGAGCTGACGCAGCCACTGCATCCCCTCCATCTGGCCGGGGCCGCCGTCCGCACCGACCGCGCCCTTGGCGCCGTCCTCCTTGTACTTCCAGTGGGCGGCCACGCCGTACTCCGCGCGGCGGTGCATCTGGTGGGTGCGGATCTGCACCTCGACCGGCTTGCCGTCCGGGCCGATGACCGTCGTGTGGAGCGACTGGTACATGTTGAACTTCGGCATCGCGATGTAGTCCTTGAACCGGCCGGGCACCGGGTTCCACCGCGCGTGCAGCGC
>JAAYYA010000441.1 GCA_012515595.1 Actinomycetales bacterium
GGTGAACGTCGGGCAGGTCTTCTACGGCTTCGGCTGGGAGTCGCTGCTGCTCGAGGCCGGCTTCCTCGCGGCCTTCCTGGGGTCGGACCGGGTTCCGGTGCCGACGCTGGTGCTGCTCGCCTTCTGCTGGCTGGTGTTCCGGGTCGAGTTCGGCGCCGGGATGATCAAGATGCGCGGCGACCCGTGCTGGCGTGACCTGACCTGCCTGTACTACCACCACGAGACCCAGCCGATGCCGGGTCCGTTCTCGGCCTACTTCCACGCCCTTCCCCGCCCGCTGCACAAGGTCGAGGTGGGCGCCAACCATGTGGTCCAGCTGGTCGTGCCGTTCCTGCTCTTCGCGCCGCAGCCGGTCGCCACCTGGGCCGCGGCTCTGGTCGTCGTCACGCAGCTGTGGCTCGTGGTCTCCGGGAACTTCGCCTGGCTCAACTGGCTCACCCTGCTGCTCGCCTTCGCGGCCGTGTCCGACGACGTCCTGGCCAGCGTCCTGCCGTGGTCGCCGGGAGCCGGGACGGCGGCCGACGGCGAGGGTCCCGTCTGGTTCGCGGTGGCCGTGCTCGCGCTCGCGGCCGGTGTCCTCGTCCTGTCCTACCAGCCGGCGCGGAACCTCCTCTCGCGGCGGCAGCGGATGAACGCCTCGTTCAACCGGTGGCACCTGGTCGGCGCCTACGGGGCGTTCGGGTCGATCACCCGGCGGCGCGAGGAGGTAGTCGTCGAGGGCAGCCTGGCCGAGGACCCAAGCGACGAGGACGCCTGGCGGGAGTACGAGTTCAAGGGCAAGCCCGGGCCGGTGCACCAGCGGCCCCGCCAGTGGGCGCCCTACCACCTGCGGCTCGACTGGGCCATGTGGTTCCTGGCGCTGGGCTCCTCCGCACAGCACCTCTGGTTCGAGCGCTTCCTGCTGCGGCTGCTCGCTGCCGACCCGGCCACGCTGCGGCTCCTGCACCGCGACCCCTTCGACGGGCAGCGGCCCCGCTGGGTGCGGGCGCGGGTGTTCGGATACCGCTACGCGACCCGTGCCGAACGCCGCCGCGACCGGGTGTGGTGGGTTCGGGACGAGCGCGGAGTGCTCGTCGACCCGCGGCGGATCGACCGCCTCGCACGGCGCGACCGCTAGCGGTGCCGGAGCGCCGCAGCGCCCGGGCGATCAAGGATTCGTCCCGGCGACGCCGCTGTCCGACTGCAGGAAGAACGCCCCGAGCGAGGCCGCGATCGTGCCGAAGACGCCGACCGAGACGATGCCCAGGAAGATCTCGGTGACCCGCGCCAGCGCGCCGTCCGCCGCCAGCGACTCCCCGGTGATCGCTCCGAGCGCCGTCGCGTGCAGCGCCGCTGCATAGAGGTCGAAGGCTCCGAAGGTATGCAGGACCTGGCTGACCGCCAGCACCGTGATGGCCCACAGGGATGCCAGCCAGCCGAGCCGGCTGCGCAGCACCGAGGCGGTCGACCGTGAGCCGCGCACCGCGCCCGACAGCACCCGGCCGGTGCGCAGGAACCGGAACGCCCGCACGAGGCGCAGGACCCGCAGCAGCGGGATCGCGATGAAGATCAGCTGCCACCAGTTGCGCCGGAAGAAGCGCCAGGTGTTCGGGGCGACAACCATCCGGGCGACGAACTCCATCA
>JAAYYA010000442.1 GCA_012515595.1 Actinomycetales bacterium
GCCGGCTCGGCCTCGGCCACGGTGTCCGGCGGGATCGTCGGTGTTGCGGACGGTGCCTCGGAGGTGGGTTCTGGTGTCGTGGGCTCGGACGTCGTGGGCTCGGACGACGTTGGTGCCGGAGCCTCCGACGGGGCGGCGGGGCTCGGGGCGGGATCGGGCGTGGTCGCCTGCGCAGTCGTGGGGGCGGGCTCGACCAGCGGGGGAGTGTCGGCGAGAGCACCGCCCGTGGCGATCAGGGCGAACGCGGCAGCGACGGCCCCGGCCCCTCCCTTGCGGTTCCGCGCGAGGGAGGTGCGTCGCCCCGTCAGGACGGCGTAGGTCCCGACCACCAGGACCACGAGCCCGCACATCACGAGGGCTCCGGTCAGCCCGTCCGCGACGAGGCCGAGGAGTGCGAAGGCTCCCAGGGTGAAGATGAGGCGTCGGGAGACGCGGGGAGACGCGGTGGTCCCGGGAACGGGGTAACCCATGGACAGGGCTCGGCTTTCACGCGTGGTCAGGAGGTCACGGGTCCTGGCCAGTGGATTGTCGCCCCGGAGTGAGGGCGGCGGCCTGCCTCTCGCTGGGTCTCGAGGGCTGAGGCTCCCGTGAGTCTAGCCGCGCAGCGAATCCAGGATCTTGGCGATCCGTCGGTCGCGCGTCTCGGCGGCCTTGGCCGTGGACACCTGCCGGGCGTGCTCCTTGCGCGCGGAGTAGGACAGCGCGTCGAAGGCCGCCCTCGCCGCGGGGTCAGCGTCGAGTGCCTCGGTCAGCTCCTGCGGCATGTCGACCGTGCGCTCGGCGGTGTCCAGCTCGACGGTCGCCGTGACGTCCTGGTCGATCTCGACGCCGAGCTCTGCGCGGACGGCCTTGGAGAGGCCGATGCAGTTGAGGCCGCCCATCCGGGCCACCCGCAGCCGGGCGCTCTTGCCGTCGATGGTGACGACCACCGGAGGGTTCTTGGTCGGACCGAGCTCGGCGACCTGCTCGTCGGTGAGCACGATGGCGGCGGCCGGTCCGCCCAGCGAGTCGAGGGTTGTCTGCAGCGTCAGCATCCCAACACAGTAATGCGCCTTCGGCGATAGCCTCCAGGTATGCGCACTCTCGTGGTCAGCCTGATCGCCGACGACCGACCCGGCCTGGTCGCCGAGCTCGCGAACACCGTGGCCGAGCACGGCGGCAACTGGCTGGAGAGCCAGATGGGGCAGCTGGGCGGCAAGTTCGCCGGCGCGGTCCTCATCGAGCTGGAGGAGGACAGGGTCGATGAGCTGACGGCCGCCGTGCGAGGGCTCAGCGACGTTGGCGTCGTCGACGTGTCGGCCACCAGCAGCGAGGCGACGGGGGAGGGGACCCTTGAGTCGGTCGGGCTGCTCGTCATCGGCCAGGACCAGCCCGGCATCGTGCGTGAGGTGACCCGGGCACTCGCCGACCGCGGCCTGAGCATCCAAGAGCTCCACACCTCCACCAGCGACGCACCGATGAGCGGGGACAGACTGTTCGAGGCCGTCGCGGTCATCGGGCTGCCCGAGACCATCGACCTGTCAGACCTGCGCACCGCCCTGGGCGAGCTGTCCGCGGAGCTGAGCCTCGACATACAGCTCGATGACGGTGACGAGAGCCCCGCCTGGGGCGAGGTGCCCGACCGGGCTTGAGGACACGGCCAGGCCGCGGGCGGCTGTCATGAGCTGGGAACGAA
>JAAYYA010000443.1 GCA_012515595.1 Actinomycetales bacterium
CAACATCCACGCCCTGGCCGAGGAGTTCGGCACCCCGGCGTATGTCCTGGACGAACAGGACTTCCGCTCCCGGGCCGCAGCCTTCCGGACCGCCTTCTCCACGGCGTTCGCGCAGGTCAGCGGCGGAGCAGACGTCTACTACGCGGGCAAGGCGTTCCTCTGCTCGACGGTCGCCCGCTGGGTCGAGGAGGAGGGCCTCGGCCTGGACGTCTGCACCGGCGGTGAGCTCGCCGTGGCCCAGCGGGCCGGCTTCCCCGGCGCCCGCCTCACCCTGCACGGCAACAACAAGTCGGTCACCGAGCTGCGCCAGGCGCTGCAGTATGACGTGGGCCGGGTCGTGGTGGACTCCCTCACCGAGATCGACCGGCTGGCTCAGGTCGCCAGCGAGCTCGGGGTGCGGGCGCGGGTGCTGGTGCGCGTCACCGTGGGCGTCGAGGCGCACACGCACGAGTTCATCGCCACCGCGCACGAGGACCAGAAGTTCGGCTTCAGCCTGGCCGGCGGGGCGGCGCAGGAGGCCGTCGAGCGCGTCCTGCACCATCGCGACAACCTGGAGCTGCTCGGCCTGCACAGCCACATCGGCTCACAGATCATGGACACCGCCGGGTTCGAGGTCGCCGCCAGCCGCCTGATCGGGTTCCACGACCGGATCAGCCGGCAGCACGGCATACTCCTGCCGGAGCTCGACCTGGGTGGTGGCTTCGGCATCGCCTACACGCCCGAGGACGACCCCCTCTCCCCCGCCGAGCTCGCGGAGTCGCTGGCCGCCGCGGTGGACCGCGAGCTCACAGCCCTCGGCGACGTGCTCCGGCCCCGCATCTCGGTCGAGCCGGGCCGCGCGATCGCCGGGCCGAGCACGTTCACGCTCTACGAGGTGGGGACCGTCAAGCGGGTCACGCTGGAGGACGGGAGCACCCGCACCTACGTCGCAGTCGACGGTGGGATGAGCGACAACATCCGGCCCGCGCTGTACGGCGCCGACTACACCTGCGTGCTCGCGAGCCGTTGCTCGGACGCCCCGACCACCCGGGCGCGCGTGGTCGGGCGGCACTGCGAGAGCGGCGACATCCTGGTGCGCGACACCGAGCTGCCTGCCGACCTCGCGCCCGGCGACCTGCTCGCGGTGGCCGCGACCGGCGCCTACTGCCGCAGCCTGTCCAACCAGTACAACCACACCCCGCGCCCGCCGGTGATCTCCGTGCTGGACGGCCGAGCCCGTGTCATCGTCCGGCGGGAGACCGTCGAGGACCTGCTCGCCCTGGACGTCGACGAGTCCTAGCGACGCAGTTCGGCCTCGATCAGGCCCGCGGCACCGCCGACGCCGTCCTCGCCCCGGACCAGGCGGCCCACCATCCTTGCTCGGTCCTGCACCGCAGAACTGAGGGCAGTATGCAGTGCGCTCCGGAGCCGCTCCGGGCTCGCCTCGGGCGTCGGCACCGGGGCCGCGCCGACCCCGATCTCGTGCACGCGTCGGCCGAAGAAGGGCTGGTCCATGGTGAACGGCAGCACCACCTGCGGGCGCCCGGCGCGCAGTGCCTGCGCGGTGGTGCCGGCCCCGCCGTGGTGCACGACCGCCGCCATCCGTGGGAAGAGCAGCTCGTGCGGGACGTCGCCGACGAACAGCACGCGCTCGTCAAACTCCCCCTGCTCCTCCAGGCCGGAGCCCCGCTGGACGACCGCCCGGTGCCCGAGCGCGAGGGCGGCGTCGACGGTGTGGCGCAGGGCGTCTCGGACGGCGGGCACCGTGTGGGACCCCAGCCCGGCGTACACCGGCTCCGGCCCGGCCTCGAGGAAGTCGGCCACCTCGACCGGGAGCCCGGTGCCCTCCGGAACGTCCAGGAAGGGATAACCGGTGCAGCGGATCCGCCGGCCCCCGACCCGGCGCGGCGTGACGATCTGTGGTGAGTTGGCGACAAACGCGGGGACCGTCGCGATCTGGGCCATCGCCCGGCGGCGCTGCGCGGCCGTGACGCCCGGGACGTCGGTGACCAGGGCGGTCGAGGCCCGCATGGCCCGCATCCCGGCGAGCAGGTTGGCCGGGGAGCGACCCCCGCGCACGGCATACAGGCTGGCATCGCCCCACAGCGACGGGATGGCCGGCAGGAACATCATGAGCACCTGCGGCTTGCGCGTCCGGTCGATCATCGCCGGCCACGCCGCACTCATCGCGGTGGTGACGACCGCGTCATAGCGCGACCACATCCCCGAGAGCGTCTCCCGCACGGCCGGCGCCATGGCACGGGCCACCTGCCCCAGGAAGGCGATCTGGTCGGTGAGGCCGACCGGCATCCCGTGCGCGAGCAGGTGGTCGCGGTAGTAGCCCATGACGTCCACGGGCACCTCCTCGACGGCCACCCCGGCGCCCTCGACCAGGTCGACGTAGTCGCTGGTCGCGGTCACCCCCACCTCGTGGCCGCGGGCCTGCAGCCCCCGGGCCACGGCGAGCACGGGCTGGTAGTCGCCGCGGCTGCCGGCCGCGAGCATCGCGATGCGCATGCGCCCAGTCTCTGCCAGGCGGCGGGACCCGAACAATCCGGGTGCATCGGGCCGCTCCCTTTGTTGGAATGGATCGATGGCTGTTTTGCGCAAGTTGCTCACCGCCGCGCTCGTGCTGCTGGGGCTCTTCCTCGTCGCCCGGGCGGTCGTCGAGCCGTTCATCAAGGACTACGGAGACCCCTCGGACTATGCCTCGGACTGGGGAGGTCCGTCCGCCATCGGCGTGCTCGCGGTGCACATGGTGCCCGGCATCGTCTCCGCGGTGCTCCTCGGGCTGTGGTGGCGGCGCCGACGGTCCCGCTCCTAGCCCGGGCGGGGCGGGCGGGCGTCGCTCTCGCCGGACGTGCAGCTCCAGCCTCAGCCCACGATCAGCTCGACATAATCCCTCGCCGGGGCCGCGTAGCGCTCCGGGAAGGTCACCGCGCACCCGATCGCCCAGGCGCTCCCCTCCAGCGCGCGCAGCCGCAGCCACGGGGCCAGGTCCTCGGGTGCCGGCACCTGGCGGCCGGTGATCTCGCAGTATGCCGTGAGCGCAGCTCTCCCCGCCTCTTCCGTGGGCGTGCTGCCCAGGACTGCGAGGTCCCACTCGATCGGGCCGCGGCAGGCCTCCTCCAAGTCGTTCCAGCACCAGGTGCCGTCGGCGTCGCGCAGCAGGTTGCCGCGGTGGGCGTCGCCGTGCAGCAGCACCTCCTGGGTGCCCAGACCGGCGATCCCGGCCAGCGACTCCTCGTGCTCCCGGGTGAGCGCCGCGTGCTCGGCGGCGGACAGGAAGCCGTGGCGCACGGCATACTCCAGCGGTTCGGTGATGACCCCGTGGGCGACGGTCATGATCGGCAGGTCCCGGCCGGCGTCCGCCAGCGCCCCGTGCCAGGCGGCGAGCGCGGCGGCCGACTCCTCCGGGGTCGCCCTGGTGACCTGGGGGCCGAGGTCCTCCCACAACGAGACCCACAGCCCGTCGGCCTCGTGCGGGCCGGGGTCGACGTGCTGCGCGGGCGGGACTACGGGCACCCCCGCGGCGTGGGCGATCCGGCCGACGGCGACCTCGGTGCCCAGCCACCAGCCCGGGTCCTGCCGCTGGGCGCCGGTGTGGGTTGAGACCCGCGCGACCAGGCGGGCCCGGGGCATCCGCACCATGAGCGAGCCGCGGTTGGAGAGCACCTGCGGCGTCTCCGGGGACAGGCCGAGGCGCTCCCAGAGGTGGGTGAGCGCGGCCGTGCCCGCTGCGGCGGTGCGTCGTGCCGACTCGGTGAGGTCGCTGTCCACCTGTGGATCCTAGGCAGGGGCCCCGGGCGGGCGGGGTCACTGGGGGCGGGGCACGGGGCGGGGCACTGTGGGCGGGTCACCAGGGGTCGGCGACGAACCGCCGGATGCGGTCCCGCTCGACGGGCGACATATTCGGGTCCACCAGACGCAGCCGCGCGATGGCGGCCAACTGGCCGGCGAGGGCGTCCCGGTCGAAGGACTCCAGGAACGCCTCGAGGAAGGTTTCCACCAGCGCGGGCCGGACCCCGAGGTCGTCCACGGCGACGACCCGCAGGAGCAGCCAGCAGACGGCCGGGTCGGCGTCCGCGGGACCGCGGGCTGCGTTGGTCCAGTCGATGATCGTCGGCACGCTGCCGAGGATGACGTTGCCCGGGTGCAGGTCGAGGTGCAGCAGGGCGTCGCCCTCTCCCACGTCGGTGAATAGCTCCGCGGGCGCCGCGACCGCGCCCACGCGGTGGTGCAGCTCGGCGAGCGTTGCGGCGTGCTGGCGGGCCGTGGACGGGTCGGCCGCCAGCGCCTCGAACATGGTCGGACCGTCGACCCGGTCCAGCACCATCCCGTCGACGGTCACCTCGTGGACCGCGGGCACCGGAAGCCCGGCGGCGCGGGCGCACTCCATCGCCGCCACCTCCCGGCGCAGGTCCCGCGGCGCGTCGAACTGCCGCAGCACCCGGTGCGAGTCCAGCGCGTAGACCTGCGCGTCGCGGCCGCGGGCCAGCAGCTCCATCATCGGCCGGCGCCGTCCCCGGGCAGCAGCTCGGCCACCTCACGCTGCGCCTGCTCCACCGCGGCACGGTCCTCACCCGTCAGGCCCGGGCCGTCGAGCGCCCCCAGCTCGGCCACGGCCTCACGTGCGCCGGCCGGGTCGTCCAGCCGCACCCGCAGCTCGGCGACGTAGGCCCAGGCCGCCGCCCGGTCGGCGACCGGCGCGTCGGGGTGACGCGCAAGGGCACCGGCGAGGATGCGGTGCGCCTGCCGCGGGTCGCCGTGGGAGTCGCCCTGGACGACCGCGTTCTCCAGGGCGCGGGCCAGCGGTCCTCCCCCGGCGGTCGCCCACTCGAGCCGGTCGTCGACCGCCCGCGCCTTCTCCTCCTCGGCGGCAGGACGGCGCGAGACCCGGATCCAGTTTCCCGCCGGGTCGATCACCGAGAAGCCGCTGAGGCCGGCGTTGTTGGCCCGTCGGCGCGGCCTCGTCATCCGCGGCGTGCCGCTCTGCGGGACCTTCCCGAACCGTGCGCGGAACCCCTCGGCGAACTGCTCGTGCAGCGGCTCTGTGTCGGTCACCACCAGCCCGCAGGTCGAGTGGCTCTGCTCCGGGTCGTGGCCCTCCATGCCGTAGTAGTGCAGGTCGATCCCACCCTGCTGCACCACGACATACGGATTGGGGCGGACCTGCCGGTAGGCGACCCGCAGCCCCAGCAACGTCCAGAACTCCGCGACCTCGTCGATGTCCGCGCAGGGCAGCATCGGGATCATGGTCGCGTCCTGGCTCACGTCGCTCCTCGGGTCCTCGCCCACCGGGTCCTCGCCAACCTCGGCCATCAGGTCAGGTGGTCGTAGTCTCCCCGCACCCAGGCCGTATGCCGATCGGCTGAGTACCTGATGATCCTCTTGGCATCCTGGGGCACCACCGCGCCGAAGTTGTTGTAGAGCCGGTCGAAGTGCAGTCCCTCCACCTGCGCGGCGAGGCGCTGGACGACGTTGCCGGACAGCGGGAGCCGGTTGGGATAGCTCCGCATGAAGCTGACCGTCTTGCGGTCGGGGTTGGTGAAGATCGCGTCACCGGCCAGCAGGACTCCCTTGCCCTCGTTGCCGGTGGCCCACTCGACCACCGTCTGCCCGCGGAAGTGGCCGCCGACCCGGTGCAGGGTCAGGCCCGGCGCGACCTCGCGGCGGTCGTCGAAGAACTCGACCCGGTCGGTGCGGCGCAGCCACTCGCTGTCGCGGTCGGCCAGCAGGACCGGGGCGTCGAGGGCTTCCGCCCACTGGGTCTGCACGCCATACATGTGCGGGTGGCTGGCGGCCACGGCCAGCGTGGGGCCGAGCCCACGGACGAACTCCACGGCTTCGTCGTCGATGTATCCCACGGCGTCGAAGAGCAGGGTCCCCTCCGGCGTGCGGATGACCATCGTTTGCTGCGCGATGCCGACGCCGGGGTCGGCGCGCAGGCCCCACAGGTCGGGCTCGACCTCGGTGATCACGATGCGGGTGCCGTCCGCGCGCAGCTTCTCCAGGGTCGTCCACCGGGAGCCCCCCTCGGGCACCCACTGCCGCTCGTCGTCGCAGATGGCGCACACCTCGGGCGGGTCGTCCACATCGGCGGTCTCGACGGCACAGGTCTCACAGATCCAGATCATGGGCCTCAGTCTGTGGGCTGTCCGGCGCAGGCGCGACCCGGTTTTCGGCGGCCGAGGACCTGGCGAAACCACGACAAGAATGTGTGGAGGACCAGCAAAACCACTACCAGAATCCGGGGAGGCGTACGAAACCACTACAAGAGTGTGTGGAGGGCGTACGGAACCCCTACATTTTTGGTTAGAGGCCGAGCGGGACCGTCAGGCCGATCAGCTCGGCGGGCTCGGCGGAGGTGTTCTCCCACCAGTGGCCGAGGGTGCAGTCGTAGGTGATCGTGTCGCCGGCCTCGAGCTCGTGGCGCTCCTCGCCGATGACGACGACCAGCCGGCCCGACAGCACGTGCACCGACTCGGTCCCCAGGTGCCGGAACGGGCGCCGCTCGTGCGAGGTGTGCGGCGGCATCACGGTCCGGATCACCTGCATCGGCGCCTCGAGGCTGGGCGTCAGCAGCTCGCGCACCAGTCCCTGCGGGTCCTCGGCCAGCGGCAGCTGCAGGCGGTCGTCGGCGCGGACCAGGGCCGGTCGCCCCGAGCCGTCGTGCTTGAGCAGGTCCGCGACGTGCACCCCCAGGCCGTCGGCCAGTCGGCACAGCGTGGTGTATGACGGGTTGCCCTGTCCGCGCTCCAGCTGGCTGACGATGCCGGCACTGAGCCCGGAGGCGCGCGCGAACTCCTCGACCGTCAGCTTCAGTCGCTGGCGCAGGCGGCGCACACGGGCGCCGACGTCGGCGACGTCGGGCAGCGAACCGGTGGTCGGGTGTCCGGGGGGAGGCATGGTCAGGACATCGTAGGACCCGGCAGGGCGGCCAGCATGGACCGCAGCCCCGGCAGCGGTTCGGG
>JAAYYA010000444.1 GCA_012515595.1 Actinomycetales bacterium
CATCCTGCTGACCGTCGGCGGCCGGCTCTTCGACGTCGACTTCGGGTCGCCGCTGCCGATCGGGGTGCTGATCGTCTCCGCCGTCATCGCGACGACCTCGCTGACCTTCATCGTGATCAAGCTCGCGAAGACCTCCGAGCAGGCCAGCATCATCCAGACGATCCTGGCCATGGTCCTCGGCATCGCCGGCGGCGCGTTCTTCCCGATGAGCGGCGGCGGCGTCCTCGGCACGATCCTGGACCTCAACCCGGTGGCCGCGATGATCCGCGGCCTGGGCATCACCAGCGGGGGCGGCGGCCTGGCCGACATCCTCACGCCGGTGCTGATCATGCTCGGCTTCGCGGCGGTGGCGATGCTCATCGCCCGGGTCGTGCCGGACCGGGGGGCGATGGCATGAGGGCCGCACTCGCGATCGCCGGCGTCGAGCTGCGCCGGTTCGTCAAGGACAAGGGCAACGTCTTCTTCACCTTCATCTTCCCGCTCCTGCTGGTCTTCGTGCTCGGATCCCAGTTCGGCGGGTCGGGCAACGCGGGCCGGGTCACCCTGACCGGTCCCTCCAGCGACCTGCGCACCGCCGTGGCGGAGCAGCTCGAGAGCCAGGAGGTGTCGGTCAGCTTCGCCGACCACGACGCCATGCTGGAGCAGGTCGCCCGCGGCCGCACCGACGTCGGGCTGGTGGTGGACCAGGAGGCGGCCACGTCATACGACGACGGCGGCACGGCCCAGGTGGAGATGATCCCCGGCAGCGCCACGACGAGCATGGCCGCCCAGGAGCAGGTGCGGGTGGCGGTGACCAACCTGGACCTGCACCAGGTGCAGCTCACCGCGCTCGAGGATGCCGGCATCCCCGGGTCCGAGGCGGCCCAGGCGCTCGACGACGCCGCCGGGCAGGTCGCCGAACCCACCCTCGAGGTGGTCAACGTCGACAGCCTGTCCCAGGAGTTCCAGGGGCTCGGCCAGTTCGACCTCGGCGCGTCCTCGCAGCTGCTGCTGTTCACCTTCCTGACCTCGCTGGCCGGGTCGTCGACCCTGATCAACGCCCGGCGGCAGGGGGTCATGGCGAGGAGCCTGGCGGCACCGGTCAGTACGACGCAGGCGGTCCTTGGGCAGGCGCTCGGGCGCTGGGTGATCGCCTTCTTCCAGGGCGGCTACATCATGTTGGCGACCTGGCTGCTGTTCAGCGTCGACTGGGGCAACATCGGGTTGTCCCTGCTGATCCTGGCGGTCTTCGCCCTGGTGGCGGCGGGTGCGGCGATGGTCCTCGGATCGATCCTGGACAACGAGGGCGCGGCCGTGGGCGCCGGCGTCGGCCTGGGGCTGGTGCTCGCGGCGATCGGCGGCGGGATGGCACCGCTGGAGATCTTCTCCGACACCATGCGAAGGGTCGCCCACATCACCCCGCACGCGTGGGGCTACGACGCCTTCGCCGAGGTCCAGCGGCGCGGCGGCACGCTCGTCGACATCCTGCCCCAGCTCGGGGTGCTGGCCGCCATGGCCGCGGCCGCGCTCCTGCTGGGCGCGTGGCTGCTGCGGCGGAGCATGGCCCGCTCGCTGTAGACCCTTCCGCGAGAGCCCGCGGGTCGATCACCGGCCCGCGGGCTCTCCGCTGCCCGGTTCCCGCCTACACAGGTGACACTCAGGATCGACCCAGCCTCACGGCATACGGTGCAGTGGTGGACACCGCGACGACGCCCGCCCACCCCCTGAACCAGCTGGGGGCCGACAGCAGCCTGGCCCAGGTCAGAGCCGACTTCACCCGCTTCATGATGGAGTACAAGTTCGG
>JAAYYA010000445.1 GCA_012515595.1 Actinomycetales bacterium
GCCAGCACGGTCCACTGCTCGGTGAGGACCGTCTGGATGTCCTTGATGCGGGCCAGCCGCTTCAGCGCGGGCCGCGGGTCGTCGGCCCGGATCAGGTCACGGGCCGAGCGCAGCTCGTGCAGCATCAACTTCAGCCACAGCTCAGAGGTCTGGTGCTGGATGATGAAGAGCATCTCGTCGTGCCGGGTGGGCACCGAGCGGGGGTGCTGGGCCGAGAGCACCCGCCCCAGGTCGAGATACTCGCCGTAGGAGAGGTTGCGGGAGAAGTCCCGCTCGATCCCCTCCTCGAGCTCGCGCTGGGCGGTATGCCGGGACTCCGGTCGGTCGGTGGCTGACCGGTCGGTGGCGGGCTGGTCGGGGACGGCGTGGTCGGACACGCGAACCTCCTTGTCGGCGTGAGACCCCCACGGTATCCCGCGCCACCCCGGGCGACGGTCACGGCCTACAGTGACCGCCATGGAGCACAGCCTGCGCCCGGGCGGGGACCCCCACGCCACGCGTCACCTCTCCGGTGAGCGCGTGCGGGCCACGGTGGCGGACCTGCGGTCCCGCATCGCGGCACGCTTCCCCGACCACCGGCTGACCGAGGTCGCCGACGACCTGCTGACCATGGTCGAGCAGGTCGACCAGCAGACGCAGGACACCCACCGCCGGATCGCCCGCACCACGGTGGTGGCCCGGGTGCTCGCGGCCCTCGCGCTCGTGGTCGCGGCCACGCTCATGGTGCTGGCCCTGCAGCGGGTGCTCAGCGACTCCCTGGACCAGACCGCGACGTGGATCCCGCTCATCGACAGCACCATCGACACGGTGGTCTTCATCGGCATCGCGGTGCTCTTCCTCTGGGCCTTCCCGGAGCGCCGCGAACGCAAGGGGCTGCTCGCGCTCCTGCACGAGCTGCGGTCCCTCGCTCACGTGCTGGACATGCACCAGCTGACCAAGGAGCCGGGGCGGCTGCGGCCGGACTACGCCCCGACCGCGCGCAGCCTGCCGAGCGACCTGGACGCGGGCCAGATGCAGGACTACCTGAGCTACTGCAGCGAGCTGCTGTCGCTGATCGCCAAGACCGCCGCCCTGTGCGCCGAGCGCTCCTCGGACGGCACCGTGCTGGACACGGTGAGCGACGTGGAGACACTCACCAGCGAGATCTCCACGAAGGTCTACCAGAAGGTTGCCCTGCTCCGGGGGCTCGGCCGGGACTGACGAGTCGGGCGGCGCCTACGACCGGGGTCGCACCAGTCCGGCCCGGCCACCGACCAGGGTCGCAGGGCCGCCGGTGACAGATCGGGCCCGTGGTCCGACGCGCCGGTCCCCCGTCCTGACGGACGCTGGAAGCATGCACTCAACCGTCGCTGCCCCACCCGTCCTGACCGCCGTGGCGGTCGCCAAGTCCTACGGACCCACCGTGGCCCTGGCCGGGGTGTCCCTCCAGATCGCCGCCGCCGAGTCGGTCGCCGTCATGGGCGCCTCCGGCTCGGGGAAGACCACCCTGCTGCACTGTCTCGCCGGCATCATCGAGCCGGACGCCGGTGCCGTCACGCTGGCCGGCCCGCAGGGCGCTCTGCGCGTTGACACGCTCGGTCCCGAGGGTCGTTCCCGGCTGCGCCGCCAGCACTACGGCTTCGTCTTCCAGCAGGGCCTGCTCCTGCCGGAGCTCACCGCCCTCGAGAACGTCGCTCTGCCGCTCCTGCTCGACGGGGTGGACCGGCACCGGGCGGAGGCGGAGGCCGCGCACTGGCTGGCCCAACTCGGCCTGACCGGGATGGAGGAGCGCCGCCCCGGACAGCTCTCCGGCGGCCAGCACCAGCGGGTCGCCGTGGCCCGGGCGCAGGTCGGGTCGCCCTCGGTCGTCTTCGCCGACGAACCGACCGGGGCCCTGGACTCCCGCACCTCCGAGCAGGTGGTGACCGCCCTGCTGCAGACGACCACCGGCGCCGGACGCAGTCTCGTCGTCGTCACCCACGACCAGCGGGTGGCCGCCGTGTGCGACCGGGTGCTGGAGCTGAGCGACGGGCTGATCGTCAACGAGCACGTCAACCGCCGGCGGGCCGCCTGATGCGCACCGCGACCCGCCTGACCGGTCTCATGCTGCGCCGGAGCACGGACGCCAACCGCGCCTCCCTGGCGCTGCCCGTCGTCGCGTTCGCGGTGGTCACCGCGCTGACCCTCACCGTGCTCGGGGGTGCCCGGTTCTTCTTCACCATCGAGGGTCCGACCGCACCGCTCTACCAGAGCCTGGCCGCGCTCGCCGTCACCCTGCTGCTCATCCCGCTGCTGACGCTGTGCGGGTCGGCGGCCCGGCTCTCGGCACGCCGCCGGGACCAGCACCTGTCCACCCTCCGGCTGCTCGGGGCGCCGACCCGCACCATCACCACGATGACCGTCCTGGAGTCCACCGTCCTCGCGGCCGCCGGCACCCTCCTGGGGGTGCTGGGACACCTCGCGCTCGCCCCGCTCCTCGGCCTGCTCACCTTCCACGGCGAGCGGCTGGGCGCCGGCCACATCCTGCTCGGGGTCTCCGGCACCCTGCTCTGCCTGGTCGGGCTGATCCTCATGGCCTCCGTCAGCGCGCTCGTCGGACTGCGCGGCGTCGTCGTCTCACCGCTCGGCGTCCGGACGCGGCAGAGCGCCCCCCGCCTGAGCTGGGCGCGGGCGGTCGCCGTCGTCGCGGCCCTGGGTGCGGGGATGCTGGCGGCGCAGGCCCTGCGCATCGACCAGGGCACGCTGTCGATCGTCGTCGGCCTCGCGGTCTCCTTCGGGCTGACCATGGCGGTGCTCAACCTCGTGGGGCCCTGGGTGCTCGGAGTCGTCGCACGCCGGCAGGTCCGCCGGGCGGGCGGACGCTTCACCGCGGAGCGCCTGCTGGCCGCCCGGACCGTGCTCGACAACCCCAGGGCAGCGTGGCGCCAGGTCAGCGGCGTGGCCCTGACCTCGTTCGTCGCCGTCTTCGCCGGCGTCGGACTCGCCTTCACCAACGTCCTGGCCGCGGGGGGCTCGACCCCGGAGGACGACCTGCTGCTCGCCGACCTGCGGACCGGCATCGCCCTGACGCTCGTCATCTCCTTCGTCACGGTGGCGGCCTCGGTCGCCGTCAACCAGGGGGCCGACATCCTGGAGCGGCGGGAGCTGTTCACCAGCCTCGAGCGCATCGGCATGCCGCTGGACGGCATGGACCGGGCACGCCGGCTCGCGGTCCTGTCCCCGCTGCGCGTGGTCGCCCTGGGCTCGGCGGCGGCCGCCGCCCTGCTGGTCCTGCCGCTGACCGGCACGGTGCTGCTCACCGACCCGCTGTCGCTGGGCACGATCGCCGCGCTCCTCGCGGCCGGGATCGCCGTGGTCTGGGTCGCGCTCCGCGCCACGTCGCCGCTCCTGGCGAGGGTGGTCGCCGACGCCTGACCCGGCGCACGGCATACTCACCTCTGTGGGGATGCAGAACGAGGCCCGGACGTCCGGAGCAGGAACCAGCGCCGCCCCGGGGCCGACCACCGACGCGGACGTGCCGGCCTGGGTCGCCGGCCTGGGTCTGCCCGGCCTGGCCGACATCCACGTGCACTTCCTCCCCGAGCCGGTGCTGCGCAAGGTCTGGGCCTACTTCGACACGCACGGCTGGTCCGAGGGGGGCGACTGGAGGATCCACTACCGGCTCCCCGAGGCCGAGCGGCTGGCCGTCGCCCGGTCTCTCGGCCTGCGGGCCATCCCGGCCCTCACCTACGCCCACAAGCCCGGCATGGCCGCGTGGCTGAACCAGTGGTGCGCCGACTTCGCCGAACGGGTGCCCGACGCCGTCCCCAGCGGCACCTTCTTCCCGGAGCCGGAGGCCGCCCGCTACGTGCCGGAGGCCCTGGAGCGCGGTGTCCGGCTGTTCAAGACGCACGTCACGGTCGGCGACTTCGACCCGACCGACCCGCTCCTTGCTCCCGCGTGGTCCGCGGTCCAGGACGCGGGGGTCCCGGTGGTCCTCCATGCCGGGTCGGGGCCTCACCCGGGGCGGCACACCGGCCCCGCACCGGTGGCAGCGCTGCTGCGTCGCTTCCCCCGCCTGGTCCTGGTCATCGCGCATCTGGGGATGCCGGAGCACCACGAGTTCGCCGACCTGGCCGAGCGGTATGCCGGGGTGCACCTGGACACGACGATGTCCGGCACGGACTACGTGGAGGCCCGCGCGCCGCTGCCTCCCGACTACCTGCCCCGCCTGCGCGGCCTGCAGGACAAGGTCGTGCTGGGGGCCGACTTCCCCAACATCCCCTACCCCTACGCGCACCAGCTGGAGGCGCTGGCGCGGTGGGACCTCGGGGAGGACTGGTTGCGGGACGTGCTGTGGCACAACGGCGCGCGCCTCATGCGTCTGCCGGAGCCGGGAGCCGGCCTTGCGCCAGACACCGACCCGGCGCCCCGAACCGCGACGCCCCGAACCGACCCGGCAGGAGAGGGCCGATGAGGCGGTGGGGCGGCTGGGTGGCCGCGGGCCTGCTGCTGCTCTCGCTCGGCCTGCCGTGGGTCCCGGCGCGCGGGCAGTACATCCCCCGCAGCGGACCGTCCTGCATCGCGGACCTGTCCGGCAGCGGCGGGTTGATCTGCGACTACATCGGCACCGCTGCCGTCAACACGCTGACCCCGGTGTTAAGCGGAGCCGACACCCCGTCCCGGTTCTTCCTGGTGCTGGCGCTGGCCCTGGTGGCGTGGAGCCTGTGGTCGGGTCGCCCGGGACCGGTCCGGGTGGCCGCGGCGACGGTGGTCGCCGGGGTGGCGCTGTCCCTGCCGCTGGTCCTCAGCGGTCAGGTCACTGCTCTCCTGGCCGCGGTCCTGCTGGTGCTGGCCGCACGGCGACCAGGTTCATCACCCGCTGGGACAGCACCACCTGGTCGTCCTGGTTCAGCAGCTCGCACAGCGTGACCACCAGACCGCGGTCCGGCTTGGACCGCGACAGCCTGGTCTCGAGGGTCTCGGCCCGCAGCCGCAGGGAGTCCCCCGGTCGCACCGGCCGGGTCCAGCGCACCTCGTCCACGCCAGGGGAGGCCAGCGACCCGCACCGGGTCAGGTAGTGATCGGCATACAGCCGCATGAAGACGCCGATCGTCTGGATGCCGCTGGCGATCAGCCCGGAGAAGGGGCCCGTCTCGGCCCACTGCGGGTCGGTGTGGATGAGCTGCGGGTCGTAGGTGCGGGCGAAGGCGACGATCTCCTCCTCGCTGAGCGCGATGGACCCGTACTCTCGCAGGTCGCCCACGGTGTAGTCCTCGAACCAGCGGTCGGTGCTAGGGGTGGAGAAGTCCTCCCGCAGAGGGCGGGTGTCGCTCCAGGAGTCGGTCGGCATGCCCCCATCCTCGCCGACGGCCCGGGACCCGGGTCAGCGGGTGCGGTCGTTGAGGTCGGCGACGTGCGGCGACACGGACGGGTCCAGACCCAGCCCCAGTGCCAGGTAGGTCGCGGTGAAGTCCGCCGTGGCGACCAGCTCCGCCAGCCTGGTCAGCGGTCGGCCGGGCTGGGCGATGACGTCCATCACCCGCACCCCGGCCTCTCGCGCGGTCACCAGCACCGCGTCGGTCAGCGCCTCCACCTGCACCGACTCCCGGGTCGGCGGGTCGACCGGCGCGTCACGCAGCGTGAGCAGCCCGAGCTGCGGCAGCGACGGCCCGTCCAGGAACGGGTCGGCGAAGATGTCGCGGCCACCCTCGCCGCGCGGGATCTCCGCGAGGTCACCCTCGGGCTCGTCGAACAGGTGCGGCTCCCAGCCGCTGGTGTCGATGTCCCCCAGCTTGATGCGGCCCGCGTCGTAGGTGCCGGGCCGCCGACCGCCGATCGTGGTGTAGGGCCCGTCGAAGCAGGCCACGATCTGGCTCGCCGCGTCCGGCAGCTCGCCCCACGGGGCGGGGATGCGCGCGGTGCGCGCCAGCATCGAGGACGCCCGCGCCGCGGCGACCCCGCTGAGCGGTGAGTCGCCGAGCACCATCGGCACCGTCTCGGCCAGCTGCAGCGCGAGCAGCTTGGCCGGGTTGACGAACGACTCCGAGGCCGGGCGGTAGGCCTCGGCGGCCTCGTCCAGGCGGGCGGCGACCTCGCTCATCCCGGCGGCCGGTGCCTCCACGAGGCCCAGGGTGTCAGCACCCAGCAGCACCGGCACGAGGAGGCTCCACAACGCCGTCCGGGAACTGGTCCGCGAGCGGCCCACGCCGATGTGCACCCCCCGGGCGCGTCGGCATACGTCCGCCAGCGGCGAGTCGTCGGCACCCACGGTGAGCAGGGAGGCACCGCGCCGAGCGGCCTCCGCCGCGATCCCCAACGGTCCGGGAGCCCGACCGGACAGCGACACGGCGACCACCAGGTCGAGCGGCCCGACCCAGCCGGGCAGCGGCAGGTTGCGCCGGGCCTGGACCGGCACCGGGGAACCCGGCTCGGCCAGCAGCTCCAGGACGTCCGCCACCAGGGCCGAGCCGCCGAGCGCCGCCACCAGGACCGACCGGGGCCGGTCCAGCCGCGCCAGTCGGTCGATGCCGGCCTCCTGGGCCAGGGTCACCGACTCGCGGACCTGGGCCCCGGCGGTCGCCAGGGCGCGCAGGGTCTGCCGGCTGTCCTTGCGGAGCAGCTCCTCAGGATCGTCGAGCAGTGCGTCGTCGATGTGCGGTGCCATCGGGGCTCCTCAGCGCGTGACGGTCGCGGCGTCGCTCTCGAGGAGGACGGGGATGCCGTCGGTGATGGGGTACTGGCGGCGCTGCCCGGGACCCCCGCAGTCCTCCGCGCACTCCAGCACGGGAGCGCCGGCCTCGTCGGTCGCGTCGACCAGCTCGTGCCGGCCGACCGGGCAGCGCAGGATCTCCCGCACCCAGGGCTCGATCGCGTCGGTCATGCTCGCACCATCCTCAGGACTTCGTCACGGATCTTGCTCATCGTCGCCTCGTCGCCGGCCTCCACGTTGAGCCGCAGGAGCGGTTCGGTGTTGCTGGGCCGCAGCGAGACCGACCAGTACGCCTCGTCGGGCCCACTCGTCATACTCAACCCGTCGAGCAGGTCGACACTAGCGCCCCGTTCGGCTCCCCACGCACGCACTCTCGCCGTGGCGGCGGGGACGTCGTCGACGCGGCTGTTGATCTCGCCGGAGCTGGCGTAGCGCTCGTAGGGGGCGACGAGCCCGGACAGGGGGCCCTCCTGCTCGCCGAGCGCGGCCAGCACGTGCATGGCGGCGAGCATGCCGGTGTCGGCGAACCAGAAGTCCCGGAAGTAGTAGTGGGCCGAGTGCTCCCCGCCGAAGACCGCGGCGTGTTCGGCCATCTGCGCCTTGATGAAGGAATGGCCGACACGGGTGCGCACCGGGCGGGCCCCGGCCTCGACGATGGTCTCGGGCACGGTGCGGGAGCAGATCACGTTGTGCACCACGGCGACCTCGCGGGGGTCGACACCGGCGGACACCTCCCGGGCGATCTCCCGGGCCGCGACCAGGGCGGTGATGGCGCTCGGCGTGACGGGGGCGCCCCGCTCGTCGACCACGAAACACCGGTCGGCGTCGCCGTCGAAGGCCAGGCCCAGGTCGGCGCCGTGGGCCAGGACCGCGGCCTGCAGGTCGAGCAGGTTCTCCGGCTCCAGGGGGTTGGCCTCGTGGTTCGGGAAGCTGCCGTCCAGCTCGAAGTAGAGCGGGACCACCTCCAGCGGCAGTCCGGAGCGCTCCAGGACCGCCGGCACGGTGTGCCCGGCCATGCCGTTGCCCGCGTCGACGACGACCTTGAGCGGACGTGCCCCGGACAGGTCGACCAGCGAGTGCAGGAAGTCGGCGTAGTCGACCAGCAGGTCGGCCTCGGTGATCCCGCCGGCGCGGTGGGCTGCCGGCAGGTCGTGCGCTGCGCCCCGGTCCAGCAGCCACTGGGCCAGGTCGCGCACCTCGCCCAGACCGCTATCCAGCCCGACGGGCCGGGCCGCCGAGCGGCACAGCTTGATGCCGTTGTACTCCGCGGGGTTGTGGCTCGCGGTGAACATCGCTCCGGGCACGTCACGGGCGCCGCTGGCGTAGTAGAGGCCGTCGGTGGAGCAGAGCCCGATCATGGTCACGTCGACCCCGTGGGCCGCCACGCCGGTGGCGAACGCCCGGGACAACTCCGGCGAGGAGGGGCGCATGTCGTGACCGATGACCATGGCGGTGGCCCCGTCAGGGATCACGATGACCTGCGCGAACGCGGAGCCCAGCGCGGTCGCCACGGCGGGGTTCAGCTGCTCCGGCACGAGTCCCCGCACGTCATAGGCCTTGATGAAGTCCTGCAGGCGTGGTCCGGTCACGCGGGTGAGCCTATCGGTCACGGAGCAGGCGCAGGTGACCACGGCGACCGATCTCGGTCACGCTGGCCTCCGCGGGGCGCAGCGGCGCCGCACCCGCCTGATCGCCCCGGACGGCCTTGTGCTCACGCACCGCCTCGGCGAGGGCCACCAGGTCGTCCGGCGGCTCCTCGCCCATCGCCAGTCGCACCACGTCCCAGCCCCGTGGCGCGGTGAGCCGGCGGGCGTGCTCGTCGCACAGGTCGTAGGAGTGCGGCTCGGCGTAGGTGGCCAGCGGGCCCAGCACCGCGGTCTGCTCCGCGTAGACATAGGTCAGCGTGGCGAGCGCCGGATGGGCACACGCTGTCTTGGAGCACTGCCGGGAGATAGCCACGATTCAAGACTGTATGCCGTTCGGCCCGCGCTCCGGCGCAACCACGCCGAGGTGGCGCCGCCCCCGCTGCCGCCGGATGTCCCGGCAGCGGGCCGGAGATGTTTGGATGGGCCCATGCCAGGACCGCAGCGAGCGTCGCGTCACCCCCGGCGGCGCGACCGTCGGGGCCGTGGCCCGCGTGGCCCGCTCGCCTGGCCGCCGGTCCCGGTCATGACCAGCCGGTCGGCCCGCTTCGACGACGTGGTGCTCGACGCGGTGCAGTTGATCGAGCAGCGCCTGGGGCGGGAGCTCACGGGGTTGGAGGTGGCCGTGGAGGACGTCCCGCCGACCGATCCCGCACCCTGGGAGTCGGGCATCGCGCTGGGCCGCCTCTTCCCGGCCGAGGGGGCGCTGCCGGCCCGCGTCGTGGTCTACCGCCGCCCGGTGGAGTCC